>NZ_AP018795.1:1020000-1320000 GCF_003966655.1 Acidithiobacillus ferridurans | reverse complement strand
CGGCCACCAGCGGTGCCATGGCAAAAAAGTAGTTGCCCCCCACGAAGATGCTCAGTTTCGGGTTGTCGATGCTACCGTGAAAATCCGGCAGGTTGTCGACTTCCGGGATGGTAAAATCCAGGCCTTTAGAGGTCGCCGGGTTGTTGGCGCCATTTTGCCAGGGAGGGAATACCTGGCTCTTCGTGCCATGGAACTCGCCAGGGGTACCCCAGCCGTTGTCCGCCGCCACGGCGCAGGTACCAAAAACCATCAGGGAGGCGGCTGCCAGCAGTGGAGCCAGCCGTAGTGTGCTGCTTCTCGTCATCCTATCGCTCCTCTTGATCTACTATTTTGCGTATTGAAAGCCGGCCAACTGCAGTTCCGGCAAGGTGCCTACCACCCCCGGCGTCAGGATGACACCGGGAATGAGATGGTTGGTAAACTCGGCCGCCATCTGTTCATGGCTGAGGCCGTCGGGATTGATGCCCTTCTTGAGCACGCCCTCGGTGATTTCCCAGATGCCATTGTGACAGCCCAGGAAAACGGCGCCGCGACGCTGCAATACCGTGACACTGTTGTCCCCCGGAGCGAACACTCCTTCGGGATTCTCAAAGTTGGCGGGGTCGGCCGCCGCCGCCGGCGGTTCTTTGACCCATTCGTTGCCTTTCCATTTTCCGCCGGTCATCTGTGCCAGATATTTGTTCCAGATGAAATCATCGTACAGCGCCCAGTGGGCGCTGCCATGGGTGGCCGAGACACAAAGGAAATCCGGATGCCTAAACGCCCAGACCTGCACATTCATGCTGTTGCGCATCAAGTTCAGCCACGGGCTGGAAACATCGGTATTATCCCAGACCTGTTTCGGGCCACCGGCGTAATGGATGATCTCCCGCAGCGCCGCATCATCCCATTCGTCCGGTTTGGTGAGGATCATGGGAACCGTTTTGAAGTCGCGCCGCCGCGGTGTTTTGGCCAAGCGTTCGCCGAGTTCCTTCAGACTCCTGGCACCAGTCGGCAACAAATTGCCGGGATTCCCGCTCAGGCCGGCCGCTACGGCGCTCGTCTGGGTACCCACGGCACCCACAGCCAGGGCTCCGGCACCCCACACTGCACGTTTCATGACGTCGCGACGGCTCAGCAAATTTTGCTCGTTACTCATGGTTCTCTCCTTTGGGTGTGCCAAACTATACGGTCTACTGTTTTTGCGCTGCATGAAGGGCGTCCAGAACGGATTCGTCGGCTTTCTGGCCAACCGCTCGCGCCGCGGCGTTATCCGTCAGTAATGCACTACGCTGGAGATAGTAAGCGGTGGTTTTGCCGTTTATCTGGACCAGCGACAGGGTGATCGGACAGAGACTCGTGGCGGCGGGGTCGGTGCGCAGGTAGCCGACAATGGAGCTGGACTGGCATACGACCAACAGCCGCTCGGCCTGGATGTCCGGAGGAATCCGGGCGGCAAGCTGCGGGTTGCCCTTGTGAATGCGGGGGAGCACGTTCAGATTGTCCACTACCTTGAAGTGACGCGCCGTCAGTTGCTGGCTGATTTTGACGGCGGCAATGTCCGCAGGCATGGCAAAAGATGTGCCGATGATGGCTGGTGCGGCGTTGGCCGTACCCATGGCCAGACCGGCAAGAGCAGAGAGAAGGAACCGTTTTTTCCACATGTAATTAGAGTCTCCGGAAATAGGTAAAACAGCGGATTGGGAAAGGTCACTGGAATCTGTGCATTACCCCGATATAGGCGCGAGAGTCATCTACCTCCTGTGGCGAAAGGGCTTTGGTGTGGCTGACATAGTCTATGCCGGACAAGATATCCCAGCCCTGCCCGATGCCGTAATGGCCATGCACACCCAGTGTCAGATACGATCCGTTCCGCCAGGAGTACCGGTACCTGGAAATGGGCGCGAGTTCCAGGGCGCTCTGGACGGCAAGGGTCCCGGTGCCGTAACGCGGAAAGGCCAGGCGCAGAGGCCGCCTGGACATATAGGGGTTGCGGCTCACACCGGCTATGGGATGGGACCTGCCCGGATGGTGACGCAGGAGGGCGATGGCTTTGTGCCCCGGTCTCAGACGGATGCGGAGGGCGCGTTTGTCCCGCCGGTGAGCGGGTTTCCGGTGCGCTGATTTTCTGGCGAGGAATCGTTGCCTCTGTGGCGCGCGGGTCCAATCCGCCAGCGGATTTCCAGGGCATCCCGGAAAAATGCATAACCCGCCGGATAGCGGCGACACCTGGGCGGCGCCGACGACGGGCGGTACTGCCGCAGAGGTTCTTGCACTCCCCGCGACGCTGGGTGTGGGTCCGCCCGGTCGCTGCGTGCTGTCCGTCTTCATGGCCGCGTCAGCGCCGGCCGGTCCTATGGAGGTAAACATCGCGACGCCGCAGAGTGCGAATAACCGAAGGGGCAAATCATCAGCCCCCGTCCGCCGGCGTTTCCGTTCTTCGGAAACCCGTTTCTTGCCGCGCAGGAAGAAGATGGTTCGCCGTATCATCGTTCAACGGGCTTCTATCTCGTTGACCCCGACGATCCGGGGTGAGGGCGGGATAGGCACCGCCTGGCGTATCCGATAAAAATAATGACCGGTTGTCAGGAATGCCGCGAATACGACCACGGCGAACACCAGGCTGCTGACCGCCAGTTGCATTCCCCCGGAAATCACATGGCCAGAGGTGCATCCGCCCGCCATGCGCGCCCCGAAGAGGAGCAGGAAGCCGCCGACGAACGCCCAGAAAAAACGTTTGGCCGGCTTGGGACCGTGGTACCGCACCCACAACTCGGGCACGCTGGAGATGCGAAAGCTGCGGTGGAGCAGGGCAAACACCAGCCCGGCCAGAAACGCCCCGGTGAGAAACCATAATTCCCATGCGCCTGGCGCCGCTATGGCGGCCTGATAGGATTCCGCGCCCAGGTCGGTAAGGGTCATGGCCGCATAAGGAAAGGCCGTGGATGCGCCCATGGGGTGACCGGCGACAAAGGGCAGGGTGAGTACGCAGTTGAGCAACGCCAGACCCACGGCGGCGTGCAGCCAGCGCCAGTCATGATGCTGCAATTTCTGTAAATACAAGGCGATTCCCATGAACAAGATCGCCACGGCACTGGTGACGCTCCAGAACAGGGTGTCATCGGGCAACAGGCTGCGGACAGACAGGGCGCCCAGGTTCGGGCCGAGAAGGGGATTTATGGAGGGGTAGACCACCGCAAAAACCAGGGCGCCGCACAAACCGCCGATGATGCCGACCAAGGCATCGAGATTGCCCTGGCCCAGGGATATGGCGACGGTGCCGGGACAGTAGCCGAGTACGGCCATGCCCACGCCGAAGAGCAGTCCGCCCACGACCACGCCGACGAGGATCAGGGGTTTGACGTGGTAGTCCGCCCATCCCAGGAGAATCTCGGACTGCAGCAAAAGCATCCCCAGGCCGATAGTGAAGGCCATGGTTTTGGCGACGGCGAGATTTTGCAGTACCGCCATGCCCGCTATGGTATTAAATCGGTTCAGGCGCGCATATTGTAGAATCGCCCCGAACATGAAACCCCAAACGATGGTCTCCATACGCTCCTCCATCTTGTAATAGGCATAGGGGGAAACCCCGCCTTGCCACTATTCTTTATATCAATCAAAATAGCCTATTGTTCAGCCCTGGCAAATATAATTAATCTATGGGCTGATTAGCGACTATAGGGCGCTGGATGATGTGCGGCGACGCGCAGGCATTCCGGAGATCAACAGACGTCCCGGTCGCCGCTCAGGACATGCGGACGTGTACCAGACCGGGAAACAAGGCGGCCAGACCGTTGGCGATGAAGGTCACGGCAATGGCGGCGAGCACCAGCCCGAAGATACGGGTAGAGATGTTGATGCCCGTCACCCCCAGCCGGCGCGACAGGGGCTCCGCCAGGCGTAGTGCCGCATAGGCCACTCCGGCGATTACCAGGATGTCGATGATCAACAGGCCGCTGGCCAGCCACGACGCATTTTTGTGATGGGCGATGATCACGGTGACCATGGTGCCGGGACCCGCGAGCAGGGGGATGGCGAGAGGGACTACGGCGACGGCCTCTTTCTGCATGCCCTCGGCGGCTTCCTCCGGGGTGTGGCGATAGCGGCTGGACTTGGCCTGTAGCATATTGAAGGCCAGCAGCATGAGCACCATACCGCCCGCCACCTGAAAGGCGGCGATGCTGATCCCGAAGAATTGCAGGATATATTCTCCCAGGAACGCCGACGTGAGCAGCACCACGGCGACGGCGCGCGATGCCAGCTTCGCCGTGGCGAGTTGTTGTTGTGGGTCTTCGTCGCTGGTCAGGGCAATGAAAATCGGGATGGCGCCGACGGGATTGAGGATCGCGAGCAGGGCGATGAGCGTTTGCAATGCACTGTGCAGTTCAGCGGCCACGGGCATCTGCATCGCTCCCGTGCCGCATGTACTGGCACAAGGCCCTTGAAAATTGCGGCGTGAGGTCGTATTTAATAGGCATCTTTTAAAGCAACAACCCGATACGGAGTCGATACAATGCCAACTTACGAGTATGTATGCAAGGATTGCGGGCACCACTTGAGTGTCGAGCAGCGCATGAGTGATCCCCGCCTGACCGATTGCCCCCATTGCGGAAAGCCGGGGCTGGAGCGGCAACTGAGCGCCGGCGGCTTCGCCCTGAAGGGCTCCGGCTGGTACCAGACCGATTTCAAGGGTGGCGGCAATAAAGCCGGCGAGAGCAAGCCGGAAGCCGCCGCTGTGCCTACCTGCCCCGCCGGGGGTTGCGCCTGTCATTGACGCGGCGCGCGCGGCAAGGCTAGATTGTGCGCGGGCCTCCCGGTCGGGTGGCCCTTTTCTTGTTGACTCATACGGGACGCAGCATGCGGACACACTATTGTAACGGTATTCACGAAGGCCTGATCGGCCAGACGGTCATCCTCTGCGGTTGGGCGCAACGGCGGCGTGACCACGGCGGCGTCATTTTCATAGACCTGCGGGACCGCGAAGGTCTAGTGCAGATCGTCGCCGATCCGGACCAGGTCGACGCCTTCGCCGCCGCCAACGAGTGCCGCAACGAGTTTGTGCTGCAGGTCGAGGGCGTTCTCCGTGCCCGGCCCGCGGGTACCGAGAATCCCCACATGCCCAGTGGCAAGGTCGAGCTGGCCGCAGCGCGCATCCGTATTCTCAACCGATCCGAGCCGGTCCCCTTCCCCCTGGATGAGGAAGACATCGCCGAGAACCTCCGGCTCAAGTACCGCTATCTCGACCTGCGTCGGCCGGAAATGCTCCATCGTCTGCGCCTGCGCCATCAGGTCACCCGCTTCGTGCGCGGCTATCTGGACAATGCCGGCTTTATCGACGTGGAAACCCCCGTCCTTACCCGCTCCACCCCGGAAGGCGCCCGTGACTACCTGGTGCCGTCGCGCACCCAGCCGGGACACTTTTTCGCGCTGCCCCAGAGCCCGCAGCTCTTCAAGCAGCTTCTGATGGTGGCGGGACTGGACCGCTATTACCAGATCACCAAGTGCTTCCGCGACGAAGACTTGCGGGCCGATCGTCAGCCGGAATTCACCCAGATCGATATCGAGGCATCGTTTGTCGATGAAGAGGCCGTCATGGGGACTGCCGAGCCCATGATCCGCGGGCTGTTTGCCGAGGTGTTGGGCGTGCAGTTGCCCGATCCCTTCCCACGGATGACCTACCGGGACGCCATGCATCGCTTTGGCGTCGATCGCCCCGATCTGCGCAATCCGCTGGAACTGACAGAGCTCACCGATCTCATGCGCGCGGTGGACTTCAAAGTGTTTCGCGAAGCCGCCGAACGTCCGCATGGGCGGGTGGCCTGCCTGCGGGTGCCCGGTGGCGCCCAGCTCAGCCGGGCGCAGATCGATGCCTACACCCAGTTCACCGCCATCTACGGGGCCAGGGGCCTGGCCTGGATCAAGGTGAATGCCCTGGATCGGGGTAACGAAGGCCTGCAATCCCCCATCGTCAAGTTCCTGCCGGAAGCCGTCCTGAGCGAAATCCTCCGGCGCAGCGGCGCGGCGGCGGGCGACATCCTCTTTTTCGGCGCGGATACCGCCAAAATCGTCAACGAAGCCCTCGGCAACCTGCGTAACCGTGTGGCCGCTGATCTGGGTTTGCTGGAGGGCGAATGGTGCCCGGTCTGGATCACCGACTTCCCCATGTTCGACTATGACGACAAGGAGAATCGCTGGACTTCCACCCATCATCCCTTTACCGCGCCGCAGACGGAACACCTGGAAACCCTTGGTCAGGATCCCGGCAATGCCCTGGCGCGGGCCTACGATCTGGTACTCAATGGCAACGAGATCGGCGGCGGCAGTATCCGCATCCATCAGGAGGCGGTACAGGAAAAGGTCTTCGCCGCCCTCGGCATCGGGGCGGAAGAGGCGCGGGACAAATTCGGCTTCCTGCTCGACGCCCTGCGTTACGGGGCGCCGCCCCATGGCGGTCTGGCTTTCGGGCTGGATCGACTGGTGATGCTCCTGTGCGGTGCCGAGACCATCCGTGACGTGATCGCCTTTCCCAAGACGCAAAAGGCCGGTTGCCTGCTCACCGAAGCCCCCGGTACGGTGGCCGACAAGCAGCTTCAGGAACTCGGCATCCGCCTGCGTCCCGGTGTCGGGGTTGGCATTCCCAATCCCTGAAAGGGCGGGCGCTTGACGGCTGGCGGACGGCTTCGTAACGTGAACGGGTATTTTTGCACGCGCAATGGCGCCTGAGAGGGTCGGTTATGGGTGTGGAAACGGTGAGGATTCAGGGGCTGCGGAGCAGTGACGCGGCGGAGCTGGATGCGCGAATCCGGCGGGCCAAGGCGGCGCTGGGCAAGCGTGCGGTCATTCTCGGCCACCACTATCAGCGCGAAGAAGTCTATCGCCACGCCGACTTTCATGGCGACTCCCTGCAGCTCTCCCGTGCTGCCGCCGAGCAGGAGGCCGAGTTTATCGTCTTCTGCGGCGTTCATTTCATGGCCGAAGTGGCCGATATTCTCAGCCGCCCGGAACAAGCGAGCATTCTGCCGGACCTCAACGCTGGCTGCTCCATGGCCGATATGGCCGATATGCCCCAGGTGCAGCGTGCCTGGGAGGAACTAGCGACGGTGATCGATGTGGAGCGGGAGGTCACTCCTGTCACCTACGTGAACTCTTCGGCCGCGCTCAAGGCCTTCTGTGGCGTCCACGGCGGCACGGTCTGCACCTCCTCCAATGCCCGCAAGGTGCTCGACTGGGCCTTCGGGCAACGTCCCAAGGCCCTGTTTTTCCCCGATCAGCATCTGGGACGCTGGACCGGTTACCAACTGGGTATTCCCCTGCGCGACATGCCGGTTTGGGACCCCAGCCTGCCGCTGGGCGGCCTCACGCCGGAAGAAATCCGCCGTGCCAGAATCCTGCTCTGGAAGGGGCATTGCTCGGTCCACCAGATGTTTCAGCCGGCCCACATCGAACGCTGGCGCCGCGAGCATCCCCAGGGGCAGGTGATCGCCCATCCGGAGGCGTCTTTTGAAGTCTGCCAGATGTCCGATGCCGTCGGTTCGACGGATTTCATCCTGCGCACGGTCAAGGCCGCACCACCCGGCAGTGCGTGGCTGGTGGGCACGGAGATCAATCTGGTCACCCGCCTGGCCAGCGAGGTGCGCGCCGAAGACAAGACCGTGGAGTTCATGTCGCCCATGGTCTGCATGTGCTCCACCATGTTCCGCATCGACCCGGAACAACTGGCTCGCTCGCTGGAGAGCCTCCTCGCGGGCCAGGTGGTCAACCGCATCGAGGTGGACCCGGAGACCGCTGCGCAAGCCCGGCTGGCGCTGGAACGCATGCTGGCGGTTTCCTGACGAACCTCATGGGGCAACCGTCTGTGGTGGCCGATCTGGCGACGGAGTGGTCCTTTACCCAGCGTGGCCTACATGCCCTGCTTTACGGCTACACCCGCTTTTATCAGGGGGGCCGCTGGGAGCGCAGCAGCGTTCCCGAGACCGGGCCCGCCATCCTCGCCTGCAATCATGTTTCCGTGCTCGATCCTTTATTCCTGGTGGCCAGTAATCAGCGGATCATTTCCTTTCTGGTCGCACAGGAATATTACGACAACGCCTGGATGCGCCGCCTGCTGGAGCAGACCTACAGCATCCCCGTACGCCGCGACCGTCGAGATGTCCGTGCCCTCCTGCAGGCGCGACGGATGCTGGAAGAAGGACGGGTGCTGGGCGTATTTCCCGAGGGCGGGATCAACCGCGAGGAAACCCAGAAAGGCATTGCCTGGCTGGTGCGGGAAAGCGCCGCGCCGGTGGTGCCCGCCCATATCAGTGGCGCGCGACAAGGCCGCTCGGACTTCAGTACCTGGGTACACCGCCAGCGGCCTTTGCTGCGTTATGGGGTACCTCTGCATTTTCATCCGGATGCCCAAGCCGCCGAGGTGCTCGGCGCCACCATGAGCGCCATCGCCACCCTCGCATGACGGCATCCCCGCCTTTGCGGTACCATGGGCGATATTTTCATTTTGCAGGATAGTCCAGTGATAGAACAGGGAGTAGGTCATGTCAGGGCATAGTAAGTGGTCCACCATCAAGTTCAAGAAGGCGCTGAAGGACGCCAAGCGCGGCAAGATTTTCACCCGCCTCATCCGCGAAATCACGGTGGCGGCGCGGGCGGGCGGCGGTGATCCGGCCAGCAACTCCCGCTTGCGTCTTGCCCTGGACAAGGCCTACGGGGCCAACATGACCAAAGACACCATCGAGCGGGCGATCAAGCGCGGCACCGGCGAACTGGAAGGCGTGGACTATGAAGAAGTCACCTATGAGGGCTATGGTCCCGGCGGTGTCGCGATCCTGATCGAGACCATGACCGACAACAAGGTGCGTACCGTCGCCGAAGTGCGCCACATATTTTCCAAGCGCGGCGGCAATATGGGTACCGCGGGCTCGGTGGCCTATCAGTTCAAAAAGCTTGGTCTGATTGTTTTTCCGGCGGATGCCGATGAGGACCGGATTCTCGAAGCGGCCCTGGAAGCGGGTGCGGAAGATGTGGTCAACGAAGGCGAGCGGATCGCCGTTTACACGGCCCCATCGGATCTTCACAGCGTGGTTCTGGCCCTGGAAGCGGCGGGGCTCAAGCCGGAAGAAAGTGAAATGACGATGGTCCCGGAGAATACGATCGAGGTCAGCGGTGAGGAGGCGGAGAAACTGCTGCGGCTCATCGATTTTCTCGAAGAAAACGACGACGTGCAGAACGTCTATGCCAACTACGACATCAGTGACGAAGAAATGGCCCGCCTGGAAGCGACATCCTGAACCTGCGGCGGAATTCCCGGCGAGCGCGGCGGCCGTGGTGCTGAACGGAGGCGCAACGCCCGCCTTCCGGCCCCAGGCTGCGGTGCGGATCATCGGTATCGACCCGGGTTCTTTGCGCACCGGCTACGGCATTATCGAGTCCGACGCGGCCGGCGAGCTCCGGCATGTGGCCCACGGCTGCCTGAATGTGTCCGGACAACCGTTTCTGGAGCGCATCGGCGCCATCTATCGTGAACTGAAACAGATCATCGGCACGTATCACCCCGAGGAAGCGGCCATCGAACAGGTGTTCATGGCGCGCAACGCGGATTCCGCCCTCAAGCTGGGGCAGGCGCGCGGCGCCGCTCTGGTCGCCTTGCTGGAAGCCGGGTTGCCCGTAGAGGAATACACGGCGCTGCAGATCAAAAAAGCCGCCGTCGGCGGTGGCCACGCAGCCAAGGAGCAGGTGCAGAGCATGGTCCGCTGGCTCCTCAAACTCAGCGAAAACCCGCAGGCGGACGCGGCGGATGCGCTGGCCTGTGCCATTTGTCATGCCCACCATGACCGCACCCGGCAGCGCTGGCAGCCTGCGGTCAGCCGCTGAACCCGTTACGACCCGAGGCCCTCCGTCATGATCACCTCCCTTACCGGCACCATCCTGCAGCGGCGTCCACCCTGGCTCTGGCTCGATGTGCAGGGAGTCGGCTATGAACTGGAGATGCCCCTGTCCGGTTTTTACCAGATGCCCGCCGAAGGCGCGGCGCTGACCGTCCACACCCACCTCACGATCCGCGAAGACGCGCATCTGCTCTATGGTTTCATGACCGTGGCGGAACGCGACATATTTCGGCTACTGATCCGGGTGAACGGCATCGGCGGCAAGGTGGCGCTGGCCTGTTTGTCCGGTTTGCCCGCCGAGCGGCTCAGCCATGCCGTGGCCGAAGGCAACACGGCGCAGCTCACCGCCATCCCCGGTATCGGCCCGAAGACCGCCGAACGGCTGGTGGTGGAACTGCGCGACAAGATGGGCGGCATCGCGCCGGGGCCGGTGGGGCGGAGCGGTGCCGGTGATCCCCGTCAGGAAGCCATTGCAGCGCTGCTGACTTTAGGTTATAAGCCTGCGCAGGCGAGCCAGGCGATAGCCGGTCTGGCGGACGGACTGAGTCTGGAAGACCTCATCCGTCAGTCGCTGCAGAATTTGTCACGTCACTGATTTTTTGGAACCCGCCGCTGCACGGACGGTCAGAGCAGGATGATGGATAGAGGCCCTCTCAACCCCCAGGAAGACCACAATGATGCAGTAGACCATGCCCTGCGGCCGCGCCGGCTGGCGGAGTACCTCGGGCAGGCCAAGCTGCGGGAGTCTCTGGGCCTGTATATCGATGCCGCCAGGGGGCGCAGTGAGGCGCTGGATCATGTGCTGCTCTTCGGGCCGCCCGGACTCGGCAAAACCACCCTGGCGCATATCATCGCCCAGGAGATGGGCGCGGGCCTCAAAGTCACCTCCGGCCCGGTGCTCGACAAGCCCGGCGACCTGGCCGCCATCCTCACCAACCTGCAACCCCACGACGTACTTTTCGTCGACGAGATTCACCGTCTCAGCCCGGTGGTGGAAGAAATCCTCTACCCCGCGCTGGAGGACTACGAGCTGGACATCCTCATCGGCGAAGGGCCGGCGGCACGCTCCATCAAAATCAGCCTGCCACCCTTCACCCTGATCGGCGCTACCACCCGCGCCGGCCTGTTGACCTCGCCGCTGCGCGACCGCTTCGGCATCAGTTTTCACCTGGAATTCTACAGCGACGCCGAGCTGACCCAGATCGTCACTCGCTCCGCCCGGATTCTCGGCACCCCCCAGGCCCTGGAAGGCGCGCAGGAAATCGCCCGGCGCGCGCGCGGCACGCCGCGCATCGCCAACCGCCTGCTGCGTCGGGTACGGGACTACGCTCAGGTACGGGGTAACGGCGAAATTGACATGGCGACGGCACAGGCGGCCCTGACCCTCATGGAGGTGGACCAGCATGGCTTCGATGGCCAGGACCGCAAGTTGCTCCAGGCCGTCATCTCCCGTTTCGCCGGCGGACCGGTGGGGGTGGAGAGTCTGGCGGCCGCCATCGGCGAGGAGCGCGGCACCATCGAAGATGTGCTGGAGCCCTTCCTGATCCAGCGCGGTTATCTGATCCGCACGCCGCGCGGGCGCTGCGCCACTGAACTCAGCTATCTGGCCCTGGGCCTGACGGCCCCCAAGGAGCCCAAGGGGATTTTCGATGCTGGCTAACGACCCCGTCAGTACCTTCCACATTCGCGTTTATTATGAAGATACGGATCATGGCGGGGTGGTGTATCATGCCAACTATTTACGTTTCATGGAGCGCGCACGTACCGAGATGCTGCGCGAACGGGGTTATGAACTGGATGTGTTGGAGCAGGATGCCGGGATCATTTTCGTGGTGCGCCGCGCCCGGCTGGATTTCCGTGCACCGGCCCGCTTCAACGACCTGCTCCTCGTGGAAACCCGGATCGTGAGCAAGAGCCCCGTGCGCATGGGCTTTCAGCAAATCGTTTCGGTGGGGGACAGAACGCTCTGTAGCGGAGAGGTGGAAGTGGTCTGCCTGGATGCCGCCGGTTTTCGTCCCCACGTCATCCCTGCAGCCTTGTTGCAGGCCATCCCGCTTTTTGTTCAGCCGTGAGAATTTATGGATCCGCATAGCATCGTCAACACCGCGCAGTCCCTCTCCCTGGGCCATCTGGTCATGAACGCCAGTTGGGTCGTCCAGGGCATCCTCGCCATACTGATGATCGCGTCCGTCATCTCGTGGACCATCATCTTCCAGAAATGGGCCATCTTTGCCGCCGCCCAGCGTGCCCTGGAGCGATTCGAGAAGCGCTTCTGGAGCGGTGGTGAGATGAGTCAGATTTACCAGCACGTTTCCGGTAACGCCAATCTGGAAACCGGGGCCGGCAGCATCTTCTGCGCCGGTTATGAAGAATTCCAGCGTCAGCGCAACAAGATTCGTCCCAGCGATGCCCTCGATGCAGCGCGGCGCGCCATGCGGGTGGCGCAGATGCGCGAGGTCGGGCGCCTGGAAAACAATCTTGCCTTTCTTGCCTCCGTATCCTCCGTAAGCCCTTTTATTGGTCTTTTCGGCACCGTCTGGGGCATCATGACCGCCTTCATGAACATCGGCATGGCGGGACAAGCCACCCTGGCGACGGTGGCGCCTCCCGTCGCCGAAGCCCTCATCGCCACCGCGGCGGGTTTGTTCGCCGCCATCCCGGCGACCGCAGCCTATAACCGCTATATCCACCAACTGGACAAGCTTGACGCGCAGTACGAAGTCTTCATGGACGAGTTCACCAACATCCTGCACCGGCAGGTGCCCGAGACGAAACCATGAAGCGACGGCGTCTCATGGCGGAGATGAACGTCGTCCCCTACATCGACGTGTCTCTCGTGCTGCTGGTGATTTTCATGCTCTCGGCGCCATTGCTGACCCAGGGCGTCAACGTCAATCTGCCCAAGGGCGTGACCAAGCCGGTATCAGACAAAATCCCGCCGGTGCTGATTTCGGTGACGCGGCAGGGCGCCATCCTGGTGCAGTACAAGGGGCACCACAGCGCGGTCGCCCTGGACGACCTCGCGACCGCGGTGGGGCATATCGCCGCCGCCAGCCACGATCAGGTGCAGGTGCTGGTGGGCGGTGACGCCCATGTGGATTACGGCAAGGTCATGGCGGTCATGGCGCGTTTGCAGGAGGCGGGCATTTCCCACGTCGGTCTGCTGACCCGTCCGGAGGGACATTGAAAAAACGCAAGTCAGCCTGGCCGCTGGTGCTCGCTATTGTGCTCAACGGCGCGATACTGCTGGCTCTGTTCTGGAGCTATCACATCAATGTGCCCGAGGCCGGGGGTACCCCCATGCAGGCGCAACTGAGCAGCGGCATGCCGGCGGCGCCGGCACCTCAGCCCGTGCCCAAACCCGCGCCGGTACCGCAGCCGGCTCCCGCCCCGGTACCAAAACCGGCGCCGGTGCCGAAACCCAAGCCGGCCGCTCCGCCGCAGCCCAGCGCCGCGCAGATTGCCGCGGAAAAAGCGGCACAACAAAAGGCCGCAGAGCAGAAGGCCGCGCAGATCACCGCAGAAAAACATGCAGCCGAAAAGCAGGCTGAGAAACTGGCCGCGCAGCGGGCGGCCGAAAAAGCCGCCGCGGAAAAGGCGGCTGCACAAAAAGCCGCTACGCAGAAAGCCGCTACGCAGAAAGCCGCCGCCGAAAAGGCCGCCGCCGAGAAACAGGCGGCGCAAAAAGCGGCCGCTGCACAGCGCGCGGCGGAGCTGAAGCGGCAACTCGCCCGGCAGCAGGCCAAGGCTGCGGAAGCCGCGCGGGCCAAGGCACTGCAGCAGCAGATGGAGGCCGGGGCCAAGCTGCGGGCCGAGGCCAACATGGCAGCGGCCCGCGCCCAGCAGGCGGCGGAGAATCAGCGTATGCTCGGGATGTTGATCAACACGATCAAAACGCAGGTATCAGAGAAGTGGAGCACTAATTTTTCTCCCGCCTTGTCCTGCGTATTACAAATCCATCTCGGACCTCAGGGGCAACTCTTAGGTACCCCGGTCGTAGTGCGTTCCAGCGGTAATCCTGGCTTTGACCGGTCTGTAATCGCAGCAGTGGAAGCGGCAGCGCCATTCGTACCACCCATTGGGCTGGCTTACAGTACCTTTAACCAGCCAATAAACCTTAAAATGAATGCGGAGGATCTCAATCATGGCTAAACGCATCTGGACCCTGGCCATTTTTCTGCTGGCATGGGCCTTCGTTCTTCCCGCCCAGGCGGCGCTCACGGTGGAAATCACCAAGAATGTGGCCTCGGCACTGCCTATCGCCATTCCTTCCTTTGGTCCCGGCATCGCCGGACAGCCATCCGTTGCCGAGGTGGTCCGTAATGACCTGCGCCACAGTGGGTTGTTCCGGGTCATCGATCCTGCGGGCTATCCCGCCGACCCCGCGCTCCCGGCGGCGTGAAGGCCGCAGACTGGACAGCGGTAGGGGCCACCGGCCTGGCCGTGGGTTCCGTAGAGCCGCAGAACGGCGGCTACGTGGTCAACGTCTACGTCTACAATGTCAGCACCGGGCAAGAACTCACCGCCCACCGTTTCACCTGTTCGGCCGCCGAGTTGCACATGACCGCGCATCACGTCGCGGATGTCATCTACCAGGCGTTCACCGGCAAACCCGGCCCTTTCGCCAGTCGGATCGCCTATGTCCGGCAAACGGGTCAAACCTACGAACTGCTGGTGGCGGAATCCGACGGCTGGAATCCGCATCCCATCGTGCGCGGCCTCATGCCGGTATTCTCCCCCGTCTGGTCGCCGGATAACCGGCGTCTGGCCTATGTCACCTACGCCAACGCCCGCGCCGTGATCTATGTCCAGGATCTGGCTACCGGACAGCGCCAGACCATCGCCCCCGGTGGCGAGATCGTCAGCGCTCCAGCCTTCTCGCCCAACGGGACGGAACTGGCCTACGCCCGCTCCTCCGGTGGTCACACCGAGCTTTACGTGGCGAACCTGCAGACCGGGCAGCGCCGGCAATTGACCCATGATGACGCCATCAACACCTCTCCCACCTGGTCGCCGGACGGCAGTCAGATCATATTCGTCTCCGATCGCGCCGGTGGCCCGCAAATCTACGCGATGAGTGCGAGCGGCGGCGCGGCGCATCGTCTGAGCTACGACGGCAGCTACAATGCCAGCCCGGTCTATTCGCCCGCGGGCAACGCGATTGCCTTCATTCACCGCACCGACGGCGTCTATGCCCTCGCGGTGATGAAGCCGGATGGCAGCGGCGTACGCGTGCTGGATGCCCAGGGTAATTGCGACCATCCGAGCTTCGCCGGCAATGGCCAGATGATCCTCTACGGCACCCAGCGCGGCGGGCGCAAGGTGCTGGCCGAGGTCAGCCTGGACGGCAAAACCATGGCCATACTGCACAGCAACGCGGGAGGGGACAGCCAACCGGCCTGGTCCCATTAAACGGAGCCGGTGATGGAGCGCGGTTCCGGCTGGAGCCGCGCTCAGGAACTCTGATAAGGTGTGGGGTCTGCGATACCGGCCTGACGGAACCCTTCCCGGCGCAGGCGGCAACTGTCACAGCGGCCACAGGACCGGCCTTCGGCATCCAACTGATAGCAGGAGCGGGTCATTCCGTAATCCACACCCAAACGGCTGCCGAGACGAATGATCTCACTCTTGTTGAGAAACTGCAGCGGCGCATGGATACGCGGCCCGCGGGCTTCATCGCCGAGGCGGGTGGCCACCTGCGCCAGGGCCTCAAAAGCGTGCACAAATTCTGGCCGGCAGTCGGGATAACCGCTGTAATCCTGGCTGTTCACCCCCAGGAAGATGTCCCTGGCGCCCAGCACCTCCGCCAACGCCAGGGCCAGCGACAAAAAGACGGTATTGCGCGCGGGCACATAGGTGATGGGGATGCCCGGCGCCAGGCCGCTCTCGGGGACGCTGAGTTGCGGGTCGGTCAGCGCCGAGCCGCCAAAAGCCGCCAGATCGATACGCAGCACCCGGTGGCTGGCCGCCCCCATGGACTGTGCCAGCAGCGCCGCATAGCGTAATTCTTCCTTATGCCGCTGCCCGTAATCAAAAGAGAGGGCGTGGACGGCAAAGCCATCCCGGCGCATGAGCGCCAGCACGGTGGCGGAATCCAGTCCGCCGGAAAGCAGTACAATGGCGGGTGTGGCGGGCATCGGCATGGTCAGTGTCCGGGCAGGTCGCCCCAGATCAGTTTGTGCAACTGAATCTGCAGACGCACCGGCAAATGATCGGCGAGTATCCATTCGGCGAGATCGCGCAGGGCGAGCGTGCCATGGCTGGGAGAAAAGAGTATTTCGCAGCGTTCGGCCAATGCTTCCCGCGCGAGCACCTCTTTGGCCCAGTCGTAATCGGCACGGCTGCACAGCACAAATTTAATCTGGTCCTGCGGGTTGAGTAAGGGCAGGTTTTCCCAGAGATTGCGTTCGCATTCTCCGGAATCCGGGCTTTTGAGGTCGAGCACCTTCACCACCCGGGTATCCACCCCCGCCAGCGAAAGGGCGCCGCTGGTTTCCAGAAAGACTTCATGGCCCGCATCGCAAAGCTGCGTCAGCAGCGGCAACACATCGGCCTGTGCCAATGGTTCGCCACCCGTCACCACCACCAGCCGGTTTCCGCCTGCCCGCACCTGTTCCAGAATTTCGGGGATCCGCCGCCATTCTCCGCCATGAAACGCATAGGCGGTATCGCAGTAACGGCAACGCAAAGGGCAGCCCGTGAGACGCACAAAGGTCGCCGGACGTCCGACGCTGCGGGTTTCCCCTTGCAGGCTGTGGAAGATTTCTGTGACGCGGAGCCGTCCCTCCATCACTTTCCGGCGGGCAACGCCTGTAACTGCGCCTCGGCCTTCTGTGCCGACGGTGTGCTCGGATACTGGCTGATGATTTTGCTGAGAACGGTGCGGGCTTTGCCGGACTGGCCGACGGCCTGATAGATTTCCGCCATCCGCAGCATGGCCTCCGGCGCCTTACTGCTCTGGGAGAACTGCGCCTCCACGGTATGGAGGCTCTTCAGGGCAGCATCGTTCTGGCCCAGCACGTACTGCGCCTGCCCAAGCCAGTAGTAGGCGTCGGGCACCAGACTGCTCTGCGGGTATTTCTGAATGAAACCCTGTAATCCGGTGACGGCCGATCCGTACTTGCCCTGCCGCAGCAGATCGAACGCCCGTTGATAATCCGCTTGTCCCAGACCCTGAACCGCAGGCGCGGAGGTATTGCTCGCTGCGGAGGCGACGGCCGCGGCCGGACTGATGATGGCGACATTGCCGCCCAGCACGCTGCTGGTGCTGGCGGTTGCCGCCGTGCCCCCCGTAAGCTGGGCGGTCAGAGCCTGTACCTGAGCGGCCGTAGACTGCTGTTGGGTTTGCAGGGCGTGGGTTTTGGTATCGAGTTCGCCGCGCAGGTCGCGCACTTCCTGTTCCAGATGCTGGGTGCGCCCGAGCAGGTCGGCCAGCGCGCTCTGGCTACCCTTGTTGGCCTGTTGAACCGCCACCAGACTGCTCAGTTCGCCCTGCATGACCGCCATCTGCTGTTGCAACTGCAGCACTTTCTCGCCGGTTGACTCGGCCTGTGCGAAGGGGCTCAGGCATAGCAAGGAAAGGACGGGGAAAAGATGCCAGCGTTTCATCAGCATACGCTCCTTGGTGTTCAGCCGTTATAGCCACCGCTATAAACGAAGTCCACGCGGCGGTTTCTGGCCCAGCAAGCGGAGTCGTTGGTGGTACACAAGGGATTGTCCTTGCCGAAACTCACGGTACTGATCCGTGCGGCGCTGACGCCCTGGGACTGCAGGAACTGCTTCACCGTCTCGGCGCGCTGTTCACCGAGGGCCAGGTTGTACTCCTGGGTACCGCGATCATCGGTATTCCCCTCCAGGCGCACTTGGACATGGGGATGGGCCACCATGAACTGCGCGTTCTGGGTGGCGATCTGTTGCGCCTGTGCATCCATGGCACCGCTGTTGAATGCGAAATGTACCCGCAAGTTCTGGGGCAAAGCGGCCAGTTCAGCGGCACTCAGGCCGCTGCTGCCACCCCGATCGGTCCGTTGGCATTGAGGTTCTGGCCATTGATTCCCTCACCGGCAAGACCGGCCGTGGCCGCCGAGTTGGCGGGAGCCACCGCGCCAGCCGTCGTGGGCGCCCCACTCCCCACATTGTGCGCACAGCCCGCCAGCACCAACGCTCCAGCCGCGGCAACCACCACCTTCAGAAAATCAGAACGCATATCTTTAACCCCCGGCGAAAAATTTGGAGGAATTGTAGCCCGTAGCCAGAGACAATAGCAATGCGGCGACGTGGCGCGGCGCTCTCAATAAGCCCCCTCCCGCCGCAGACCACTTTGACCATAAACGCTAAATGTCCTATCAAGAATGTGCACAAACGTGCGCACGGTAACGCTCCTGTGCCGTCACCGCATGGCCTCCCACGGGTTGATGACGTTGAGGCCGGCCGCCAGGAACGGCGCAACGTCGCGCGTGGCCACCGTGAAGCCGCGCGCGTTCGCAATGGCGGCGATGTGGCCGTCTGGTGTGGGGAAACCCTTGCTGGCGGCACGGGCGTTAACGGCCAGCTCGACGTAGTGCCGGGCTGCGTCGGTGTCGAAGGCCAGCACGCGATCCCCGAACAGCTCCAATAGGCCATCCAGCGTTTGGGTCAGCGCATCTTTGCGTCGGCCGGAAGGCAGGGCACCGATGCCGAACAGCAGTTCGGCAAGCGTGATGCTGGACAGGTAGAGGGTTTCGGCCGCCTGATCATCCAGCCATACCCGCACGGCGGAATTCGGTTCCGCTTTCATCGCCTCGGAAACGACGTTGGTATCCAAGACGATCATTCAAACCTCACGGGCTCGGCCGGGGTCTTGTCGCGCACCTGCTCGAAGGTTGCGATGTCGTCATCGGTCAGCCCGGCGCGGCGGCCCAGCTCGGCCAGGGCCGTGCCCAGGCGAAGCCGCTTTGGCGGGCGAACGGTCGATTCGAGGATGTCGCGGATTTCGGCCTCGGTGCTGCGGCCGTGCGTTGCTGCGCGTACACGCAGCGCGCGATGCACCTCGTCCGGCAGATTTCTGACGGTAACTGTCGCCATATTGGCCTCCCGCGCTTTATGCTATCAATGATAGCATCATAATAAGAATGCTATCACTTCGCAATCGTCCGTCAAACCAACATCTTTGTTTACAGCAACGGTCATGGTCAGCAAAGATGATCCTGGAAACGACTGGTACACCATGACCGGCCTGCAGAAGCCCACTGCAATGACTGCCAGTACTGGACAAGCGGCCAGCGAACATGTACATTAAAGCGTACATGCAAGGAGCTCCAGGATGGATGCGATTACCTACACAACGGTTCGCGCAAACTTGGCGAGCGCGATGGACAGAGTTTGCAACGACCACGAAGCGCTGATTATCACCCGCAACGGACAGCAGTCCGTGGTGATGCTCTCACTCGAAGACTACAAGGCGCTGGAAGAGACCGCCTATCTTCTGCGCACGCCCGCGAACGCGAAGCGCCTACTTGCAGCGGCCGCCCAACTGAACGCTGGCAAGGGCGTTGAGCGGAAACTGGCTAAGTGAAACTGGTTTTCGCAGACGAAGCATGGGAAGACTATCTGTATTGGCAGAAGCAGGACAGGAAGATGGTGGAGCGGATCAACAAGCTGATTCGCGAAATCCAGCGAGAACCATTTGGCGGCATGGGCAAGCCCGAGCCGCTGAAACACGCCCTCTCAGGATTTTGGTCACGCCGGATCACGGATGAGCACCGCATGGTGTACCGGGTTGAGGAGGACCAACTCCAAATAGCCCAATTGCGTTTCCACTACTGAGTGGCGCAGCCTCTTAAGGAATATTCTATTCTCAAGTCGTGAAGTTTTTGTTATTCGAAGTGCCCTACAATCAGTAAGCCCCCTCCCGCCGGAAAACCACCTTCACCGTCAGGAGCAGGATGACGATGTCGTACCAGAGCGTCCAGTTCTTGATATACCAGGCGTCGAGGTAGGCGCGTTCGTCAAAGGTGGTCTCGGAACGTCCGCTGACCTGCCACAACCCGGTGATGCCCGGATAAACCATATGATACAGGCAGATATTGTCGCCGTAACGGTCCAGCTCCCGCGCCAGTAAAGGGCGTGGGCCCACCAGACTCATGTCGCCACGCAACACGTTGAACAACTGGGGCAGCTCATCCAGGCTGCCACGCCGCAGAAACTTCCCGATCCGGGTCACCCGGGGATCGTTGCGCAGCTTGAAATTTCTTTCGTACTCGGCGGCCAGGTCGGGGTGATTCTGCAGGTATTGTTTCAGGCGGTCCTCCGCATCCAACACCATGCTGCGGAATTTCAGGCAAGCAAAGGTGCCGCCCCCTCTGCCCACACGCTCCTGGATAAAAAACACCGGCCCGCCGTCCTCCCTGCGGATGCGCCAGGCGATATAAAAAAGCAGCGGCGACAAGAGCACGACGAGCAACGAAGCGGCCAGCAGGTCAAAAAGGCGCTTGACGATGCGCGGACCGGGCCGGGCCAGGTTGTCCCGCACCCGCAGCATCAGCACCTCGTGGCCAAAAAAGTGCATGGCCTCCATGCCAAACAGCGGCAGACCGCGCAAGGGCGGCACCACCGTAAGGTTGGGGTAGCTGAGCCCCAGGGAGCGCACCAGTTTTTCCTGCGCGTCCCACTGTTCCATGTCCAGGGCCAGCACGACATGGGGTTTGCCCAGACGGACTAGGGTAGCCAACGGATCGTCTCCCAGCGCCTCCATGGGTGCCTGGGTGGGGAGTTCGCCGGAGGTCGGATCGCACCCCCCCGGCGTCAGGACCCGTTGCACGGCATAGCCCAGCATGGGCTCGCTGTCCAGGGCGCGGATGGCCTCGGCGGCGTTCCGCCCGCAGCCGATGACCACCACCGGCCGCACCCACGCACCCAGGCGCTGCAAGATATGGTGTGCCAGCCATCGGGTCAGGGGCAGCAGCGCCAGCGCCAGCACCCAGGTGGAAAAAAGCCATAGTCGTGACAGGGGCCATTTGCCCGAAAAGGCAATGGTGGCATTTAGCGCCAGCAAGAGCGTGAACACGCCCAGCACTTCGCCGGCCTCGTCCCAAAAAGCCTTGCGTCGGGCATAATGCCCCTTGACGGCGAAGGTGGTAATGCCCAAGGCCATCAGCAACAGGAACAGGAGCATATTGACTTGCGCAAGGCTCCCCCACCAGTAGAGCAGCACCCAACCGGGACTCAGGTGGTAATAGAAGGCATGGGAAAGGCGGCCAAGATAAAAGGCGGTTAAAAGCGCCAGCACATCGCCCAGCACCAGCGCATAAGGCACCCATTGCGGCCTACGAAAACGGACACGGCCCGTTGCCGCCGATTTCATGACATCACCGATCAGAACCGCTCATACGCTACCCCGTCGCCCCGCATCATGACGCCGCAATTAGACGTGGGAAAGCGCCTGCGCGTCAAGCCGCAGAGGGCCAAGCCGGTACAAGGCGGGATCTGTAGCTGCTATACTCAGCACCTGCATTGATTTGTCAGAGGACACCGCATGCCGTTAGAAGACAACACCGGAGCCGGACAGCCCCAGCGCGCAAATGCCGCGACCCCCATTTCCGAGGACGAGATCAGCCTGCAAGACTTGTGGGAGATCATCGCTAAACGCAAATGGCTGGTATTTCTCAGCATGGTGGTCTGTTTGGGGCTGGCGGCCGTCTATGTGAGTCTGGCGCGCACGATCTATGAGAGCAAGGCCGTGGTGCAGATCGGCAAGGTCGCCGGGCAGCCAGTGGACAACGGCCTGCAGTTGGCCAACCGACTGATGAACCAATACACCCCGGTCAATACCGTGCAGGCAAAAAAGCAGATGCCCAAGCTGTACGCCGTGACGCCGGACAAGGCCGACGGCTCCATTCTGACCCTGGAGGCCCAGGGGCGCTCGCCACAAGAGGCGCAGCAGTATCTGCAGGGGGTCATCCAGCGATTGCTGGCGGAGGATCAACAACGCTATCAGCAAATCGTGGGGACCCGCCAGGCGCAGTTGACACAGTTGCAGGCGCTGTATCAGGGCATGCGCACCTCCCTGGATACCAAAAGTGGCAAAGGGCAGGTCGATTCGACATCGGCTTTGCTGTTGCTGGAGCAGTCTCGGCGCAGCGACGCGCTTACCAACATACAGGCAGCCATCGCCAAGATGGAAAACGCACTGGCGCCCAATAACACCAGTCCCACAATACAGACCCTGTCCCCCCGTTATGACCCCATCCCCGTCGCGCCCAAACGCGGGCTGATTCTGGTGCTGGCGGGACTGGGCGGTCTGATGTTGGGCGTGTTTCTGGCGCTCCTGCAAAACGCCTTCCGCAAAGAGCCGGCATAACGGCCCCGCAACTGCCCAGGCCGTACGCCTTGACACCCCCATCCCTAACCCCTAACCTACCCGCAAGTTCACCGCCTGAACAAGACCATGCTCGACGACGCCACACGCTACCATTTACTCAAGCTCCTCACCGAGCACCCCGAAAGCACCCAGCGCGAGCTGGCTGCGGCCATGGGTATCAGTCTGGGCAAGACCAATTATTGTCTCAAGGCTCTTGTAGACAAGGGCTTGGTCAAGATGGGAAATTTTCGTAGCAACCCGAACAAGGGCGTCTACGCCTACCTGCTGACGCAGGAAGGGGTCCAGGAAAAGGCCCGGGTCACCGTCCGCTTCCTGCACCGGAAAATGGCCGAATACGACGCCCTCCAGGCGGAGATCGCCGCCCTGCGCCGGGAAGTGGACGGCCTCAGCGCATCCGGCCTCGATGCCGGGAGGGGGGCGGCATGACCACCGCCGAGCGCCTCGCGCGCTACGAAGACCTCTTCGGCCTGCCCGACAACGTCGTGGGCGAGATCATTGCCGGCGAACTGCACACCCATCCCCGGCCCGCACCAGCTCATGCACGGGCCAGTTCGGTGCTCGGTAACAAAGTGGGGACACCTTTCGATCAGGGGGAAGGCGGTGGCCCCGGCGGTTGGTGGATACTCGACGAACCCGAACTGCACCTGAGCGAGGACATCCTCGTCCCGGACCTCGCCGGCTGGCGCCGGGAGCGGATGCCCGCACTGCCCAAAACCGCGTGGTTCGAGATGGCCCCCGACTGGGTCTGCGAAGTGCTCTCCCCGGCTACCGCCCGCACTGACCGTGTCCTCAAACTGCCCCGCTACGCCGCCGCCGATGTCGCCCACTGCTGGCTCATCGATCCCGACGCTCGCACCCTGGAAGCCTATGCCAACCAGGATGGCCGCTGGCTGCTCCTCGGTACCTGGGGCGGTACGGACCAGGCCGCCATCGACCCCTTCGCCGCCATCACCCTGGATCTCTCCGGGCTGTGGGTGGATTGAACCCCATGCGCCTCAGCTCCGAGCAAATCGCCCAGATCCGCCAGAGTGCGGCGGAAAGCTTTGGCCCGGAAGCCCGCGTCTGGCTCTTCGGTTCGCGGGTGGATGACCGCAAGCGGGGCGGCGACATCGATCTGCTCGTTCAGACGCGCGCGCTGTCGGCCGACGCTGCATTGCGGCGCAAAATACGCATGCTCGGCCTACTCGAATCCCGCCTTGGCGAGCGAAAGATCGACCTTGTCATCGAACAGCCTGGCGATGCTCGCCCGATTGTGCGCGTCGCCCACGAAACCGGGCTTGCCCTATGAAACAGACGCCAGAACAAGAGGATATCGCCGCCATGTCTGTCGTGGATCGTCTCAATCGCTTGGAACATCTGGGCTGGCTACCCTCTGCGGCGGAGTGGTCGGAACTTCGTCGTATCCGCAACGCATTTGCCCATGACTACCCGGAAACGCCAGCGGAACGCCACGCGCAGTGGCGTCTGGCCATGGCTGCCGCTGAACGGGTATTGACCCTTCTGGATGGATTTGCCGCCCATGTGCAAGTGCTACCGGGCTGAACCTATGCGCCCCAGCCTCGAACAAATCGCCCAAATCCGCCAGAGTGCGGCGGAGGTCTTCGGTCCGGAAAACAGAAGCCCATATGGACATGGGCCGGCAAAGTCCCTGACATGACAGCCCCTCACCCCCGTATCGCCCGCTCCACCCTTATCAATCTGGCGGGCGCTGCCGTACCTGCCGCCCTGCTGTTAATCACGGTACCGATCTATCTTCACCTCATTGGTGAAGCCCGCTACGGCGTCCTTGCCATAGTCTGGCTGCTGCTTGGCTACTTTGGGGTATTCGATCTTGGATTCGGGCGGGCGGTCGCGAACCGGATCGCCGCCCTCCACGACGCTACGGCCGAAAAGCGCCAGGGCATTTTTTGGACCGGACTAGCGATCAGTGCCGTTACCGGCCTTATTGGTGGAGCTATTCTCTATCTGCTTGGGGATTGGCTGTTTGCTCATGTTTTCCACATTTCCGGTTCTCTGCGAATTGAAGCGGAAAACGCCATGCCGTGGTTGGCGCTCGCGTTGCCCCTAGCCATTATTATCTCGCTGCTCGCAGGCGCCCTGGAAGGGCGACAAGCCTTTCTCGCACTTAATGGAGCACAAATTTTTGGTACGGTGCTCTATCAGCTTTTCCCGTTAGTCGTAGCCTATGCGGGATGGATTACGCTACCTTATTTGATAGCAGCCGCCATCATTGGGCGGCTTTTAAGCGCTTTTTTGCTTTTTGCAATGGTATATCGCCTTGTACCTTTGTCTTCACGTCCATTTTTGGCAATCGATCAAGTGAAGTCCTTGCTTCGGTATGGCGGATGGATCACGGTCACTGGTTTGATTAGTCCATTACTAACGGTATTTGATAGATTTTTTATCGGTGCACAGATAGGCATGGTGGCAGTCGCTACTTATACCGTGCCTTACAATTTGGTTATGCGTCTCTCCATTTTGCCGAATAGCCTGCAGAACGCTTTGTTTCCAAAATTTGCGATGGTAGCAGTTGCTGAAGCAGAACAATTGGCGGCACGATCGGTAACATTATTGGGTGCTCTCATGACCCCCGTAGTGACCATCGGTATATTGTGCATTAAGCCCTTCATGGTTTTATGGGTGGGTGCTGAACTGGCAGAGAAAGCTTCATCTGTGGGGCAAATACTTCTCCTTGGGCTATGGATCAATACGCTGGCTTATATACCATATGCCTACCTACAGGCCAGGGGTCGGCCAGATCTGCCTGCAAAGTTTCATGTCTTAGAGCTTTTGCCTTATGTTGGTATTCTGTGGTTGCTTGTCAGTCAGGTTGGCGTAACGGGTGCTGCGTGGGCATGGAACCTCCGGGTACTAGTGGATACATTACTTCTTTTTTTTGCGGCCCGTAGAATGTCAATTTTGAGCAAATCGTTGATCGGGGTTTTACCCTTAACTGGCGCTTTCATGCTGGCCTCAGAAGTACATTACGAGTCTACTATGTACATGGTACTTGCAATCTTATTGATTAGTTCAGCTCTAGGATTTTCATACATCTGCATGCCCCCTGAGCTGCGTATAACAATTTTACAGCGTAAGTTTCTACAGCGCATAAAATCGATACATTTGCATGAGCCACGAGAAAAACATGAATCTTAGCTGTAGGAGTCATATTTGTGAACCAAGAAAATAAAATTGCCCTAGGACCAGTAACTGTTGTCACCTTAACCTATGGTGATAGAAAACTTTTGTTGCGGCAGGTGCTTGAAGCTTTACGTGATTTAAATAATGTAGAAAGAGTACTTGTCGTCGATAATGGCGCTACATGGGATGTTAAAAGCGATTTAGTTGCCATCTATCAGGATTGGGTAGAAGTAGTAGACATGGGCAAAAATACCGGCTCAGCCAAGGGATTTGTTGCGGGTATGCGCAGGGCGATAGAAGTGGGCGCGGAATTAATATTATGAGTAGTGTCTATATTGTTTTGCTCAATTGGCACGGTTGGCAGGACACTATCAACTGCCTAGATTCCCTTACCACTCTCAGCTATCCCAACTACAGAGTCCTTGTAGTGGACAACGGCTCTACTGATGACTCTGCTGTGCGCATCCGCGCTGCGCACCCCGAGGTTCCCATCATAGAAACGGGTCGCAATCTTGGTTTCTCCGGTGGTTGCAATGTGGGTATCCGCCGTGCCCTGGAAGACGGCGCCGATTATGTCTGGCTCCTGAACAACGACACGACGGTCGATCCGCAAGCCCTGAGTGCCATGGTTGCTGTGGCTGAGGCTGATCCACGGGTTGGCGCTGTCGGGTCAGTGCTCTACTATTTGGATAGCCCCCAGGACATTCAGGCTTGGGGAGGTGGTCGGGTGTCCTTTTGGTCAGGGAGGGCCCATCAATATCTTGCTGCTGCTTCTAATGCTAAACTCGACTACCTTACTGCAGCAAGTATGTTGATACGACGAAGTGCTCTTGAAAAAGTCGGTTTGTTAGACGAAAAATTTTTCTTTATGTACTGGGAGGACACTGATTATTCCTTTCGACTACGTAGAGCGGGTTGGAGAATTGTAGTTGCTGAAGAATCCACTGTGTTCCATAAGGAACATGCTTCAACTGGCAAAGGTAGCGCGTTGTTAGATCAATATTTCAATGAATCAGCAGTTTGCTTTTTTAGGCGGCATGCGACATATCCAATTTGGCCTATTTTCGTGAGTTCGCTAGGTCGCCTAACCAAGAGGATTCTGCTGGGAAATCGCCATAGATTCGTCGCCACTCTGAGGGGCATCTATATAGGGCTGCGGAAAACTAGTGTGTAATGTTGCAAATATGAGAGACCCGGAAGAGTGTTTACAGAATATGCATAGATTTTATATGTCAGAGTTACCAATCTCCAAATTCTATTACTACTATAGTCAATTTTGCTTTGATATGACACTAAGCAATTTGGTCAAACTATTCTCTATCACGAGCACAAATTTACTCTTTTGGTTTTTATGTTATTTGGATAATGACGGCAGAGTATTTCATGTCTATGCTTAATGCTGATGAATATCAGGTTGCACTTTTCGAAAGATTATTATTAAGTGCTTTCATCCTTCTGCTTCCATTCCAAGATACAGCACTGCAAGGGACATTCCTCAGATTTCTTGGAGCAAGTCCGGCTTTTATCCCTATATTATTATTGTTGTTGTTTCGTCTTGTCCGAATTAAGGCTTCTACAACCGTAAATCGCTTCACATTCTTTCTGGTTTTTATAACAGCACTATCAACCTTATTGGTATCCTATTATTCTGTATTCGTTTACATCAATAAATACCATTTATCATTCTTGGCTTATAAAATATTTAGTAATAGCATACTTTATTTTTTGGCCTTCTATGCAATATTTGCTATGCGATATAAAAAAATAAACGTAGGAAATTTCGTGATAGCCTCATTTTTCCTCGCTGTTGGCGGGCCCATTGTCACTACTTTTTTTCACTTTCGGATTTTCGAATATCCCTCGATTTTCCATTTCACGCCAAATTTTAACCTACGGCTTAGAGGGTTTAGCATGGAAGCTAGCGATTTTGGCGCGACTATTGGGGGTCTTTCCCTAATATCTGCGCATTACGCTAGAAAACTTTTTAGGCCTTTCATATTGATAGTTGGTTCTGCTGCCATATTCTTATGTTTTTCTAAGGGCTCTATAGCCGCGTGGATTATTTCAATGTTTCTTATTCTTGTATATACCTATTTTCATGATAAAATAACCTATAAAAAATTTATTATTTATGCATTTCTATTTTGTGTGGCTTCGATTGCTTTTTTTGTTGGATACAATTATGTGTTAGGAATGTTGTCACAATCTCTACCGACAACAACAATACCAACTCGCGTTACCATGGCAGTCACCGCCTTATACATTTCTCTGATTTCGCCACTTGGTGTTGGTTTTTCTGGTGTTGTTCCTGCAGTCAGTCAGAACGTGCCGCATGTTGTGCATTTTTTGCAGAACATAGGTCTTAATAATCTAAATTATACTGAGGTATTAGGTTATGTTAATGATCCCACCGGTCACGACATTAGTGCAAAGAATTTTTTCTTTACGGGTATAATGATATGGGGTATCCCATTTATGATATTGTATATCTGGTTTAATGCCACCATATTTATTCGGCTCTGGAAATATAATAATAGTCCTTATCTATTTGGAGCTTTTATATTTTCATTCGTTGCTATATCCTCGTATGTAGGACTCTTGAACCTTTATTGTTTATCTGTGTGCTATGGGATTTTATATGAAACATGCTTCTGGCAGGGTGCTAATCGTATCGCCTGACTTCCCTTTTCCTCCAAATCACGGGGGGCGAGCGGATATTCTATCGAGAATAGTGACATTAAAAGAAAATGGTTTTGATGTTGATTTAATAGCAACGGTTAAGCACTATCCGAGCGATTCGGATATGTCAAGCATGCGGCTATTGGTGAATAATATTGTCATTGTGCCAAGATGCTTAGATATTACTTCAGGATTATCTACTTTGCCATTTCAGTTAAGATCGCGACGTGGCCTACTTTCTGTGTCTATACCACGAATGGCGTATGATACGGTCCTTCTAGAAACTGAATACGTCGCCCCTATTCTCGACAATCCCGGCCTGGAAGCTGAAACTGTTATCCTCCGTGTACAAAACAACGAAACGCGTTATTTTAAGGAGCTCGGTAACTCGTCTAACCGCATTACTAAAAAATTATTCTACTATTCAGAATCCGCGAAATTTAGTATATGGCATTCATATATACAAAAACGAGTTGATGCCTTATTTTATATTTCATCGTTGGAGTTTGAACAATCTGTCTTCAAGGATAAATCATTCTGGGTGCCGCCAAGTATTGATATTCAAAATATGAAGGTGCATAAAGGGATACCACAAACTGTTCTGTTTGTGGGGTCTCTTTTTATGCCGAACAACCTGGAGGGACTGTCCTGGTATGTTAATTTTGTCCATGATCATCTTCTTGATATTCCAGATTATAAATTAATAATTGCTGGAAACAGTCGAGGTCTTACGCTAAAACAGGAATTTAATAGAGAGCGCGTCGTTTTCTACGACAGTCCGGATGACCTTGCTCTCAATAACATTTACGATAGTGCCAGTGTATTTATTGCCCCTATGTTTCATGGTGCCGGAGTAAAAATGAAGGTAATAAATGCAATTGTTAATGGTTTACCGGTGGTGGCAACGAACACTAGCAACGAAGGTAACGGACTGCTATCTGAAAAGCATTTATTAATTTCTGACCAACCTATTGAATTTGCATATCACATACGATCTCTTCTAAACTCTCCTGCAAAGCGGGAAGGTCTGGTTAAGGATGCTCAAGCATTTTTTGCCGAGCACTACGATTCCACTAATTTTATTAAGTACATTACAGATTGCCATGTTGCTTCCGAAAACTGAAGTTTCAACGGCCGAACAGGATTTAAGAGGAAGCTAGGAGCATGCGCATTGCTATCGTTCATGATTGGTTGGTAGTCTACGCCGGCGCGGAGCGGGTGCTGGAGCAGATGCTCGCCTGTTATCCCGAGGCCGAACTATTCAGCCTGGTGGATTTCTTGCCCGCCGGTCAGCGTGCATTCATCCGCAACAAACCGGTGAGCACGTCTTTCATCCAGCGTCTGCCCAAAGCGCGCAAGAAATACCGGGCTTATCTGCCCCTCATGCCGCTAGCCGTGGAGCAGTTCGATCTCTCTGCGTATGACCTTGTGATCAGCAGCAGTCATGCGGTGGCCAAGGGGGTGCTGACCGGGCCGGACCAACTGCATCTGTGCATGTGCTACTCCCCCATACGCTATGCCTGGGACCTGCAGCACCAGTATCTGCGGGAGGCGGGACTGGAGCGGGGCATCAAGGGATGGATGGCGAAGTTGATCCTGCACTACATCCGCCTTTGGGATGTGCGCACGGCCAACGGGGTGGACGCTTTCATCGCTATTTCCCATTACATCGCCCGGCGCATCCGCAAGGCGTACGGGCGGGATTCCACCATTATCTATCCGCCGGTAGATGTGGCGGATTTCCCTCTGCGCACGGACAAGGAGGATTTCTACGTCACCGCTTCGCGCATGGTCCCCTACAAAAAACTGGACCTGATCGTCGAGGCGTTCAATGCCATGCCGGACAAGCGCTTGGTGGTGATTGGGGACGGGCCGGATTTCGCCAAGATCAAGGCCAAGGCGGGGCCGAACGTGCAATTGCTGGGTTTTGCAGGTCCTGATGTACTACGTGACCACCTGCAGCGGGCGCGCGCCTTCGTCTTCGCTGCGGAGGAGGATTTTGGCATCGCCCCCCTGGAGGCTCAGGCCTGCGGCACACCCGTCATCGCCTTTGGCAAGGGCGGGGCGCTGGAGACCATCATTCCTCTGCCGGAGGTGGAGTGTGCCGCGCCGTCCGCCGCACCCACCGGCGTATTCTTTTACGAACCATCCGTCGCCGCCATCATCGCCGCCGTGGAGCGCTTCGAGGGTGCGGGTGCGGCCATCACCCCGCAAGCCTGCCGCGAAAACGCCCTGCGCTTTGCCCCGGAGCGCTTCCGCGCGGAGTTCACGGCCTTCGTGGAGCGGGAGTGGGCGGCGTTCCGGGGCGGTAAACAGGGCTGATGTTCGACTGGAGGGATTGTAAGGTTTGCTCGCGCCCTTGCGATGGTGTGTCTTGACCCGCCACCGCCTGCACCCGATAATACGCAGCCCTGTCGGGTATCTTGCCAGGGTCTTTGGGGGATGTAGCTCAGTCGGTAGAGCAGCGGCCTTTTAAGCCGTGGGTCGCGGGTTCGAATCCCGCCGTCCCCACCAAATAAAACAATAGATTATACGAATTCTGGTCTGGTCAATTTTCGCATTTTCGGCAACCGGTATCCAAGCGGTATCTATTGCGCGAACCCTACAACCTCCTAACACGGCCCGCTTCTGCGGAGACGCTCCCGAAAGTTGCTATTGTCAAGGTCGTCAATAGGGTGCACAAACACCTATGTACGCAAACACTGATTGGAGAGCGCCATGAATACCGTTCGCTGGAACATCGCCGTGTCGCCGGAGGTGGATCAGTCCGTGCGCATGTTCATCGCTGCACAGGGCGGCGGCCGCAAGGGCGATTTGTCTCGCTTCATCGAGGAAGCCGTGCGCGCCTATCTCCTGGAGCGCGCCGTCGATCAGGCCAAGACCACCGCCGCCGGCATGAGCGAAGCCGATCTGACCGACCTTATCGACGAAGCGGTGCAATGGGCGCGTGAGCATTGATGCGCGTCATCCTGGACACCAACGTGCTGCTCGGCGCGCTGATCTCGCCGCACGGCCCGCCCGACGCGATCTACCGCGCTTGGCGCGCGGCGCGCTTCGAGCTGGTGACATCGACGGCCCAGCTTGACGAACTGCGGCGCGTGAGCCGATACCCGAAGCTCAAGACCATCCTGCCCGCGCACCGCATCGGCACGATGGTCAACAACATGCAGCGCGCCATCGTGCTGAATACCCTGCCGCCTCTGCCGGAAGGCGTGGACGCGAACGATCCAAACGATGCATTCCTGCTGGCGATGGCGATGGCCATGGCGGGCGAAGCGGACTACCTCGTAACCGGCGACCGCCGCGCCGGGTTGCTGCAACGTGGCGGCATCGGCCGCACGCGCATCGTCACTCCGGCCACATTCTGCGCCGAAGCGCTTTGACGCCCCATGCCGGCCAGCTTCCTGTCCCCACCACGCAACGCGAACGCTATAGCCGCTATCCAGACACGCTGATGAATATTCAGAGACGAAACTCGAAATCTCAAAACCCGTCATACATAGTATGAAATCGAGAATGAATTTAGAGGCTGTCCGCAGCTATACGGTGAGGTTCGTTCCGTTATGCAATGACGCAATCAGCGGGCAGGAAACATTCCCCTGCCGCGAGTGACAGGCGCACACCAGATCAGACAGGACGGCCTCCATGCGCGCCAGGTCGGCCATCTTTTCGCGCACGTCCTGGAGCTTGTGCTCGGCCAGACTGCTGGCTTGCTCGCAATGGGTGCCATCTTCCAGCCGCAGCAACTCGGCAATTTCATCCAGGCTGAAGCCCAGCCGCTGGGCCGACTTCACGAATTTCACCCGCACCACGTCCGCCTCGCCGTAGCGGCGAATGCTGCCGTATGGCTTGTCCGGCTCCGGTAGCAAGCCCTTGCGCTGATAGAACCGGATCGTCTCCACGTTGACCCCGGCCGCCTTGGCGAAAACGCCGATGGTCAGGTTCTCCAAATTATTTTCCATACCGCTTTACTCCGTACATAAGTACGGGAGTAAGGTTACGCTATCCAATCCAAATTCGAAAGGAGAAGCGTATGTCTGAACCACAAACCGGGCGCGGCGCGCTCTTCGCCGGCGGGCTGGCCGCCATCCTCGCCTCGACCTGCTGCCTCGGGCCGCTGGTCCTGGTCGCCTTGGGAATCAGCGGCGCCTGGATTGGCAACTTGACGGCGTTGGAACCGTATCGCCCGTTCTTCATCGCCGCGGCACTCATCGCGCTGTTCTTCGCCTGGCGGCGCATCTACCGCTCGGCACAAGCCTGCAAACCGGGTGAAGTCTGCGCGATTCCACAGGTTCGCTCCGTTTATAAGCTCGTTTTCTGGATCGTAGCCGCCTTGATCCTGGTTGCCATTGCTTTTCCCTACGTCCTGCCGCTGTTCTATTGAAAGGAGATTGTCATGAAAAAATTCGCGATCCTTCTTGCCCTGTCCGCTGCCCTGAGCGCGCCCGCTTGGGCCGCAACCGAGACCGTCATGCTGTCGATTCCTGGCATGACCTGTGGCGCCTGCCCGATTACCGTGCGCACTGCACTCCAGCGAGTGCCTGGCGTGGAAAAGGTTGGCATCGACGAAGCAAAAAAACAGGTCATCGTCACCTACAACGACAGCAAGACCAACATGCAGGCCCTGACCCGGGCAACCAAGGATGCTGGCTACCCTTCCAGCATCAAGCAGGGAGAGCGGGATCATGGCTGACACGATCATTCTTCAAATCGAGGGCATGACCTGCGACTCGTGCGCCATGCACGCACGGCAGGCTCTGGAGAGGGTGCCCGGCGTCCGCTCGGCCTCGGTGTCCTATCCCCAGCGGCAAGCGGAGATCGAGGTGGACACCGGCGTGGGCCTGGACCCGCTGGTTGCCGCAGTGGCCGCGCTGGGCTACCGTGCCCGGCTCCCTGATACGCTGAATACGCCCTCTGGTCTGTTGGACAAGGCGCTGGGCGGACAGGACGGCGAAACGAGGCGTAGCGGCGATGGAGAGGCGCTGCATATAGCCGTGATCGGCAGCGGTGGCGCGGCGATGGCGGCGGCACTTAAAGCCGTTGAGCAGGGCGCACGCGTGACGCTGATCGAGCGCGGCACCATCGGTGGTACCTGCGTGAACATCGGTTGCGTGCCGTCCAAGATCATGATCCGCGCCGCCCATATCGCCCACCTGCGCCGGGAAAGCCCATTCGATGGCGGCATCTCAGCGGCGGTGCCGGCGATTGATCGGGGCAAGCTGCTGGCCCAGCAGCAGGCCCGCGTCGATGAACTGCGCCACGCCAAATACGAGGGCATCCTGGACGGCAATCCGGCCATCACCGTGCTGCATGGTGAGGCTCGTTTCAAGAGCGGCCATAGCCTCAACGTCCAATGGAACGATGGCGGCGAGCGCGAAGTGGCCTTCGACCGCTGCCTGGTTGCCACGGGCGCCAGCCCGGCGATTCCGCCGATTCCCGGCTTGAAGGACACAGCCTACTGGACTTCCACCGAGGCGCTGGTCAGCGACACGATTCCTGAGCGGCTGGCCGTGATCGGTTCGTCGGTGGTCGCGCTGGAACTGGCGCAAGCCTTCGCCCGGCTCGGTAGCCAGGTGACGATCCTGGCACGCGGCACCTTGTTCCTCCGGGAAGACCCGGCCATCGGTGAGGCCATCACGGCGGCATTTCGCGCCGAAGAGATCGAGGTGCTGGAGCGCACGCAAGCCAGCCAGATCGCTTATGCGGATGGCGAATTTGTGCTTGCCACCGGGCACGGCGAGATACACGCCGATAAGCTGCTGGTCGCCACTGGTCGCGCACCGAACACACACGGCCTGAATCTGGAAGCGGCGGGCGTGGCCGTCAATGCGCAAGGGGCCATCGTCATCGACCAAGGTATGCGCACGAACAGCCCGAACATTTACGCCGCTGGCGACTGCACCGACCAGCCGCAATTCGTCTACGTGGCGGCAGCGGCTGGCACCCGTGCGGCCATCAACATGATGGGCGGTAGTGCGGCCCTGGACTTGACGGCGATGCCAGCCGTGGTGTTCACCGATCCGCAAGTGGCGACTGTGGGTTACAGCGACGCGGAAGCGCAGCACGACGGCATCGAAACCGACAGCCGCACGCTGACGCTCGACAACGTGCCGCGGGCGCTCGCCAATTTCGACACCCGTGGCTTCATCAAGCTGATCGCCGAGAAGGGTTCTGGCCGGTTGCTGGGTGCGCAGGTCGTGGCCCCGGAGGGCGGCGAAGTCATCCAGGCGGCGGCCCTGGCGATCCGCAACAGCATGACCGTCCAGGAACTGGCTGACCAGTTGTTCCCGTACCTGACGATGGTTGAGGGGTTGAAGCTCGCGGCGCAGACCTTCAACAAGGACGTGAAGCAGCTTTCCTGTTGCGCAGGGTGAGGGAAAGGAGGTTTACCCCATTACTTCATACTAGAGACGGAAATACCAGACAGGAGGATGTTGGCGGTCTTGTGCACCCAGCAGCGCTGCTGGCAGGATATGAGCATGCTATATTTAAAAAAGGGTCTTTTGCATCTGGTTCCGCGATCATGTTCTACTGCGTTCTGCGTCCTATCTCGCGCTCCTGGCTTATGGCTCTTCTGGTCGCTTCGGCAGGTCTCGTTCTGTCCGACTGGATGAGTTCGCCGATAGCGCAGGCTGATCCTATCTACCGATGGGTATCTCCGAGCGGCGTCATCAGTTACGGAGACCAGCCTCCTCCCGATGCCCGAAAACTTCAGGAGTTACCTCCCGCCCTTCCTCCGGTCCCTGCGCCCTCGCAAAAGCGGCAACCTGCACCGTCACCCAAGCCTTCCACGGAAGGGAATAAAGCGCTGACTGCTATGGAGAGGCTAAACTTACTCACCGCCATCAATAATTATCAACGAAGTCTGCAGCCACAACCGGAATCCCGGCGGCATGTATACATTCCAGCCTATATAGGCCCAGGACCTTACCACTTTGAACGCCCTCGTCGTCGCCACCGACCTCCACCCTTCCACCTGCGTCCTATCCGCCCCCCTGCCAATCTGCCACCGACAGTGCTTCTGCCACCCGCGGCACCCGCATCGGCTTATTCTTCACCGGTGCTCTTGCCATAATGCAGAGCAAATGATGGACTATGCGGCTCTCATTTCAAGGTAAAATGCAGGCACTAAAGACGGCTCGACGCGAAATGGCCTTGCAACATTGCATAGAGGATGATTTTTTCTGACGCGACGGTCACAGCTACAAAAAATCGTGCCCATATCGCTGGGTGAATGGACGGTATGCAGCGGTTGCAGCCGTCCAGCGGACTGATCATCATGTTCTCAAAACTCGTCACCATGGCTGTAAACCGTAGCAGTCTTTTGAGAATGGTTTTCGAGAATTGCAACCATTTTCTGGCGGATCGGAATTTTGAATTGTACGGCGATTTGCCGTATTATTGTCTCAGGAGGACAATAACCATGCCAGTCACCGTCTCTACCGCCCGTCTCGAAGCCAGAATCAGTACGGATCTGCATGCGATGCTCAAGCGTGCCGCCGAACTTCAGGGGCGCACCATGACCGATTTCGTGGTATCTGCCGTCCAGGACGCCGCGCAACGCGCCATCGAACAAGCCGAAGTGATCCGTCTGTCGCTGGCCGATCAGGAGTGTTTCGCGCAAGCGTTGCTGTCGCCACCGAAACCAACCCCCGCTTTGGAACGCGCCTTTGCCCGTCGCAGCAAGCTCTTGCGCACGGAATGATCCGCGCACCATTCCAGCTTGTGCCGCTTGATTCAGCACAGGACCGCGCTGCCTTCCGCAGCGATTCGGAGCCGCTGAATCGCTACCTGCGAGAGCAAGTCACCCAGGACATTCGCCGCCGCGTGGCCGCCTGTTTCGTAGCTTTGGCAGACGGGCAGCGCGTCGCTGGCTACTACACTTTGGCATCAGCAAGCCTGCTGCTAACCGATCTACCTGCCAGCACCGGCAAGAAGCTGCCGCGCTATCCGACCGTGCCCGTTGTTCGCATGGGCCGCCTGGCTGTCGATCAGGCATTCAAGGGGCAAGGTCTTGGCGGTGCGCTTCTGGCGGATGCGCTCGACCGTGCTTCCCGTTCGGAGATTGCCGCCTTCGCCCTGATGGTGGATGCCAAGGACGAGGCGGCAGCGGCGTTCTATCGGCATCACGGCTTCATTGTCTTGCCAGACTCGCCGCTTTCCCTGTTCTTGCCGCTGGCGACCGTCCAGCGTTCTTGAAAATAAATACCCGGCGGAGCCGGGCTGAATGTCTAAACTTCAGTTTTAGTCCATAGAGTTACGAAGCGTTATAACACTCCATAGGTGGCGAATGTTTGGTGCTGAGGCATGGTCAATGGCTGACGCTGATTGACAGTAGTGTGGAAGCCTCGTCCTTCCTGCTCTTAAGAGCGGCAGCCGTAGGCAGAGGGCAGGGAGGACGTCCACGAAGGTGCCACTTTACTCGTGTGCATCCTCGTAATCATGATCACTTGCGACCGCAGCACGGAGTATCACGCCAATCCAACCGTACTCAAAGGTGAGCCCAAGTCCAATGGTGCCATAGATGAAAAAATCTAGGTTATCGATGCCATAAATCACTATGTTGAGCACGGCAAGGGCAAGTATGCCAACGATCATCGCTATGACAGGTTCTAAGTGTTTGCGATTTTTCTGCGCAAGCACCCTGGCCACAGCCGCGCCGGTTTTGGCAACTGGTGGTTTCAAGCCTGAAGAGCAATAGGAGCTGTTGCCCGCGCGACCTTTTGTATCAAATTGTCCCATGGTGCTGATTTGGTAAGCGGCGAATGCCTACTATGATGCCTTCTTTGCGACCGTAGAACAACGCGACAGGCCGAGCTCCGCGGTCCTCTGTGTCCCGCCCTCTACAAGATGCCGTTCTCCAAAAGCTGGTTGCAAAAGCAACATAAATTGTTATAATTATTTCATAGCATAGGAGGCGCACCATGACTCAAGCAGCGGTCACGACAGACAAAGAAAGCAAAGTTCATGACCGGTCCGTCCTGGCAAAAATGCTGATGAAGGTTTTCGACCTCTGGATGGTGGTGAATGAAGATCAGCTTGCCTTGCTGGGTTTGGCTGCAGACAATCGTGCCGCCCTCAGTCGGTACCGCAAAGGCGAACCCCTGGGCGCAAACAGGGATCTGCTGGAGCGTGCTGGCCATTTGCTCGCCATACATAAAAATCTGCGATTGCTTTTTCCGCATGATAGGGACCTGGCTTATCAATGGATGACTACGCGTAACCGCGCATTCGATTATCGAACCCCCGTGGAAGTGGTCCGCGAGTGGGGATTCACCGGATTGCTGATGGTGCGGGCCTATCTGGACCATGCCCGGGGCGAATGATTTGGTGGAGTCCTTCTTTGACGGTCTGACGCTGGCTGACACGCACCAGACGCTGATTCGCAACATCATCAGTTTGCGGGTGTCGGAGGATCTGTTTAACGATCTTTCGGACAACCCGGAAGACTGGCTCGTGGCGCAGCGGTACGAAACAGCCGCCAAGCCGCACCACTATGTTTCCCAGACGCCTGCCATTGACCGGCCATTCGAGGAATCTGGATGGTTCGCAGCCATCTGGTTCCCATTTAAAAACTGGACGGCAAGCCGATACAGTGATGGTTCCTTTGGCGTTTGGTATGGCGCGGACACCGTGGAAACGTCCGTTTATGAGACCGTGCATCACTAGAAGGCACGGCTGTTACGCGATGCCGGATTTGAGCAGATGGTAATTTCTGGTGGCCGGGAAAGCATTACCGTGGATCGTTTGTTATATGGGGTCCGTTGTGACGCCGCGTTGGTGGACCTGCGCCCACGTGTCGCCGATTACCCGGCGCTGGTTGATCCGGAGAGCTATCATTTTACGCAGCCTATGGGCGCTCGACTGAAGGCGGAGGGGCACCCCGGGCTGATTACTCTCTCTGCACGATGTGTCGGGGACGTGTATGCCGTGCTTAACCCAGATGTGTTATCCAACCCCAAAATCCAGTCTTACCTGACTTACCGTCTTACCAGACATGGGGTGCAGGTGAGTAATGGGTCCCGCGCTCCGCAAGGGGCGAACGAAGCGTGGATGTGTGTCACCTGATTCCACGGTCCGGCGAATGTCGCCCAGCCGGTACGCTCCTGCGCCGATCGCGTGCGCCACACCCGACGCCCTGACGCTAACCCATCAGTTTCCCTTTGTTGGCATCGAGAAACGCGGCGGTGACTTTCGATTCGCCCGCTTCCCTGGCGGCCTTCTCGATTTTGGCCTTGGCCATGTTGCGCACGAAAGAAGGCATCTTCTCCATGCGTTGCAGTGCGTCTTCGTCCCAGGGCAGCGTCTGTTCGCTCATTCGTCGACTCCTTCATCAGGTAGGTACAGGTAGGGGATTGCGCTTGCGCGCACAGGTATTAAGGATATTATCAAGCAGTCTGCACAGCAAGACACGACGCGCCTGTGACCTCAGGAAAACCAACGCAGGAATGCCGCGGCGGTGAGTGCCGTGACGCCCAGGCCAAAATCGACACCCAGAACCCGGCGCTGCCCTGCGCCCGACCATCCACTTTCAAAGCCCAGGTAAGTCATTCCGAGGATGATACCTGCAACGGCACACGCCATCTTGAGGAACAGTGCCGTCAGGGCGATCCCGTGAATGTCGGGCAAACGGCCATCATAGACATAGCTGGTAATCCCGAAAAGGGCGCCGGTTACCCCCTGGTTAACCCATCCCAAGGTGATTACCCACACCAGCGTTCTCTGCATGCCGGGAGAACGGCGCGCCAGCAGCAGCGCCGCAGCGCCGCCGCCGACGATGGCCACCGCCCCCAGATTGTGCAGCGCCTGAATGCAGGCATAGAGCAGAAGTTGGGTGCTGAAGAAGAAGCCCGACATGGCTACTTGACCGTAACCAAAATGCACCGGTTGACCCCGATGAGGACGTGCGCCACCGTGGCCTCCTTGATGCAGATGTCATGGGTACCGGGCGCCAATGCGCCCAGGGAAAAGGTCCCCTTCAGTTCATGGCTTAATCCGGCCATGTGGTTGTCGACATAGAAGTGGATGTGATTGCCGTTAGGGGCCAGGGTGACATCGTAGGACAGGACCACGGGGACACCGGCAGCGATCTCGGCGCCATTGGCGGGGGCGAGGATCTGGATATGTTTCAGGCCGGAAGGCGTGGTGCCCTTGGCTTGGGGCATTTTTCCAACGGCGTTGCCGTTCATGGCGAGCTGCAAGGGGGGACTGGCCGCAGCTCCGAGCGAAACCATCATCGGGCATAGCGACACAACGGCGACCAACAAGATACGGCGGATATCGGGGATCATAAGGCACCTCCAGTGTATGGCCGGACACTACTCCTGCTTGGAGTATAGTAGATGGGAAAGAGAATGCTTCCGCCGCGGTCCGCAATGGACACCGAACGTGCTGCACTGCGCCTGGCCCATGCGATTTTTCATCGGGAGTTGCGCAAACCCACCAGAAGAGCTACATGAATCAGACCCCATAGCCACCTGGGCGTTGCCAGCGCGCACGTTGAGGGGATCGCAAAACAGGCCGCGCACGTCAGTCCACCGGAGCCGGCGCTCTTCCTATTAATATTCCAGATGGGTTAAGTTGGTATTATATAGAGTGTGGGGCACATCATGGGAACGGCTGGTGCTGTAATACCCAGACGGATAAGGAGCGCGTTATGCCGCAAAGCAGCGGATTGTTGGTCATTGATCTTCAGTTTGGATTTTCCCCCAAGCCGGACCTGGTGGACCGTATCAGGGATGTGACGCAGGATTATTCGGTTGTGGTGGCCACCCGTTTCTGCAATCCGCCCGACAGCCTGTTCCGGACCCGCATGAACGACGGCAACGATGGCGGTGCGGTGATCGACGTGGGGCATGCGGTGGTGATCGATAAGCCGGGTTATGGATTGAATCACGCGGCGATAACCGTCTTGCGTGAGTTTACGGGAATCACCGAATGGGGGCTGGTCGGTAGCCGGACGGGCGCCTGCATCATGGCCTGTGGGTTTTCCCTATGGGACGCGGGGATACCGTTTCACGTCATTCGCGATCTGTGTGCTTCTGAAAAGGGATCCATGTGCGAAGCGGTCAGCACGGTCCTGCAACAAAAATTTGGCGTGTGACCACCGCTATTTCTTGCCTATATACACATCCACCAGTTCGCCGGGAAACAGGTTCATGTGTGCCGGAATCTTGAACTTGAAGAGAATCGGCAGCACCCGTACGTCCACTTTTTCGGTTCTTTGATCGGACAGTTCGATCTTCGGCGTCACGTAGGGCTGTATCCGCACAAACTGCAGCGGCACGCTGACGTTGCTGAGTCCGCGAATGAACATTTTCGCGGTAATGTCTGCGGGGGCTGGAAGCCGTGGCACCAGTATTTCATCCAGATAGGCGCGGACCTGCAGATAGCCGGTCTTTCTGCCCATCACCACGACCGGATTCATCCCCTGCGTATAGGTGCCGTAGACCCCCTGGGGAGACGCGTAGCTGCCGACGGCGGCGCCGATGCGCAGGACATCGCCAGTGACCGGCGCCCGCACGACATATTCCCGCAGCAGGGCGTTGCTGGACGCATAGGTTTTTTGTGCCGCGTCATATATGGCTTGTTGATTCCGGATATCGTAACGCCAGGCGCCGGCCCTGGTCAGCGCATACTGCGCCTGTGCCACCTTAAGATTGTTTCGGGCAATCAGGACCGAGTTTTGCACGTTCTCCAGGGCTAGTTTGCTCACCGCCTGGGGATCGATGGCCCTTTCCCTTTGGGTGATTTCCAGTTGTGCCTGCTGGTATTTCAGGCTGGCTCGGGCATATTCGACCTGTTTTTCGGCAATGGTCAGGGTCTCTTTGCGGGGTTCCGCTTTCAGTTCCTGTAACAGGGCCAGGGCGGCCTGGGCCTGGGCCTTGTTCTGGGCCACCAGTTCCTTTTGCACGGAGTCATCGATGGCGAAGAGCGGCGTTCCCTTCGCCACCGTCTGCCCCTCCTGGACAAAGATGCCGGTCACCCTACCGGATACCTGGGGGTAGATGTTGATGTTTTCGCCATCGGCCGCGTAACTCTCGATGATGCCGTTGGCGAATATTCCGTTGACGTAGGGGTTGTAGTTGGTGGCCAGCGGGGGTTGCGGCGGCGTTTGCCGGCTGTATATGTAGGCGCTGACCAGGCCGATGAGGATGCCGACGATGGCGAGCCCGAATAGTATCTTATTTCTCATGGTCCGCTCCTGCCCCGGGGACGATCCGGCCATCTTCCATGCGGATGATCCGCGTCGCGTATTCATAGATTCTGCTGTCGTGAGTCACGATGATGATCGCACGCTGCGTATTCAAAATATGCTCCTTGACGAAGGCGACGATTTTCCTGCCGGTGTCCCCATCCAGGGAAGCGGTAGGCTCATCGAAAATCAGCAGGTCCGGTTGGGCAACGATGGCGCGGGCGATGGCGACCCGTTGCTGCTCGCCCCCGCTTAGTTTGTAGGGCGGCAGGCTTTCTTTTTCCGCCAGACCGACGATCTGCAACGTTTTGCGCGCCGCCGCCAGACTCTTGTCCCAGGGCTCGCGCCGGAGAATCAGCGGAATGGCCACATTTTCCAGGGTGGTCAGGCGAGGAAAGAGATGGTAATCCTGAAAAACAAAACCGATGGTCTGCAGGCGAAAGCCGGCCAGTGCGTCACTGCCCAGCTTCCAGATATCCGTATCCTTCACCACCACATCGCCGTCATCGGGGCGCAGGATGCCGGAGATGATGCTCAACAGCGTGGTTTTGCCGGAGCCGGAGGGGCCGACGATATAGAGCATCTCGCCGAAGTCCACCGCGAAGCTGACATCGCGCAGCGCGTAGGCCTGGTTCGGCGCTTCGCCAAAGGATTTGGTGATATCCCGCGCGGTCAGGATCATGCTAACCCCGGAAGACGTCAAAGGGGTCGATGCGGATGACCTTGCGAATGCCGATATAGCTCGAAAAGGCGGAAATGATCAGGACCATGATCAGGGCCAGAAACAGGTTTTCGTAAGTGACCATGGCGGCGTAGTTGGCGATCTTCAGCTTGGCAATGGCAATCATGGTGGAAGACAGCAGCACGCCAAAGCCGAAACCCAGAAAACCGACGACCAGCGACTGAAAGACGATCATTTGGATCAGTTCGCCGCTTTTGGCGCCGATGGCCTTGAGCGCACCGAAGTGCTCCAGATTGTCCAGAACGAACATGTAAAAGGTCTCTCCGGCGATGGATAGTCCGACGAGAAAACTGATCAGGGTCATGATCAGGATGTTGGTGCCCATCCCGGTCTGAAATTCATAGAACCGGTCGTTGCGAGCGATGAATTGCTGATCGGTCAAGGCCAGATAGCCCAGTTGCTTTACCTGCTGCTCGATGGCGGCGATATCCCGAGTGCTCTTCGGCTGCACCAGGAGGTAGGAAATCAGGTAGCGGGTGGAGGGCAGGTCCTGGGTGGCGCGGTTGTAGGTGGTATACAGGGTCGGCAAACCGAACAGGCCGGACACCGGGGTGTGGGCCAGGGCCACGACAACCGCGCGATGATCATTGATCTCAAAGCTGGTGCCTATTTTTGGGCTGCCCAGTTTGGCGTAGTTGGCGTCCTTGACCATGATGAAGGCGTTGTTCTTGTAAATATCCAGAATATTGCCGGAGATGATCGTCGGTCGGCCGAACAGGCTGGCGTCGTCCAGACCGATGATGGTGGCGGACTGATAGGTGCCGTCGTTGAGTTTGACGAGGCCAGCGCCTACATAAAAGGGCACCGCAAACTTGACGCCGGGTATGCTGCGCACCGCGTCCAGCACGTAGTTGGGCATGGGGATACTGTTTTGCGGGGTTTGGACGGCGGGGTCCATCACCCACATCCTGGCGCCGACATTCACGATGTTGGACGCGGATTGATAGAGGATGCCGGAGAACATGGAGGTCATCTGCATCATCAGAAAGACGGAGAAGGTGATGCCGATGACCAGGGTGGCGAATTTGCCTTTGTCGTTGAGCAGCAGTTTCAGGGCGATACGGAGCAGGCCGTTCATGGCTGAATGCCTTTTGGTGCGTTGCCCCTGTGCGTGACGCTGATCGCACCCATATTTCTCCAACCTCCGCCCGATTCCAGACAACCCCGAACCTGCCGGCCCGCCAGGTAGAGATGACGCTTCCTCGCAGCCATCATGTCACGATGTGCGATCTGCTACCAACCCGGAATGCTGTTCAATCCTCCGTAAACTCCCAACCCCCCCGCAAGAATCGTCACGAACAGCACCAGCCAGAGATAGGGGCCGCGCAAGCGGTGCTCGGCGGGCAGAGCCTTGACGGACAGGGCGACCAGAAAGCCCAGCACCAGGGGCAGGAGCAGCGCATTCATCACTTCGACACCGATGTCGAGGCTGACAAGATCGGGGATGGTGATCACTGCCGCAGCGCCAGCCACGATGATGGTGGTGTAGATCCCGTAAAACCAGGGCGCATCTTTGGGGTGATGCTCCAGCGAGTGGCGAAAGCCGGTGACTTCCCCCAACCCCAGGCCCCGGCGAGGGAGGCGACGATGGCCGCCACCATACCTGCCCCAAGGATGCCCAGGGAAAACACAATCCGTCCCCAGGTGTTGCCGAGATAGGGAATGATGGCCTCCGAGAGCTGATGCACCGTATCGAGGGGTGCGTTGGGGTTGAGGCGGCCAATGGTGGCGGCTGTGGCGATCAGCACCGCCGCCATGATCGCCTGGGTAATGATCGCGCCGAATGCGGTATCCCAACGGGCATGGCGGTAATGTTCGGGGTGCAGACCCTTATCAGCCACTGCCGACTGCTGGTAGAACACCATCCACGGCATGATGACGGCACCGATATTGGCGGCGACCAGCATCATGTAGTGGTCGTTGGTGATGGGGGCGTGCAGCAGGCCATCCAGGATTTCATGGATGCTGGGATGACTGGCCCAGGCGATACCAAAAAAAACCAGCTCAAAGAGGCCCATGATCAGGGCGATGCGTTCGACGCGTCGATACGAACCGGTCCAGACGATGGTCAGCAGGGTGGCTGCGGCCAGGGCAACCCCGACCCAGCGCGGCAAGCCATAGAGATGGCTGACGCCCGCGACTCCTGAAAATTCCGTCAGCAAGGCGCCGGTGGTGGCAACACTGAGACCGGCGACGGAGAGATAGGCCCAGCCTTTCCCGAAGGTTTCGCTAATCAGTTCGCCGTGGCCTTTACCCGTAAAAATGCCGAGACGGACTGTCAGCTCCTGCACAATGTAGAGAATAGGCATGAGGACGAATTGCAGGAGCAGCAGCTTGAAGCCCCATTGTGCGCCACTCTGGGCGGCGGTGATGATGCTGCCGACATCCGTATCGGCGAGCATGACCACCAGACCGGGGCCCAGTACCGCCAGGAAGATACCCCAGCGCGAGCGATGGGCCGGGGATTGGATATTGCGGGCAGCGGGCGCAGCAGACATGGAATGATCCGTATTTATGGTGGTAGACGAGAATGATTCCCGTTTATTGATGCCTTGTCAAGCATCGGGCCGTCCGAAAAATACCCCTAAAAGGAGGTTGTGGCCAGCCTCGGCGCGACCGTTCCATGGTCGGGAAATGCAAGCTTCGCGATGAGCCCGCCGGTTCGGGCGTTGGCGAAACGCAGCGTGCCGCCGTGCAGGGCCATGATACGTTGGCAGATGCGCAGGCCGATGCCGGAACCGTGCCCGGACTGACGGGGCAGCGTGCCGCTGTTCATCGCTTCTATATCCCGTTCAGGCACGCCGGGGCCGTGGTCGCGCAGACAGATTTCGGTGCTGTCGGGGTGGCGGATGATCTGGATGTCCAGACGCCCGCCACCATACCGTCTGGTGTTGTCGAACAGGATGCGGAACACTCTTTCCAGCGCCAAAGGACGGCAGCGCAGGGGCGGCAAGACGGCCGCCTCGACGGTATGTTCTACCTGTACCTCCAGGCCGTAGCGTTCGCGACCTGTTTCGGCCATTTCCATCACCCAGTCGGCCACCTCTACCTGGATGACTTTTTCCTCGTCTCCGCTGCGTACCAGGGTCAGAAACTTGTCGATGGTTTCGTCCATTTCACTGACGTCCACCAGCATGGCCGCTTTCCCGGCCAACAGCTCGGGGTCCTGAAGATGCAGGGTCAGCAACAGACGCGACAGGGGCGTCCGCAGTTCATGGGAAATGCCGGTGAGCAGCAGGGTGCGTTCTTCGTGCAGGCGGTGCAAATCCTTGGCCATGCTGGTGATGGCCTGTTCCAGGTGGCGTACTTCCAGGGGGCCTCCAATGGGTGTGAGAGACTCCGGCATGTCGCCTCGGCCGATGCGCGGCGCTTCCGCCGCCAGCCGGGCCAAGGGGCGATTGATCTGGCGAACGATGATCCAGGCGCCGAGCAGGGTGCAAAGGGCGATGATCCCGAGGCGTATGAACATGAAGCCCCGGCCGCCGAAATTCATGGGGGAAACGCGCAGACCCAGCCAGGGCTGGTGATAGTCCCCGCGAATCCACATCCAGGTGGTATGGGCATCGGCGGGGCCGACCCGGAGTGCCGCGCCGGGGGCAATCCGAGCCAGATAACGGGCGCTTTGGCGCAAAAAATAGTTGTTGGCGGGGGTGCCGGGCAAAACCTGAGGTGATCGCCACTGCAGGGTACCGATGGCGGTGTGATCGGCGCCGGCTGCAATCAGGGCGTGGTCAGTCTGCCAGAGAAATTCCGCAAAGCGTTCGGCTGCGGGATTCAGCACGTACTGATGAAACAGGACATAGACGGCGCCCTGGGTCCCCAGCAGTAAAACCGCGAGCAGGAGCAGCGTCCGACCCAGAGTGCTGCGCGGCCAGAAACTCCGCATGCTCAGGGTTCCGCGACGAACAGGTAACCATGACCCCAAACCGTGCGGATGTGCCGGGGTTGGCCGGGGCTGCCGTCGAGCAGGCGGCGCAGGCGGGAGATCTGCATATCGATGCTGCGGTCATCGTTTTCGAGCTGACGGCCACGGGTCAGCCACATGAGTTTTTCGCGGGTCAGGGGCTGGCCTTCGTGTTGAATGAGGGTTGCGAGGGTCTGGAACTCGGCACTGGTGAGGGACAGGGCTTTTCCGTCACGCAGAATCTCCTGCCGGCTCATATCCACGCTAAAAGGACCACACTGAAAGGGGGCGGTCGCCATGCCGGATGGTCGGTCGGCCCCGCGGACCCGGCGCAGAATCGCCTGGATGCGGGCCACCAGTTCGCGGGGATGAAAGGGCTTGGCGAGGTAGTCGTCGGCGCCCATCTCCAGTCCCAGAATACGGTCCACTTCATCACCCCGCGCGGTGAGCATGAGGATGGGGACATCATGGTGCTGGCGCAGGCGCCGGCAGATTTGCAGGCCGTCTTCATGGGGCAGGCCCAGATCGAGGACGATCAGGTCCACGGGCGCTTCGGCAAGCAGACTTTCGATCTGCCGACCATCGCTCATGCCTCGCACCCCAAAGCCAAAGCCCTGTAGGTGCGATTCCACCAGACCGCGCAGGCGCAGATCGTCGTCCACTACCAGAATCTGTTTCCGTGTATCCATGAGCACACTCTAACCTGTTGTTCCCGGACGGACCAACATGAATTGTAACAAGACCTTTCGGTGCGCCACAAAGTGACACTCTGTTACGTTTCAGTCCCTCTATGGCAGAGATTGTTACAGGCATCCCCGTTACCATTTGATCGGTTGCGATGACGGTATCGCCGTCTCTGTTTGCGCTTCTGGAGCGTATCCATCTTCCGGTTGATCGAGTGAACGAGGGTTTTGCATGAAAAACGCCAGGTATCCGCATGGCCACAGGCGGCAGAAGGCGGGGCGATCCGCCCCGGGCATGGCCCGGCTGGGCGTCTTGCTCGGGATGGTCGCTGCGGCCGGCTGCGCGGTGGGGCCGCAGCCGGGTGCGCCCAATGTGCCGGCGCCGGCGGCCTATAATGCGCATCCCCTGGACTTGCATGGCGGGCCGCAGCGGATTCGGTGGACGCAGCAGGAATCTCAGGCCTGGTGGTCGCTCTTTCATTCGTCCGCCCTGAACGGCTACATCCGGCAGGCCATGCAGGCCAACCCGGATCTGCGGGCGGCGCGAATGGCCCTGGCGCGCGAGCAATCCCTGATCGCCGTAGCGCAGGGCGGACTGCTGCCCAGTGTCGGTGCCGGTGCCGGAATCGGTCGTGGACGGGCACAGCGCACCGGCGCGAATGGCGGGGCGAGCTACCGCATTCCCGGTAACCTCTATAGTCTGCTGCTGGGCACCATAAACGTCAGCTACAACCCCGACGTGTTTGGTCGCCAGAAGGATCTGGTACATGCGGCCAGGGCGCGGGCGGCAGTCAGTCGCGCCAGTCTGCATCAAAGCGAAGTCTTTCTGGCGGCGGCGGTGAGCCGGGCGGTAATCAACGGTGCTGCGGCACAGGCCCAGCTCGATGCCGCCCGGCAGATCGCCACGGCCGATGACCGTCTGTTGCACCTGCTGCAGCAGGAATATCAGTTGGGTTATCAGAATCTGCAAAGCGTGGATCAACAGGAGGCCATCACCGCGGCGGCGCAGGCGCGCATTGCTCCCTTGCAGGCCGATGTGGCGGTGGCCCGCCATGGGCTGGCGGCTTTGCTGGGCCAGTCTCCCGATACGGATCTGCCCATGCCGACACTCGCCAGTCTGCAATTGCCGTCCAGCCTGCCCACCACCCTGCCTTCGGCTCTGGCCGCGCAGCGCCCGGATATCCAGGCCGCAGCGGCGGAGCTGAAAGTGGCGGCGGCACAGGCCGATGTGGCCACCGCTGATCTGTATCCCCAGTTCAATATCACCGCCGACATCGGTAAGGCGGCCATGACCGGGGGGATGTTCTTCAACCCGATTTCGACCCTCTGGTCCCTGGGGGCGGGGATCGCGGCACCGATTTATAATGGCGGCGCCCTCCATGCCCAACGTCGCGCGGCGCTCGACCAGTACAAAGCGGTCAGCGATCAGTATCGCGGCACCGTACTCAATGCCTTTCGTGAAGTGGCCGATGCCCTGCGGGCTTTGCAGGGCGCCGACACGTCTTATCAACATCGCCTGGCCGCACAGACTGCCGCCGGGGCCGCCCTGCGTCTGGCGGAGGCCCGCTACCGTGATGGCGCCACCGACTATGCTACGGTGCTCGATGCCGAAATCGCATATCAACAGGACACGGTCGCTGCCATCAGCGCCCGTAGTCAGCGTTATCTGGACAGCGTGGCGCTCTTTGTGGCGCTGGGCGACGGCTGGCAGCCCGAAGCCGGTGATGCCCGCCCGGCCAGCGACGCGCAACCCCATTCCGCCATTCACCAATCTCCGGGAGCCCCCGCATGAAGAAGGCCTTTTTCTTACTGGGTATCGTTGTCGTGCTGCTTTTTGGCGGCGTTTATGGCTGGTATCAATGGCGTCAGGGTCGGTTGCACACACGCTTGGCGGTGGCGGCCAATCCGGTGGTCACCGTTTCTGCCACGCGCGCGCAAAACGAGTCGATGGCGGGCGAGTTGACCGCCGTGGGCGAGATCGTGCCGCAACAGGGAGCGGTGCTCAGTCCCCAGACCGGGGGTGTGGTGCAGCATATCGGCTTTCACTCCGGTGCCACGGTGCAAAAGGGACAACTGCTCCTGTCTCTCGACCCCGGCGCTTTGCCCGGCCAGTTGCAGGCCGCCAAGGCCGAGGCCGCCCTTGCGCAGGTGGATTATCAGCGCGCCGAGAAGGTCTTTGCCATCCACGGCATCTCTACCGCTGCACTGGATAAGGCGCGTTATGGTGCCAGTGTGGCCCAGGCCCGGGTGACGGCCTTGCAGGAGTCTCTGGCGGATACGCAGATCCGTGCCCCATTCAGCGGGGTATTGGGCTTGCGTACCGTGAACCTGGGGGAATATGTCCATGCGGGTATGCCGGTGGTGCATATCGAAAACCTGCAGACGCTCTACGCCGATTTCACGGTACCCCAGCGTGACGTGCGGGCGGTGCAGGCGGGCGCACCCATACAACTGGACGTGCATGACGGGATTGTCCTGCGCCATTACCGTGCCAAAGTGCAGGCAGTTTCCAGTCACGTGGATGCGCAAAACCGGGCAGTCAGCGTCCGCGCCCTCGTCGATGCGCCACGGGGCTTGAAGCCGGGCATGTTCGTTCGCGTCGTCCTGCAAAAGGAGGCACCCACGGCACGCCTGATGATTCCTACGGTGGCGGTGAGCTTCAATACCTATGGGGACTTTGTCTATGTGCTGACCCCGGGACCGGATCATACCCTGATCGCCAAAGAGCAGCCGGTGACCACGGGCCTGCAGCGCGGCAACCAGGTGGTGGTCCGTTCCGGCCTCAAGGCGGGTGACCTGGTGGTCACCGCGGGGCAGGTCAAACTGCACAGCGGCGACCATGTGCGCATCAATAACGCCGTGCACCTCTGAGGATCCCCATGCATTTCACCGAACCCTTTATCCGCCGCCCCATCCTCGCCATCTCCCTGAGCCTGGTGCTGTTTTTCTTCGGATTGCGTTCCCTCGGCCTGATGCCCATCACCGAATATCCGCCGACCAACAGCTCCATGATCACGGTGACCACCCATTACTTCGGGGCCACCCCGAAAACCGTCAATGCCTTTATTACGGCGCCACTGGAAAAAGCCGTCGGGCAAGCCCCCGGCATCAACTATATGACGGCGGTGAGTGAGGACGGCATCTCCATTCTCACCCTCTATATGCGCATGGGCGAAGATCCCAACGCGGCCTTGTCCCAGGTGCAGAGCAAGGTCAATACGGTCCTCAATCAGCTCCCCAAGGGGGTGATGCAGCCGGTGGTGCAGGAAATGTCCGGCTCCGGCGCCTACCTGATGTTGTTGAGCTACCATGGTAAAGGCTTCAATCAGCAGCAGATCACCGACTATCTGACTCGGGTGGTGCAACCCGCCATCCAGTCCGTGCCGGGGGTGGGCCTGACTTCCATCCTGCCGCCGGGCACCGGACCCAACGGCAACACCTATGCCATGCGCGTCTGGCTCGACCCGCAGGAAATGTCCGTGCTCGGCATTACCCCGGAACAGATCAGTACTGCCCTGAAGCAGAACGACTTTGTCGCCGCGGTCGGGCGTCTGCGCGGTCAGTACACGGCGGTCTCCCTGAGTGCCAATACCGCCCTGCACAGCGCCGCGGAATTCCGCAATCTGGTGGTGGCGACAGTGCATGGGGTGCCGATTCGGCTGGGACAAGTGGCCAAAGTCTCCCTGGGCGCTCAGACTTATGACTCATCCGTCATGGTGGATGGCCAGCCGGCGGTCAATATCGGCATCCAGCAGGCCCCCGGCAGTAATGCCCTGAAGGTGTCCCAGGGTATTCAAAAGGTGATGGCCCAGTTGGACTCGACCATGCCGCCGGGCATGAAGGGTTACACCATTTACAATGGCGCGCAGTTCGTCAAAAGTTCTTTGCAGGAAGTGGAAGTCAATATCGCCCTCGCGCTGCTGGTGGTCATCCTGGTGATCTATTTCTTCATGGGCTCATGGCGGGCGCTGATCGTGCCGGTGCTCGCCATCCCGGTGGCAATGGTCGGCGCGGTCACCATCCTCCATGCCCTTGGTTACACGCTGAATTTGCTTACCTTGCTGGCCATGGTGCTGGCCATCGGGCTGGTGGTGGATGATGCCATCATCGTCGTCGAAAACGTCCACCGGCATATCGAAAATGGTGCCACGCCCCTGCACGCGGCGCTGCTCAGCGCCCGTGAACTGGCCAGCCCCATCCTGGTCATGGCGACGACGCTGGTGGCGGTTTTCGCCCCCATGGCCTTCATCGGCGGGTTGGTGGGGCATTTGTTCAGCGAATTCGCCTTTACCATTGTCGCCACGGTGCTGCTGTCCATGGTGGCCGCCCTGACCCTCGCCCCCATGCTCGCCTCGCGGGTCTTGAAGGCCGGGCACGAAGGGCGGATGGCGCATCTGGTGGATCAGGTTTTCGGACGGCTCAAGGCCTTCTATGGGCATGTCCTTCTTGCCAGTCTGCGGGTCTGGCCGGCCACCGTCACGCTGGCGCTGATTCTCACCGGGGGCATTTATTTTCTTTTCTCCATCAGCCAGAGTGAGCTGGCACCGCCCGCCAATCAGGGCATCGTCTATGTCAACGGCGTGGCCCAGCCGACGGCGACCCTGGAGTACATGAACGCCTATGACAGTTATCTGACCAAGACGGTTTTCAATAAAATCGACAGTCGCAGCCACAGTTTCGCGGTCAATGGGGTAGGTATCGGCGGCATGTTGCTGAACAACGAGGTGATGGCGGGTGTAGTGCTCAAACCCGAGCGCGGCGATGTCACCACTCAGCAGGTCAAAGAAAAAGTGCAGAAACTGGCCGAGCAGGTGCCGGGCATGAAACTCTCCGCCTTCGGCCTGCCGCCTTTGCCGGGAGCGGCGGTGGGGCTGCCGGTGCAGTTCGTGCTCACCAGTACCGGCGGCGGCTATCACCAATTGGATGCGGTCTCCGGCAAGCTGGTGCGGGAGGCCAGGGCCAGCGGCCTGTTCTCCTTCGTCTGCAAAAATCTGAAGTATAACAACCAGATCCAGGAACTTCATATCAATCGTCAGATGGCGGCCTCCTTCGGCCTGAGTATGGCGGATATCGGGCAGAATCTGGAAACCCTGCTGGGCGGCAACTATGTCAATTATTTCGACATGGGCGGCCTTAGCTACCGCGTCGTGCCCCAGGTGCCGCCCGCGTTGCGCGCCAATCCGGATTTCCTGAAGGCCTACACCATCAAGACGCCCTCCGGTGCGCAGGTGCCGCTGTCCACCTTCGTCTCCCTGCAGTCGCGACCGGCACCCACTTTCCTGCCGCAGTTCCAGCAGTTACCCGCGGTCTTCATTCAGGCTAATCCGGCACCCGGGGTGTCTTTGGGCCAGGCCCTGCAATTCCTGCGGAACCATGCCCAGAAAATTCTGCCCGCCGGGGATCAGATCCACTATGCCGGCGTGTCTCGTCAGTACATGCATCAGGGTAGTGCCCTGGTGGTCACCTTCGGTTTTGCGCTGATGATGGTCCTGCTGCTATTGGCGGCGCAGTTCAATAGCTTTCGCGACGCACTGGTGGTGCTCACCGCGGTGCCCGTCGCGCTCTTCGGCGCCCTGCTGCCCATTGCGCTGGGCGCCTCCAGCGTCAATATTTATTCCGAAGTGGGTATGGTCATGCTCATCGGGTTGATCGCCAAACAGGGCATTCTTATCGTGCAATTTGCCCGTGTCATGCAGGAGGAAAAGCATTTCGACCGGCGCCATGCGGTGGCGGAAGCGGCAATCCTGCGCCTACGCCCTATCCTCATGACGGTGGCGGCGATGATTGCCGGCGCCATACCCCTGCTCTTCGCCAGTGGCGGGAATGCCGATGCGCGGTTCTCCATGGGACTGGTCATTGTCAGCGGTCTGGGCTTCGGGTCGCTGGTTTCGCTCTTTGTGATTCCCGCGTTTTATGTGTGGTTCGGGCAGGTGGTACGGAAGCCGGAGAGCGATAAATATTGCATGAATCAACCCCTCGGCATCGAGGGGATGAAGGTGCAGAATAACAGGTCTGGAAAAGATGCATGAAGGACGAATCGCCATGTTTTCCGATGTCCTCGACTTCTGGTTTCACGAGATCGCACCGGCGCAGTGGTGGGCGGCCGATCCGGCGTTCGACGCGTTGATCCGCAGCCGCTTCGGCGCATTGCATGCGCAGGCGGTGCGCTGCGAGCTGTACGGCTGGCGCGACCGGCCCGAGGGTCGGCTGGCCGAAATCATCGTGCTCGACCAGTTCTCCCGGAACATGTTCCGCGGCGATCCGCGCGCCTTTGCCGCCGACACCCTGGCTCTCGCGCTGGCGCAGGAAGCGGTGGCCCGCGGTGCCGATCGGGCGCTGCCGGCCGACCAGCGCAAATTCGTCTATATGCCCTATATGCACAGCGAATCGCCGGCAATTCACGTCGTCGCCGAGCAACTGTTCAAGGCCAACGGCCTGGCGGACAACTACGACTACGAACTGCGGCACAAGGCCATCGTCGACCGCTTCGGGCGCTACCCGCATCGCAACGCCATTCTCGGCCGCGAATCGACCGACGAGGAACTTGCCTTTCTCGAACAGCCGGGGTCGAGTTTCTGAGCGCCCCAGGGCCTATGCCTTACTCCATTTCAGAGAGGCGACAACCCTGACACCGGGGGTACCGCAAGGCGGCTGCCCAAGGTGATGCAGGTGCGGAGAACAATCTGGGTGTGGCCTATAATTATGGTAATGGGGTAGACAAAAATTTTTCACGCGCTGTGTACTGGTATCGTAAAGCTGCTGATCAGGGGAATTCCAGTGCCCAAACGAATCTGGGCGTTGCCTATTACCAGGGCGACGGAGTGAAAACTAGCACCAAGGAGGCTCTATACTGGTGGACGAAGGCTGCCAAGCAGGGCGATGCGCGTGCACGTAGCTATTTGAATGTGGTAAAACTGACGTCACAGGGGGCTCAGTAACCTGAGCGGGAGTGTCAGAATTTCTGTGTGTGAGGCGGTTTGGGACGTTTCCGCATGGGGTTCGTCAAGATTCATTCGGTGACGGCGATCAGGATGTCGGCAACGCTGCGTGTCTTGGGGTCGTTGAAGACCTTCATCCAGAACTTCGCGCATGGAACATACGCACATGTATACGCACGATGCCCACCAGCATCTCTACAATTTCCCGGTAGTTTCGGGAATCCGCCACAGCCATCCGCATGTTCCAGGCCTGCATCAGTTGCATAAGCATCATGCATAACTGGTTTCAGAATTTCCCTCTCCTTGCAAGGCTCGATGACGGTCCGGAAAAAAATCTGCTGATCACTGCACAACCTATAACCTGGGGATCGGGAGAAATCGTATTTCATGCAGGCGCGCCCTGCCATCAGTATTTATTGGTGCTGGAGGGACAAATCCGAGTGCAGCAAACTTCTGCGACGGGACGAGAAATCGTATTGTACCGCATCGGACCCGGAGAATCCTGCATTCTGACGACGGCTTGCCTGTTCAGCCATCGTCCTTATCCGGCCATGGGCATCACCGAATCTGCGGTTAAAGCCGTCAGCCTTTCTCAATCTGTTTTTGAGCGTCTCGTCGCGCAATCTGGCATTTTTCGGGAGTTTGTTTTCAACGCCTACGGAAACCGTTTGACTGATTTGCTCGCACTGGTTGAAGACGTCGTTTTTACCCGTCTGGATGTGCGGCTGGCAAAAAAACTGTTGGAGTTGGGAGGCGCTACGCCGTGCATCCACATCACCCATCAGGCATTGGCCACAGAACTCGGATCAGCCCGGGAGGTAATCAGTCGTGCTCTGAAAGAGTTTGAAATACGTGGCTGGATCCAGCGTAGTTCAGGACAGATCCAGATCATTCATCCTCAAGCGCTCCGTCAATTGGCGCATTCCGAATGTTGATCCCTGATTCATTGGGTGAGTAAGTCACAGACAAGCTGCCATAAACAGCCTACGATACAGTTCGGATGAGCACACAAAAGGAGTCCAAAATGTCTGTATCTTCGCTGTTTAACGAAGGCATGCCCGACCGGTTGATACGGGTCATTGTCGGGATTGTTGTCATTGCACTGGTGTTTGTCGGACCCAAAACCCCTTGGGGTGGTTGGGGCTTGTTCCTTTAATCACCGGTCTGGTGGGTTGGTGCCCCGCATACACGCTCTTGGGTATCAGGACTTGTCCCTTGCGGAAATCATAACGTAGACAGTCCCGTTTCAGGAGGATGCCGGAAGCCCATATCGAGCGGTGTGTGCTATATTTTCATCCCTGCAAAAGGGCGGGAGCGGGTGTGATTGCGGCATGGATGAAATCAGCGGAAAGCATCAGGCAGGGTTTTGTGGCGGGGCAGGCGCGGCCTTTGATGCCATGGACCCTGACCAAAAAGTGGCTCTGGTGCGGGCTTTGCGCTGGCCGCTGTCGGCTTCAGCGGGCGCGCGGTCCTGTTCGACGACGCCGGGCCGTCCTGTCCGGCCACTGCTCGTGGACCCAAAAAATTTACCGCGGCGTCGCGCGCTGACCACTGCGACTGGTCGATTTGCCTTGCTCCATGCCCTCGCCCACATTGAATTCAATGCCATCAATCTGGCGCTGGACGCGATTTGTCGTTTCCCCGGTCTACCCGACGATTTCTATCGCGACTGGTTGCGGGTGGCGCAGGAAGAGGCGGAGCACTTTGTCCTGTTACGCGAGCAATTGCGACGCCTCGGTGGCGATTATGGCGATCTGCCCGCCCACGACGGTCTGTGGGAGATGGCCCTGGACACGGCGGCAGACCCACTGGTGCGCATGGCGCTGGTGCCGCGCGTCCTGGAAGCGCGGGGGCTGGATGTCACCCCGGCCATGCGCGAACGGTTGCTGGCCGCAGGGGATGCAGAAGCGGCCGCCGTGCTGGAGCGTATCGAACGCGATGAGCGCGGGCATGTGGCGGTGGGCAGCCGCTGGTTTCGCCATCTCTGTGCGCAACGCGGGCTGGAGCCGGACCGCACCTTCAAGACGCTTTTGCAGCAGCGTTACCGGGGACGGATTCAGGGGCCGCTGGCGCTGACGGCGCGGCGCGCGGCGGGCTTCTCGGAGCCGGAGCTGGACTGGTTGCAGAACCGCATCGGACAACCCGCCGCCGCGCGGCCGGAGCAGGCGTGCCATGATTGAGCGGATACTGGGCATCGAAAGCTCCTGCGATGAGACCGGGCTTGCCCTCTATGACCGCCAGCATGGCCTGCTCGGCGAAGTGCTGTTCAGCCAGATTGCTCTGCACGCGCCCTACGGCGGTGTCGTGCCGGAACTGGCATCGCGGGACCATGTGCGCCGCCTGCCCTTGCTGCTCGACGAGTTGCTGGCGCAAACCGGTGGGCGGCGTCCTGACGCCATCGCCGTCACCGCCGGGCCGGGACTCATCGGTGCCCTGCTGGTGGGGGTGAATTTCGCCCGCGGCCTCGCCATGGGCTGGGATATCCCGGTGATCCCCGTGCATCATCTGGAAGGTCACCTGCTGGCGCCGCTGCTCAATGGGGTGGACCCCTTCCCGGCGGTGGCCCTGCTGGTTTCCGGTGGGCATACGATGCTGGTGGAAGTCCGGGGCATCGGCGACTATATTTTATTAGGGGAGACGCTGGACGACGCCGCCGGTGAAGCCTTCGACAAGGCGGCGAAGATGATGGGTCTCGGCTATCCCGGCGGGCCAGCGCTGGCCGCCCTGGCGGAGGGGGGAAATGCCCAGGCTTTTCGCCTGCCGCGGCCACTGCTGGACCGACCGGGACTGGACTTCAGCTTCAGCGGTCTGAAAACGGCCTTCCGCTTGGCCTCCATGCCCATCGCGCCCGACGACGGGCAAAAGCGGGGCGATCTGGCCGCCAGTTTCCAGGCGGCGGTGGTGGAGACGCTGTTCACGAAGTGCCAGCGCGCCCTGCGGCAGACCGGGCGGAGGCGTCTGATCGTGGCCGGCGGGGTCGGTGCCAATAGGGCGCTGCGAGCGGCCCTGAACGGCTTGGTGTCTGAAGGTGTCGAAGTCTTTATCGCCGATCTCGCGCACTGTACGGACAACGCGGCGATGATCGCCCTCGCCGGCGCCCTGCACACGGAGCGGGCTCAGGCAGCCACGGCGGACTTCCCGGTGCGGGCGCGCTGGTCCCTGACGGAGGAGGAAGCGTGATGAACGAACCATTTTCTCTGGATATGATCGTCGACGAGCTGGCGGCACAGGATGTCGACTTTCAGGAGGGCCTGGACTGGCAGCAGACGGATCATCCGCAGGAAGCGGCCATCGCCTTCCGGCGCGCACTGGAACATGGCCCGAAGAGTGCGGTGATCTGGACCTTCTACGCTTGGGCACTGTCTGCTTCCGACGACCCACACGGGGCCATCGCCGCCTGCCGCCGCGCCATCGCCTGCGATGCGGAGTGGGGGCAGGCGTGGAATGATCTCGGTGAATATCTGATGGACGCTGGCCGTGAAGACGAGGCACTCTTCGTGATCCGCCGCGCCCTGAAGGCCAAACGCTTCGACAGCCCGCATCTGGCGCAGATGAATCTGGCCCGCTACTACCTGCATAAAGGCAGCATGCGCCGTGCCCTGGCCGCAGCGCAGGAGGCGCAGCGGCTGGTTCCCGGGTTTCGCCCGGCGGCGCGACTGGCGGACTGGATCAGCGACCGGATGCAGGAGTGGAACATCCGGGATTGACCGGTCTTAGCGTCTTTTGAAGGGACGTTCGCTGCCATCCAGCAAACGGCGGATATTGCCGCGGTGCCGCCAGAGGATCAGCAGCGCCAGCACCAGAACGAGTAGTCGCATGCTCGTGGCGGCAGAGACCGCAAAGACGATGGGCACCGCGCCGACCGCCGCCAGCAGCGCCGCCAGTGATGAAACCCGCGTTACGGCGAACACCAGTATCCATATACCCAATATCGACAGGCCCAGCACCGGCAGGAGCGGCAGCAGAATACCCAGCGCCGTGGCCACCCCCTTGCCGCCGCGAAAACCAAAAAACACCGGATAGAGATGGCCAAGAAAGGTGGCGAGGGCCACGGCGGCCAGCGCCCAGTCCTCCAGCCCGAGCAGGCGGGCGATGACGATGGGGATGACGCCCTTGGTCAGGTCGCCGAGCAAAGTCAGCAAGGCGGCCTTTTTGCCACCGATGCGCAGGATATTGGTGGCGCCGGGATTGCCCGATCCGGACTGGCGCGGGTCCCCCAGACCCAGGGCGCGCGCCACCAGAATGGCGGTGGCTATGGAACCGACGGCATATCCCCCGCCGATCAGGGCAACATCCAGAAGAAGTGACATGCAGTGCTTTGGCCGGAAAATTGGTTATTATAGGCCGAGCTGCGGCGGATTGCCGCTTTTTTTCGGGATAATCATGGATATTCTTTTTGTACGTGAACTGAAGGTGGACACCCGCATCGGCATCTACGACTGGGAACGTCAGGTCAAACAGACGGTGCTCATTGATCTGGATATTGCCGGGGATGCGGGGGCTGCGGCGCGGACCGACAAGGTGGAGAACACCATCAACTACCAGACCATCTGCCAGCGCCTGGTCGCCCATGTCGCCGCGTCAGAAGTGGAACTGGTGGAGACCCTGGCCGAGCAGATCGCGGACATCGTTCGCGGCGAGTTCGGCGCGGCCTGGGTGCAGGTGACGGTGCACAAACCCGCCGCCGTGCGCGGCACACGGGACGTGGGGGTGAGGATCGAACGGGGCAGTCGCCTGCCCTGAGCAACCAAAGGCCCTGGTCAGGCCGACACCACCATCCCGTACAAATCATGGGCATCCGCCCGGCTGATCTCCACCTCCACCCAGTCCCCGACCTTCAACCCCGCGGCTTTGCCCAGATGCACCACACCATCGATCTCCGGGGCATCGCTGGCGGAGCGGGCGGTGATTTTGCCGCTCCGGCCCACAGCGTCCACCAGCATGCGCTGACGCTGGCCTACCCGGCGTTGTAGCCGCTGGCGGCTGATGGCTTCCTGCACGGCCATGAATGCGGCGCGGCGTTCCTCTTTGACCGGCTCCGGCACCGCTCCGGCGATCGCGTTGGCGGGCGCACCTTCTACTGCGGAATAGGCGAAACAACCGACACGATCCAGCTCTGCCGCACGCAGAAAATCCAGTAATACCGCAAAGTCCGCATCGGTCTCGCCGGGGAAGCCGACGATGAAGGTGCTGCGGATGGTCAGGTCCGGCACCGCCTGGCGCCAGCCGAGAATCCGGTCGAGGGTCTTTTCGGCGGCGGCGGGGCGGCGCATGGCCTTGAGGATGCGCGGGCTGCCGTGCTGCAGGGGCACATCCAGATAGGGCAGAATTTTGCCAGCCGCCATCAGGGGCAGGAGTTCGTCAATATGCGGGTAGGGGTAGACGTAGTGCAGACGCACCCAGACGCCGAGTTCCCCCAGGGCCGCGCAGAGATCGGTGATGCGGGCCTTGAGCGGGCGGCCGTTGTGAAAGGCGGTGCGGTATTTGCGGTCCACCCCGTAAGCCCCGGTATCCTGGGAGATCACCAGCAGTTCTTTGGCGCCACCGGCCACCAGCGCTTCGGCCTCGCGCAGAATATCGTCCGGCGCGCGGCTGACCAGTTTGCCGCGCATGCTGGGAATGATGCAGAAACTACAGGACTGATTGCAGCCCTCGGAGATTTTGAGGTAGGCATAGTGGGGCGGCGTCAGGCGTAGGCCCTGGGGCGGCACCAGATCGGTGTAGGGATCGTGGGCCGCAGGGAGCGCCTCGTGAATCGCGTCGAGCACGGCATCGGCCTGGTTGGGGCCGGTGACGGCAAGCACCTTGGGATGGGCGCCGCGCACAAAGTCGCCGCCCTCGCGGGCACCCAGGCAACCGGTGACCACCACCTTGCCGTTCTCATCCAGCGCCTCGCCGATGGCCTCCAGGGATTCCTCCACCGCCGCGTCGATAAAGCCGCAGGTATTGACGACGACCACATCGGCGCTGGCGTAATCCCCCACCAGCAGATAGCCCTCGGCGCGCAACCGAGTAAGGATGCGCTCGCTGTCTACCGTGGCCTTCGGGCACCCGAGAGATACTACACCTATACTAGGAATTTTTTTCATGGCTGTATGCTCGCCGTATGGATAGAACGCGGCGAGTATACAGCTATTTGCGCTTTTCGGATCCTAAGCAGTCCGAGGGGCGCGTGCCGCCAGGGTCTGTCAACGCATCCCATCTGTACAAGATGATTCGCAACCGCGCCCTGGTTGGCGATCGCGTGCTTAGCATGGATACCTCATGAGTAACGCCAGGACAACACCCGCCCTCGCCACCACTCGCGTGGACTATGAGAGGGTTACCGGCCAGAATGAGGCGTATTGGATTGTGGTGGATCGGCCGCAAATGAATTATATTTAGTCTGGAAATGTAATTCAGGAGAGGGGCATGCGAAGCACGATCACAACACGCGGGCAAACGGTGATTCCTATTGAAATCCGCAAGCGTTTTGCGCTGGGGCCAGCGGATGGTTTGGAATGGATCGTGGAAGGAAAAGAAATTCGCGTGGTGCCATTGCCGCGCGACCCGGTTGTGGCATTCCGTGGGCAGGGCAAGGGGCAATCCACCGAGCGGTTGCTGGATGATCGGGATTGGGATCGACGGCGGGAATGAGCGCGTCGGTCTGGATACTGGATACGTCTGCGCTGTTGACCTTGCGTGACGACGAGCCCGGCGCGGATCGGGTAGCTGAACTATTGGAGCAGGCATGGCGTAGAGAAGTGGCATGTTGTGCGTGCTTTATAACCGCAATGGAATTGCTCTACCGCGTCTGGAAGGATGAAGGAGAATCTGCGGCACGACTGGCCTACGAACAGGCGCAATCGTTGCCCATTGTCTGGATACACGAGAGCCCGGAATTACTGGTGGCTGCCGCCGAAATCAAGGCAAAGCATCGCTTATCGTTAGCAGACGCATGGATTGCGGCAACCGCCCGTCTGCGTAACGGGACTTTAGTCCATAAAGACCCGGAGTTCAGCAGCCTCCATATCCAGCAGGAAGCCCTGCCCTTCAAGTAGGAGACCCATGTCACAAAGCAGTGGATTACTGGTCATTGCCCTGCAATAGGGATTTCTGCCCAAGCCGGATCTGGTGGAACGCATCCGGGATGCCGCCCAAGAGTATTTCGTCGTCGTAGCCACTCGATTCATCAACCCGCTCGGCGGTGATTGACGTGTGAGTCACCATTCAATTGAAGGACTCCAGGAAGAAGGTCTCATCGGCTTCCACGATCCCTTCCAGTTGGGTGGGCTGCTGTCCTTTGGGCGGCGTATTTGTGCCCGCCTTCAAAAGGTATTGCTCACGCTGACCACTCCCGGCACCGCGCCGACGATACGCTCGACCACCTGTTTGAGATCGATGACGGCATTGGGGCAGCCCGCGCAGGCGCCCTTCATGCGGACGCGCACGTCGCGTTCGATGATTTCCACCAGTTCGATATCGCCGCCATCGCGGTGGAGGATGTGGTGTACCGTTTGCACTGCCTCTGCCACGGCCGCAGGGTCGGGCAGCGGGTCGTCGGGACCGTAGCGTTTCTGGCGGTCAAGTCCGCGTTCGGCCATGGCCTGGGCGTGGGCGATTTTGGCCGCGGCGAGGGGGTCTTCCGCCTCCAGGGCGTCCAGTTCTTCTTCGCTGTAAAAGCGGATGGGGGATTTTACGGTGGTGTGCATGGCCGTCAATATAACATGCGGCCGCCGTCGACGACGAGGTTGTGGCCGGTGACGTAAGGTGCATCGAAGAGCAGATAGGCGATGGCGCCGGCAATATCCTCCGGGCTGCCGACGCGCTTGAGCGCGTTGCGTTCGATGAGCCCTTGCTGGTCGCCGTCCGGTGGATCTTTGTCCTCGGCCCAGAGCACCACGCCCGGCGAAACGCTGTTGACGCGGATCTCCGGCCCCAGTTCCTTGGCAAGGGCGCGGGTCAGGGCCAGCAGGCCCGCCTTCGTCACACTGTAGGGGAGATAACCGCGCAAAGGGATTTCGGCGTGGATGTCGCCAATGTTGACGACGGCGCCGCTGGTTTTTCGCAAATACGGTGCGGCAACCTGGGTCAGGAAGAGGGGCGCGCGCAGATGCACGGCCTCCATCGCCGCCCAGTCTCCCGGCGTGATTGCGCCGAAAGGAGCAGGGGAGTACAGCGAAGCGTTATTGACGAGGCCATGCAGGCAACCAAAATGCTCGATGGCGGCATCCATCAGGCGGGCGGGCGTTTCTGGGTCAGCCAGATCGCCCGCGATCAACAAGGGTTCGGTTCCATGCCGTGCGCGCAGCTCCTGCGCCAGGGCTTCGGCGTCTGCGGCGGATCGCTTATAATGCAGGGCGAGCTGGCAGCCTTCCGCGGCGAGCTGGCGGGCAATGGCGGCGCCTACCCTGCGGGCGGCGCCAGTGATGAGAACAACTTTTCCGGTAGCTTTCAAGAGGTGTCCATGCGCGTAGAGCGTCCCGATTTTTTAACCCATTCTCACGGGGCGCGCAAGACAAGTCTGCCCGCCCCGGACGCCGATGCGCTGGCCCACTCGTCCGCACTGCTGACCCATATCCGGCGGGAAATCGATGCCGCAGGTGGGGTGATCCCCTTTCGTCGTTATATGGAGCTCGCCCTCTACGCGCCGGGGCTGGGCTATTACATGGCGGGGCAGACCCGTTTCGGCGCGGCGGGCGACTTCGTCACGGCACCGGAAATGGGGCGGGTGCTGGCCGCCGTGCTGGCGCGGACCTTGCAACCCGATCTGGGGCTGGATGGCATTCTGGAATTTGGCGGTGGGAGCGGCGCACTGGCCGGCCAGATCCGGGATATTTTGCCGGACACACCCTACACCTTGCTCGAACCCAGCCCCGATTTGCAGGTGCGGCAACGGTCAGCCGTGACTGGTATTCAGCATCTGCAAACTCTGCCGGAGCACTGGCGTGGCGTGATGCTCGCCCACGAAGTGCTGGACGCCATGCCGGTGCAGGTGCTGGAGCTGGACGCCTCCGGGCAGTTGCACGAATGCGGTGTGCGCTGGAATGGCGAGGCACTGGATTGGGTGATGCTGCCTCCACCGGTCGCTGTGCCTCTGGCGGCGCGGCTGGCGCCCTATGTAACGCATTGGCTCCGGCCCTATCGGACGGAAATCAACCTCACTGCCGAATCCTGGCTGCACGAGGTCGCCGCCCGCCTGGACTCCGGCGCCATCCTTCTGATCGATTACGGGCACGAGGCGGCGGAGTTTTATCATCCGCAGCGGCAGACGGGCAGCCTGCGCGCCTATTATCGCCACCACTGGCTGGATGATCCCTTTTATCTGCCAGGCCTCTGCGACCTCACCGCCCATGTGGATTATACCGCGCTGATGACTGCTGCGGTGGAGGCCGGGCTGGAGGTGACCTTTTATGGCCATCTCGCCCGCTTTCTGGTGGAATACGGGCTGGCCGAGGTGTATGGCAGCCTTTGTGCGCAGGTGGGTGAGGACGGCCGCTTCGCCCTGAATAATGAGATCAAACGGCTCACCCTGCCGCAGGAAATGGGCGAGAGCTTCAAGGTGTTGATGCTGAGAAAGCGAGAGAACACTTGACCAGCGAGACCATGCAATTCAGGGTCAGGGACCGTCAGTCCGCACGGAAGCGGCGCGCCTGGAGCCATTTGTCATCCTGGCGCGCCGGGATCTCTTTTGGATCAGTTGACGGTATATTCTGACGGATCGCTGTGGTGTTCCAGAATGCCTTCCATCCATTGCCAGAAATGCCAGGTTACGAGGCTCATCGTGGGCAGGGAAAGAAAGGTCATCATCATTCCCGCAAGGTGTTCGTCGACCAACGGGGTCAGCCCCCAGAGCATATGAGACGATTGCGCGGGATTCATGCTCATGGCGCTCCAGAACCAGATGCCACCCATCGCCATCATGGCCATTTCCATGATCCACACGTAAAGCGCCTTTTGCAAATGGTTACGCAGATTCGGCCACGACGGGAACACCTGAAGAGACTGCATCCAGACAATGATTCCTGAAACCAGATAAACGCCCGGCAGCAAGGCAAAAACCAACGGGCTTTTTAAGCCCAGCGACATCTGATCGGACATGTCCCATATCACCAGTATCACGGCCAGAATAACCGCGGTAACGGGGGGCGATGCAGGAATCGCAACAGCTTCCAGAATGCGCCGTTCGTTTTTGCATCGATCAGTTTAAAAGGAATTCCGAATACGATCAGTGGCGCCGCCAATTCGAACTCACCCATGAGCTTTAAGGTGTACAGCGTCATCGATTCAGGCACAAAGGCATTGAGCGGAGATTCCCAAAGAAACATCGTCATCAGTATTCCGGCAACAAATGTCCACACTTTCCACTTGGACCAGTTCGCGTCAGAGCCCCGATCTGCCATGTAGCGATCATATTGTTGAAAATAGTAGGTTATCACGCCGATGGCCCCGAGCCACGGGATAGGGTTGAGGTTCATCAGCAATAACGTTGTCAGCCTGACGGGTGCGCCTGCCACCAGATATCCCGACGCATATAAGACAATCACCACCAGCGATATTGGTAAGGCTATTTTCCAACGCCGTATGAGACTACTCGCCCAAACCATATATCCCATTTGCAACTGTTTCATGTCGCCACCTCTTCCTTTCGGTGTGTACGGTGCACCTCAATACCATACGGCAATTTTACCGAAAAACAAGGCATGAATCGCGTCTTGGCGCTGCCCCACCCAACCCGTCCCTTGCCGTCATGCCGCCAGCGCAAATCCCAGCGCCGGCGTACCGCCGGTATGTTCCGGAATGCGGCAACACCTGATTCCGGCGACGTGAACAATCCTATGCCCACCCGAACTCCCGTAAAATGCGGCAAATTGTCGCACCCCGATATCAGGAGCATTGTGCTTCTCTGGTGACAGCCGCTTGCCGGAATGGGCCGGGCTGTGCGTGTCCACACATGATGGCCGGGAAATGCGACACTTAGCTATTGGGATCGTCGATTAGAGTCGGCCATTGCCGCTCAAATTACCCGTGAGTAATGCACCGGCTTTTGCGCGAGGTAGGCGTCGAAGGCCATGCAGATATGGCGGATCAGCAGCCGCCCCTGCGGCGTGACCGTCAGGGTATGGGCGTCCATGTGCAGGAGTCCATCACTCGCCATGGCCTCCAGGGCGGGCAGGCTGGCCGCGAAATGCTGGCGGAAATCCAGACCGAACTGTCGGTTCAGCGCGGCAAAATCCAGGCTGAAATCGCAGATCAGACGGGTGATGATGTGGCGGCGCAGCAGGTCCTCGTCGCTCAGGCGCAGGCCGCGCTCCACCGGTAAGTGGCCGCTCTCCAGGGTGGCGCCCCAGGTATCCAGATCCTTGATGTTCTGACTGTAGGTGGGGCCGACCATGGCGATGGCGCTCATCCCGAAGGCCAGCAGATCCGTCCCGGCATGGGTGGAGTAGCCCTGAAAATTGCGATACAGACTGCCTTCCCGCTGTGCGATAGCCAATTCGTCATCGGGCAGGGCGAAGTGGTCCATGCCGATATAGAGATAACCGGCCTGCTGCAGGGTGGCGATGCTTTCGGCGAGGATGCGCAGCTTGGTGTCGGGGCTGGGGATGTCCGCATCGGGGATCCGCTTCTGGGGCGGGAACCGCTCCGGCAGGTGGGCGTAATTGAAGACGGACAGGCGATCCGGGCGCAAGGCGAGAACCGCCTCCAGCGTCCGGGCAAAGCTTTCCGGGGTCTGCAGGGGCAGGCCATAGATGAGATCAAGGCTGACGGAGCGAAAGCCAAGCTGGCGCGCCTCGCCGATGACACCCGCAGTGAGTGCAAAACTCTGTTCGCGATGCACGGCTTTCTGCACTGCCGTATCCAGATCCTGCACCCCGATGCTGATGCGGTTGAAGCCGAAGTCGCGGAGGAGGCGGAGCGTGCCGGGCTCCAGCGCGCGCGGGTCGATTTCGATGCCGTATTCACCTCGATCATCCGGGAGCAAAAGGAAGTGTTTGCGGATGCTGTCCAGGAGGGTGGTCATGTCATGCCGGCGGAGGAAAGTGGGAGTGCCGCCGCCGAAATGCAGCTGGTCCACGGGACGGTTGCCGTCGATGTGGGCGCGTGTCAGGGCCATTTCCCGGTCCAGATGGGCGACATAGGGTGTTCCCCATTCGTGATGGCGGGTGACCACCTTGGTGCAGGCGCAGTAAAAACACAGGTGCTCGCAAAAGGGGATATGGAAGTATAGGGAGAGTGGGCGACCGCTGGCATTGGAGCGGTCGAGCGCGCCTTGCAGCGACCTTTCATCGAAATCTTCGCGGAAATGGGGGGCGGTGGGGTACGAGGTGTAGCGCGGCCCCGGCCGGTCGTAACGGCGGATGAGTTCCGGGTCGAAAATCAGGCGTTGGGTGGGCGTTATGGTCATCGGCTTTTGGCTCCGTCGAAACGCGGTTGCAGGGTGATCATAAGCCTGGAATATCCTTTACCCCAAGCAGGTTGGCCGCTACGCTGGCGCGGATTTCGGCGAGGAAAGCCTGCATGTGCGGCTGCTCCGCCTGCTCCGCCGTGGTGGCCGCCTGCAGTGTTTGCCAGAGACCCTGCGATCCCAGAGGAATGGCGCGGACATAGTTTTTCTCGCCGTAACTTCCCACCGCCCAGGCTGGTAACGCGGCGATGCCCTGCCCGGAGGCGACGAGCTGAAGAATGATGACGGTGAGCTCCGCGTGGCGCCGCCGCCAGGGCTGGATACCCGCAGGCTGGAGAAATTCGCGAAAAAGATCAAGGCGGCGATCCTCTACCGGGTAGGTGATCAGGGTTTCTTCCAGAAAGTCCGCGGGGGTCAGAAAACTGCGTTCAGCCAGAGTGTGCCGCGGATTGACCAGTGCGACGACTTCATAAGCGAAGAGCGGGTGCACGATAATATCGCAGCCCATGGCATCCGGGGCGGTCAACACCATGAGGTCGGCCTGATGGCTCTGGAGCAGGGGTAAGGGATCCTGCTGAAAGCCCGAAACCAGATCCATTTCCACGTCCGGCCAGTTCTCGCGAAAGTGGTTCATGGCGGGCGTCAGCCAGTCGAAGCAGGTATGGCATTCGACGGCGATACGCAGGCGGCCGCTGTTGCCCGCTGCCCGCCGTCGCAGTTCCTCCTGCATCTGCCGGATACGCGGCAGCACTTCCCGGGCCACGGCCAGCAAGGCCTCTCCGGCGGGGCTCATGCGTAACTGCGCGCCACGTTCCCGATCCAGGAGATTGACACCGTATTCTGCTTCCAGCCCGCGCAACTGGTGGGAGAGCGCGGATTGGGTGAGGTGCAGGCGTTGCGCCGCCGCGGCGAGGCTGCCGAACTGGGCGACTGCCTCCATAGTGCGCAGGTGACGGATTTCCAGTGGCATGCGGATCCCGGTGAGCAACAGATCAGGTTGCAGTTTCCCACGAACATCGGGTAATGCAAAGACTTTGGGGGATGATGGGGATTTCGTCGTGCGGCACCCCGTTCGCCGAAGGCGACCGGGGATTGTATTAATGCAGATATAACGTCACAAAAAGTTCATGAAAAAGTCATAATAGTGTCATGTTGGTCCTTTACCATAGGTGGCATCATTTCAAGAACACCAAAGAGGGAGGGTTGTTGTGTTTATCAAAAACCGCATTGTCATCGCGACGGTCGCCGTCCTGTGTGGCGTCAGTGCCTCAGCCCAGGCCGAAACGCTGACCGATTTTTTCAAGCAGAGCAAGATCGATGGCCAGATCCGCTCTTATTATTTCAGCCGGGATTACGGTGCAACCGGACCCAATACCTACAATCAGGACGTCTTTAGTCTGGGGGGCATCCTGAATATCAAGACGGCACCTTTTCTGGGCGGCTTTGGTGTAGGCGTCAGTTTCTTTACCGCGCACGGGCTCGGGGCGAATGATACCAGTGGCGGACCGACCTACCCACATCTGGATGCGACGGTGATGGGTCCGCAGTCCATCGATGCCCTGGGGCAGGCTTACCTCCAATATGAGATCCCCAAAACGCTGTTGATCCGGGCGGGTGATCAGGAGCTGAATACACCCTGGATGAACGGCTCCGATTCGCGCATGTTGCCCGCCACTTATCAGGGTGTGTTTGCCGATGTTTCGCCCTATCACGATTTACACCTGTATGGCATGCGTATTTTCCGCTGGAAGAGTCGCACATCGAATAGTTATTACAATGACAACCTGTTTTATCCCGCTAATTACGAGGGGGATAAACTGTATGGTGGTGGTACACAGCTGCCGACCACCGCTCCCTCCACCAGTGGTACCCTGGCTTTTGGCGCCTCGTATTCCCTGATGGGCGCCAAGGCGACCGCCTGGTACTATGATTTTTATCAATTCGCCAAGATGTTTTATACGACAGCGGATTATACGCTGAAAACCGGGACCGGGGTTGATCCATTTGTGGGTGCCCAGTACCTGCGTGAGTGGGGTGCTTCCCTGCTCTCCCGGCAAGGGGTTGACGCCACGGCCTGGGGCGTCATTGGTGGCGTGAACTACAAAACCGGTATGGGTGACGGGACCTTCAGCGTGGCCTATAACGCACTTGCGCCGCAGACTGGCGGATTTTTGAACGGCGGAATAGTGTCACCCTATACCGTGGGCTATGCCACCGATCCACTATATACGACGGCGATGATTCGTGGCCTTGCGGATAATCTGGGGCCTGGGCATGGTTACAAGATCAAGGTAGCACAACATCTTGACTTGATGGGCCAGAAATTCCTGGCCATCGCGGCATTTGCGCATTTCACCACCTATTATAATGGCAGCAGCAGTTATCCCTATTTTGATCTGACCTATTTTCCAGGTGGCGCATTCAAGGGGCTTTCCATTCGTGACCGGGTGGAACTGGCTACCGGAACGAGTGCGCAATATGGTAATGGTGCCGGCTTCAACAAGGGGCATTCCTTCATCTACAACCGGGTGATGCTGACCTACGCATTTTAGTTTTCCTCCTGTTTAGTTCCTCCTCTCCTCGCCTCGACCCGCAAGTCGGGGCTTTTTTTATCCGTTCGCGGCCTATATCCCGAAGATCTGGCGGAGAACGTATTCCGGCCTGAGATCTTCCATACAGCGGTGATGTCGGAGTGGACACTCGCGCTTTCCGCAGGGACTGCAGGGCAGGTCGATGCGTAGAGCCTGCGCCCCGGCGGAGAGGGGGGGGTCATGCTGAGAGGGGTGGAGCCATAGAGCGCGATGACCCGGCTGCCGACAGCCCCTGCCACATGCATCAGACCAGAGTCGTTGCTGACCGTCAGGGGGGCGAGCGACAGCAGGTCCAGAGCTTCCAGCAGGGTGGTCCGGCCCCCTAGATCAAGGGTTTCCGGGACGGCCGCCGCTATGGCCCGAGTGATTTCTGCATCCTTGGGACTGCCGAAAATCCACACGGCATAGCCGCGTTCGATAAGGGCCTGGGCCAAGGTACTCCAGTGATGCACCGGCCAGCGCTTGGCCGGACCATATTCGGCACCGGGTGCCAGGGCGACCAGGGGCCGTTGTGGCGGGCTTATGCCCAGCCGCTGCAGGGTCGCGGCAAGGGCCGCCCGATTTACCTGTAAACGGGGCGCGGGAAGTTGCGTGGGTTGTGGAAGGCGTGGCGGCAGTCCGAGGGCAACGAAGCGGTCCACGGTGCGCAGCAGTTTCTTTTTGTTCAAGCGACGGCGGTCGTTCAGGAGCAAACGGCGATCCGCACCGCTGAAACCGGTGCGGGTCGGGATATGTGCCCAATAGGGGATCAGCGCGGATTTGAAGCTGTTGGGCAGGCAGATGGACCAGTCATAGTTCTGTGCGCGTAATTCCGCTGCGGTCCGGCGCCGCAGACGCAACCCCAGTTGACCGTGGTCGATGCACAGGGGCATGGCTCGTCGCACCTCCAGCATGCGTTCCGCTATCGGAATGCTGGCGGGCGGCGCCAGGACATCCACCTGCAGGCGTGGCCAGCGACGGCGCAGTACCTGCAACAATACCTGCGCCATGACCATGTCCCCCACCCAGGCCGGACCGATCAGCAGCAGGCGGGCGGGATCGTAGCTGTGGGCAATGCGGGTGTTGCGCGGAGCAAAGGCTTCATGTTCGTTACAGGGCGGTTCTGCTGCGTCGGCATCGTGTGCATCGGGATCGTCCTGCAACTTTGGTCGTTGCTCGGACATATTACTTGCCCATGAGCATGATCAGCGCTTCGACCGAGATCAGGATAATGATGATCCATTCCAGAATCGTCTCCCGGTGGTGCCGGGTGGCCACGATCATGACTTCCAGTCCCTCATGAATGGCGTCGAGTTTTTCATCCAGGGCGCGGAACCGGCTGGTGAGCTCCAGGTCGGCGGAGAGTTCGCGGGAGAGCAGTTCCAGCCCTGGGGTTTCCCAGACGATATCGGGGTTGTCCAGCACCGCCAGACGGGAAAGGATTTCGGTGCGGGTAGCGGAAGTCGAGGCGAGAAAGCGCAGATGTCCGCTGCGCCATCCCGGCAAACGCCCGGTGCGGGCCACTTCCGAGAGCAGGTTCAGGGTGGTTTCCAGCAGATTTTCGACGGCCTCTTCGTGGAGTTCCAGGGCCAGGCTCTGGGCCAGACGCAGGGCGACCAGAAGGATGCGTTCTTCATCGAGATTCTTGAGGGTGACGCCATCACGGCCCACGCCATCACGTTCGCCGACCAGGATCGCGAGCTCTTCCACCTTGGGATTGGCGATGGGGGTGAACTGCGCCTGCACGGTGGCGATGACTCTGGCCTGCAATGCCGGTCCCGCACCAAAAAAACAGATGACACCGGACCGGAAGAGCACCACCCAGGCGTCACCGTCGCGGAGCAGGCGATGGGCGGGCGTATCCTCTGCTGTCTCTATCCCGAAATCTTCGCGCCAGCTTTTGAGAGAGATATGGCGTACCGGCTGGATGGCGTGCAGGATGCTGGTCATGGCTCAGACTTCGGGGAGCAGTTTGCCGGGATTGAGAATGGTGTCAGGGTCGAAGACCTGCTTGATGGCGCGCTGGATGCTCAGGCTTTCCGGGCTCAGTTCCAGGGGGACATAGGCGCGCTTGCTGCTGCCGATGCCGTGCTCGCCGGAGAGGGTTCCATCCAGTGTCAGTACGGCCTGAAAGAGCTTTTGCAGGCCCTGCCTGGCACGGCGCATTTCGTTGCCATCTTGGGGATGGACCAGAAAGTTGACGTGCAGGTTGCCGTTCCCGGCGTGACCGAAGCTGACGATATGCAGGGACTGTTCTGCAGCGATCCCTTCTATGGCCTCCAGCAATTCGCGCAGGCGGCTGACCGGCACGACCACGTCCTCGTTGATTTTGAGGGGTGCCATGGCTTTGGTGGCGGGGGACAGGGATTTGCGCGCCGCCCACAGATCGGCGACGGCAGCCGCGTCCGTTGCCTCCAGGATTTCCAGGTTTCCCTCGCCCGCCAGAGCAGCGCGGATGGCCTGCACCTGGTCGGGGATGGTGATCGCCTCGCCATCCACCTCGACCATCAGCAGGGCGTTGCTGCCTTCTGGCAGATCCCTGGCGGCACCCATGGCGCGCACTGCGGCCAGGGCGTAGGGGTCCATGAGTTCCAGGGCGCTGGGCGTATGGTGTTGTGCCATCACCCGCTGCACCGCCGCGCAGGCGCTGGCCGTATTGTCATAGGCGGCGCGCAGGGTGGCCTGGGCGGCGGGGAGGGGGAGCAGGCGCAGGGTGGCCTCGGTGATGAGGGCAAGGGTGCCCTCGCTGCCTACCAGCAGACGGGTCAGGTCATAGCCGACCACCCCTTTGCTGGTATGAACACCGCAGCACAGCGTTTCGCCGGCGCCGGTGACGGCACGCAGGCCCAGTACGTAATCGCGGGTGACGCCATATTTTACGGCGTGCGGCCCGCCGGCATTCATGGCCAGATTGCCGCCGATGCGGCAGTAGGGGTTGCTGCCGGGATCGGGGGGGTAAAACAGTCCGTCGGCCTCTACATAGGCACTGATCGCGGCCGTGATACATCCGGCCTCTACGGTGATGGTACGGTCCACCGCGCTGTAATCGCAGATTTTTTGCATGCACTCGAAGCTGACGACGGCGCTGCCGGGTACCGGCTGTGCCCCGCCGACATTCCCGGAACCTGCTCCGCGCGGAACGAGGGGCAGACGATGGCGGCGGGCGATGCTGACAATCGCCTGCACTTCTTCATGGCTGTGCGGGAAGAGCACCATCACCGGTACGCAACTCCCCGGAGTATCGTCGCGGCTATAGATGGCGAGGGTTTCTGCATCGTCGCGCACCCGCTCGGCATCGAGAGCGGCGCGCAGGGCGGGAATGATGGTGCTGATGCTCATGGCTGGATCCCTCGGATTTTTTGCAGGAGCGCGGTGGTGCTCCGTTCGTGGCGAAAAGGAATGCTGAGTACCCGGCCGCCTCCGGCCTGCACCCAATCGGCACCGACGATGCGCTCTATCGGCCAGTCGCCACCTTTGATCAGTACGTTGGGTTGGAGATGTTGGATCAACTTCAGTGGGGTGTCGTCGTCAAATGCCGTAACGAAATCCACCGCCTGTAATCCGGCGAGCACCGCCATGCGGTCTTCCTCGCTGTTGACCGGGCGATCCGCGCCTTTGCCGAGGCGGCGCACCGAGGCATCACTGTTGACGCCTACCACCAGGCAGGCGCCTTCCGCGCGGGCTTCGGCGAGATACTGCACATGGCCCCGGTGCAATACATCGAAAACGCCGTTGGTAAAGACCAGGGGACGACGGAAGGCGCAGGCTTCAGCCAACGCGTCCCAGTCGCGGAGCACCTGGCCGGTGTGGAATACGGATGCGGGGGCATCGCCCACAAAGCTGGCATCCACACCACTGCAGAGGGCGTGAATGAGGACGAGGTGGACTTCCTGAATGCGTGCCGTGTTCTGCTCGGGCACCCGCAGTTCAATGTCCACGGGGCGCAGCAGTGGCGCGAGTTGCCCGCCTTCCTTGCCGGTAAGAGCCAGCACCCACATGCCGCGCTGTTGAGCAGTCCGGGCGGCGGCGATGACGTTGGCGGAGTTGCCGGAGGTGCTGAATGCGACCAGACAGTCACCAGGACGGCCCAAGGCCTCGATCTGGCGGGCGAAAATCTGTTCATAGCAGGCATCATTGGCGATGGCGGTGACCACACTGCTGTCGGTGCTGAGGGCGATGGCGGGCAGGGCGCGGCGTGTTGTCTCAAAGCGGTTGACCAGTTCCGAAGCGAGGTGCTGGGCATCTCCGGAAGAACCGCCGTTACCGCAACTGAGTACCTGCCCGCCCGCCTGCAGGGTGGCGATCAGGCGCCGACTGGCTTGCGCGAAAGGCGCTGCAAGGGCTGCGGCGGAGTGCCCCATACAGGTAATATTGTTGTGCAGGGCAGAACCTATCCAGTCATTGCCGGTCATGGGCTGGGTACTCTGAAGGCATCACGAATCCAGTCTGCCGGGGCATCACCGTCCAGGGCGACCACATCAAAGCGGCAGGGGCGTAACCCATGCTGCGGGTTACGCAGCAGAAAATATTCTGCGGCGCGGATCAACCGTTTTTGCTTGCGGCCGGTGATGCTGGCCGCCGCCCCCCCTGCCGGTCATGGGCACGTTGGCGTACCTCCACGAAGACCAAGGTATCACCATCGAGGGTGATGATGTCAATTTCTCCCATCCGGCAACGATAGTTGCGCGTCAGGGGGCGTAGCCCGTGCCCCGCGAGCAGCGCAATTGCACGGTCTTCACCCTGCTGACCTGAAATCTGGCGTGGCGACGGCATGATTCAGGCGCCCGGCCCAGGCACTCCCGATAAAGGGACGACCCGTCCGTTCTCCACTTTCATCCATTCCATGTCCCGCACGATGCGGCCGTCGGCAGCAAAGCGGAGGACGCCTGTAGCGCCGTTCAGGCTGCCACTCATATCCTGGTCCAGAACGCGCTCCGCCATTCGATAGGCATCCAGCCCGAAGGCCGCCATGCGCCACTGGGCGTCACTGGCGTTGGGGAGATTGGTACGCAACAGTAGTGACGCTTGCGGCCAGCTTTGCCCGGGGTTGATGATCCAGGGCATATCGACCGATTCAATGCCGGAGAGCCCCTGCGCGTCGCTGGGCAAGGCTGCGCCGTGCAGCAACGCCGGGCTGAAGACAGGCACAGTGCGATTGATCTGCCGGATGGCAGTGACCGCAGAGTTGGCGTTTTTCGCTGCGGTAACCAAAAAGACAAAACTGTGTCGCCCGGGGGGCGCGCTCAACAGTTGCTGCGCCTCGCTGGTGAGCGAGCGACCGGGCAGATAGGTGGTGACGCCACTGACATCGCCGCCGAGATGCTTCCAGGCGGTGATAAAGTCTGCCTGAATGGCAGCTCCGCTGGAGTCCTGGGGGTACAGCACATAGGCATGACGATAACCCGCTGCATAGCTCTGGGTGGCAATCTGCCGGGCCGCGACGTCCCGACTCAGGCTTAGGGTATAGAGTCCGGGCTGCCGCACATCAGATGCCGTGCCGAGGGCTATGACCGGCGGGTCACCGGGCTTCCGGACGGCGGCTACCGCGTTGATATCCTGCGGCAGCCAGGGGCCGACGAAGATTTTGCAACCTTCCCTGACCCCACGCTCAAAGAGTACGGCGGTGTAACTGGGGTTGCCGGTACTCCGCAGAATGCGCACTGCGGGTCCAGACCGTAATTGCGCTGCTGTTTCCATCCCTGCGGCAATGGCCTGGGAGAGCGGCCCGTAGAACCCGCTGGAAGGTAACAAAGCACATATGCCGCCGGGCGCGCGGTTGAGGGCAGAAGCGCCGGCAGCCGTCGCGTCGTCGTCCGAGAAGTTTATGGGGGGGTGCCCCGGATGTGCCGCCAGCCAGGCACGGATCGCCGTCTGCCGCTGTTGGGGATCGGGATTCTGGCGGGTGATCAGGGCGATGGCGATCCACTCCTGGACAAGGGGATTACCGCTACGTCCCTGCCAGTTCTGAAGTTTTGCTACCGACTGCTGGTCGAGGAGGGCATGAATGCGGCGGTGATTCTCCGCGATCGCATCGCCGCCCAGCAGGCTATCCCGTTCGATCAGAAAATTCAGCGCGGTGAGTTCATGGCCTTCCTGCGTATAGAGTGTGGCTAGGGTGCCCATGGCCCGGGCACGCACTTCTTGGGGTGTGCTGGTGATGGTCAGGATTTCTTCAAGGTTGCCCTTGGCGCTGGGGGTCTGCCCCTGATCCATGAGTCCCTGGGCGCGGACCCAGAGCGCTGCGCCACGCAGAGTGGTATTGCCGTGCTGCAAGCGCAGTACTTCATTGGCCAGTAATATCGCAACCTGCGGCTTTTGCCCCTGCAGGGAAGCCTGTGCCGCTTTCATCAGATAATCGAGCTGGGCTTGCCCCCGCACATCGGCGGCTGCGTGAATATAGTCCTTGGCCGCTTCCTGGTAGTGCCCTGTGATCATGAGCTGGTCGGCGCGCTCTGCCTGCGGTGTCTGAGAAACGGCGGTGGCCGTTTCGACAGGCGGCGGATTCGACGAAGGTGGCGCTTTATGTGGCATACTCGCGCATGCGCTCAGGCCCATGGCCAGGGCCAGAGTCATCAGCAGGCGGAAAGAGGCCTTCAAGGTTGCGGGAGTTGTCATGAGCAGAGTGTATGGAGAAAGGCGAAGGTGTTCAATGACCGAAGCGCGGCCTCGGTCGGGAATGCGCTTATGAATGACCATGCTGAGGCAGCAGAAGGGGCCGTCGGGCAACTAACCATTATCGCCACTCCTATCGGTAACCTCGATGATCTCTCACCGCGCGCGCAACGTGCGATTGGGGCTGCTGCCCTGATTCTGGTGGAAGACCGCCGTCACGCCCAACGGCTCTTTCAGCATCTGGGTGTGCAACCCAAAACGCTGGCTCTGCACGAGCATAATGAACGTGTCCTTGCCCCGCAGATTGCCCTGCGTATCGCCGCCGGGGAGCATATTGCGCTGTTGTCGGATGCAGGAATGCCGTTGATCTCCGACCCCGGGTTTCCGCTGCTGGCTTTGCTCCGTGAGCAACAGTTGCCGGTGACCATCATACCCGGGCCTAACGCCGCCCTGTCTGCGTTGGCCCTGTCCGGTCTGCCCAGCGACCGCTTTAGCTTCGAGGGTTTTCTGCCTGCCAAAGGGGGGGCGCGAAGGACCCGGATACTGGCCTTGCAGCGGGAGCCGCGCAGCATGATTTTTTATGAGGCGCCACATCGGATCAGCGAGACACTGGCGGATATGGTGGAATTGTGGGGCGAGGATCGTGGGGCGGCTCTGTGTCGGGAACTGACCAAAGTATATGAGGAATGTTTGCGGGACTCGCTGGGGGGGCTGGCGGCGCTACTCCGGGCACATCCTGACAAAGTGCGCGGCGAAATGACGCTGGTGGTAGGCGGCGCACCGGAACAGACGCTGGAGGAAGCCGACGCCGACCGTTTGCTCGGCCCGCTGCTCGCCGAACTGCCGCTGGCGCAGGCCGTGCGTATCGCGGCCAATCAGAGCAGCATGGCGCATCGTTTCCTTTATGGACGGGCCCTGGCCTTGACTTCCGGGCGGGACCCCGTTTAAATACGCGCTCTTGGCCCAGGTAGCTCAGTCGGTAGAGCAGAGGACTGAAAATCCTCGTGTCGGCGGTTCGATTCCGTCCCTGGGCACCATATAAATCAGGCGGTTACCATCTTTTTGGGTAAGGCAAAAATGTGCGGTTGTGACGCATTTGTACCATGCGGACAGACCTTTTCCAGGATGCTCTCAATTTTTGCCGAATCCTCTGCGAGATGTTCCGGGGCCATGTGCGCATAGCGACGCACCATCTCGACCGATTCCCAACCGCCCATTTCCTGTAACCGCTCCCGGCTTGTGCCGGACTGGATATGCCAGCGTAAATCGGTAATCCCTGCCTTTTCCAACGCCTTTCGCCAGGCTTTGGTATTCGTCTGTTTCACCGGCTTCCCGCGATAAGTGAATACCTGGGTGAGATGCCTGCCTATCTGACGTTGCAGAATGGCAATGGCAGAGACGGCAATCGCCAGGAGCGTACCGAGTGGCACCGCGTTGCACTCTTCGCGAGGACGGCAGAAGTCGCTGGCGAATATCTTCGCAAAGGGAGCCAGGCGTACATCGAGGGGCGTATCCGCACCAGAAAATGGACCGATAAGGACGGTCAGGAGCGGTATTCCACGGAGATCGTGGGCGACCGGCTCCAGTTGATCGGTGGCCGCCGCGACGCGGCTGACGGTGGCAGTCCCGCACTACAACATGGAAGGAAGACCATTTCCATAGAGCCGGTTCTTGCCCAGCACGGCGTAGGTATTTCCGCTCGGATCTACCCTGAATCCCCCGCAGTGCCAGTACCGGTGGAGCAGGCCATCAAGGCGCTGCTCCCGGAGGGGTGGAAGTTCGCCAGGATGGCGCTAGTCGCATTTTATATCTGCTGGAGAATCCCATACCGGCCCACTCACTCTGGCGGCGGCTGGCGAGATGTTTGATAAAGGTAGTACCAACAACAACTAACCAGGGGGGCGCAATTTAAATCACTCGCACCTGCGATCGCCTCGGCACAATCCCTATATCTCGCGTTGGCTACGCGGGACTATGGCTGGGTTTTATGGTGGTCGTGCTGGTGGTGCGGGCATGGCTCGCCTGGTCCGACTGGCAGTAAATTACTTCATAGGTGCGAGTCCTATGGCCAGATTTACGCAGAACTGAAGGCAAGGAGAAAGGCAGGGGCGTTGTTGCGAGGCAGGGTCTAAAAGGGCTTGCGGAAATGAATTTCCACAAGCAGTGTGCTGTCGACAACCAGTAGGCTCAACGGCGGCAGTGCAGCGTTTGCAGTCATTCCCATCCAGCTTGGAAACGAGTAATATCGGTCAGAAGCTGACCTCATCTAATTGCACCGGGAGTGGCTGCTTGCTGATTGAGAACCGACATTCTGCTTCCGCACCGTCTCCACCATAGTTATTCGTCAGCAGAGGACTCTTTCGCGTTTTATTGCCGTCTTTCTAGTGCCGCAAGCTGTGACTCAGCCTCAGCCTTTTGCCGATCCAGATCGCGCTGCATCCCTTCAAATACACAAATAACATTGTCATGACCATGCGGCTTCATGCCATAGAGGGAGGCGTCGAACATGTAGTTGTAACGATTAAGTAGCGTGCGTGCGCGCTCCAGCAGTCGCTCCACTTGCTCATCGAACAACGGCGGGAATTTGGTCTCATCGCCTCGTTTTGTTAGCGTAGCACCTCGGTGAGCTAACAGGGTGTGGCGATACAGATTTAGTGCTTTGACATCCGGGTCAGACATCGAACTGGCATCGATGTCTTGGTTGAGTTGCGTCAGATCAGGCTTGGCCGCATCTTGTGGCATCCATTGTGCAAATGGGTCATCAGGCCGTCGCTGCAACACGCCATCCTTATCAAACAGGTGCAGGTGGTCACGAATAGCTATGAGTAACGACTGCATGTGAAGCGAGCTATCCTCTTGATCGAACGCGCGTGCCAAACTTACCAATGCTGTTTGACGGTGAGCGAGCAGCGTGTAATACCAGAACGTCCACGCCTCAGCACGCACCTCTGGCCATTTGTCCAACTGCGCTTGAAGGGCGTTTAGCTGACCCCAGTGAATGTGGGCATCAACGACGTCTTGCGCAAGTCCACGGATTAGGGCCCCAAATTCGGCCTCATTGATGTTTTTTAAAGACATAGACCATGATATCCCTGATTGCATGCCGTGGAAGGGCGGTAAAATTGCTCTCCTCAGGCCGCAGTTGTATCAGGATACAGCCCAAGGGAAAAGATATCTGCGATTTAAAAATCTTCCCAGTAATCATCATCCCTTCGAGGCGCGATACCGTTTCATACTGAGGCGTCTTCGAGATGTCCGAGGTAGCGCGCGCAAAACTTGGCGGCGTCCACGCCAACCTCAGCAAACGCTTGTTCGGGGCCGACATCCGGGATCGGACAACTGTAGCGATAGCTTGATTGGCCTGATGCATTTTGGAAGAAGCGGCCGAGCGGGTCGATCATTAAGTAGGACTCAACCATTTCCGTGTTGTCCTCGACGCACAGAATGTGGCCTAGATGCTGATGCCGAGCAACAAAGTCCTGAAAATCAGAATCGCTAACCATCAATTCGTTGGTGATCACGGGAAGCATGCGCAGTATCTTCCAGCGTTGAGGTGCTAAACGCTGAAGCAATACGCTTAGATCCTCATGACAATTGAGCGCGTTGACGACGGTGTTGAGCTTGATCTGCAGACTAGAATTGCAGCGCCTCGCTTCTTCAATAACCTCCGCCAGTTGCTCGACTATCAGCAACTGGCCATGCGGGCCTTGCCGCCCAATCAGGCGATTGGTAGGGGATTGGCCAGAATCTAGGCTGACCCCCAGCACGGAAAGGTGCGGAGCAATCTGCACTGTAACGGCAGGCGATAACAAACTGCCGTTGGTGATCAGGGAGGTGGTGAAGCCAATATTGCGTGCGGCGAGCAGGATCTGGCTTACACGCTCTGGGTAGAGGAGGGGTTCTCCGCCTGCTAGATTGAGCCGCACGCCCTGCCAATCCATCTGCCGGCGAAGTGGGTTTGCAAGGTTTTTCGGATGGAAGTACAGCCACAAATTTTCCAGCATCTGAGCGGTGGCCGGGATGTTATGAATGAGCTCCCGACCATTGCCATCCCAATGGGCATAGCAATAACGGCAGCGATAGTTGCAGGCTTCGGTGATGTGCCAGTTAATCACCAGTTCTGATAGCCGCGGGCGTACGCGCCAACTCCGCGTCAAGGAATGCGTCATGGTCATCTCCTGAACGAGTTAAGCGTCGGGGTGTGTGACGTAGCAGAGGCGGAAGCCGACCTTCAAGCCTTTGTAGCGCATGGTCAGATGCGCTGGACAGCGATCCCGATCAAGAGGACCGGTCATAAGAGCTTTGCCGGTCGCAGCATTGGCTACAGGGGCAAAACCATCAGCATAGTCGGCTAACTATTCACCGAAATCTGGAACGGATACGAAGGGAAGCCCCTGTTGATTCTGCGTCCAGGTTAATTCTTTGCCAAAACGCAGGAATCCACCACCGTCGCAGGACTCTGGATAACGATGACAGGTTTCGTCCTCGGTTTTCCCATCTTCGCCAGTAACGACCCAAGTTAAGTCAGCCCAGCCGTCTTGTTCGATATCTTGGAGAGGGGGCGGACTAATTTGCTTCCACTCTTCTACCTTCAGCAGGCGAACGTAGAGGCCGGTTTTCTGCTCGTAGTAGCGGCAATATGCCAAGGCATCAAACCACGTTACGCTCGCCGGAAGATGGTCGTCATCATGCAGATTGACTGCGGCGAGATCCTCTTTAAGCTGGACCTTGTTATGTGAGCGGATTACGCGATCATTCCGCCAATCCGAACTCTCGAAGAAACGCCAGAATTCCTGGATCGTCACCGGCGGCGAAACCATCAAGCAGTAATCGCTGAGCCGATGGGGGACAAAGTTCTGAGCCCCCCACCCCTTCGGCTGAGTCGGCTGCGCATAGTTACCGCGTGTTGCCACTAGTTCGCGCATGAGCAGCTTGAGGTAACCCGGCCAGGTAGCAACCGTCCCACCTTCTGCATAATGGCGGGTTTCTGCACTGTGCTCCAGTCGCTCATACCATTCACCGGTTTTGAAATAGAGATGTGCCTTGAACCGGGAGTCCTCCATCGCGGTTGGCAGTTCGTGACTTTTGAAGAACGGATGGTATGGATTCCCCGTAAAGACTTCGTCCCGCTGATCACGGATGACCCAGTCAAACGCACCGTTTGCCCCTTTCAGGAAAATGATGTTGTCGTTGCCGGGCAACGGAATGATATCAACCCAGCCTGATTCAGAACGGTCGATCTCTTGGCGAAAGATATCGAAGACCCTGCGGTCAAAAATAAGCTCGTCCTCGCTGGCGTTGTACAAACGGAATTCGGGCGGCCGTTGCATTGGTGCCACCAGATTGTCGCCTAGGAGGTTGAAGGCGCCGGCGATGTGATCAAACCGGTATGAATGAAGCAACAGGTCACGGCCGGTCAATTCAAGAAAGTCCGGTGCATCGGCATCACAATCGAATTCACGCTCCAAGGAGAGAACTACTTGGTTGGCCCGATCTTCACACCATTTGAATCTGGCTTCGTCACTATAGAGGGAACCATCGGCCAGTTGATGTATATCGAAACGGCCGCGGCCGCTTGCGGCGAAAAACTTGGAGCCGACGCCGGTGAAAATTCTTTCCGGCATCGGCAGGCCAGAATTGAAGAGACGATCCGATACTTGACGGGCTTTCAGGCTATAGCAAAACATGCGGGGCCAACTGATCAAGTCGGCGGGGCGGGTCATGCCGCGGGTCTGGAGGAAGTCGATAAGTTCCAGTTCGATATTCCGCCAAGCATCGAAGGATTTGCTGCCTAGCGCTTGTGCAAGTCCATGGTGGAGGCTGCTGACTTTCAGGGAAACATCTTCGGAAATGGGCTGATCGGAGCGCTTGCGAGCATCCCGAAGGACTTTGGCCGACTTTTTGACGTGATTGCAGTGTAAGCCCGCTAGCTGCATTGCCCAGAACTTCGGTTCTGCAGATTCGGGTTGGCCGGGACGGGGAATCAGAAGGTTGACAGGGCGGACTGCGCGCAGCAGGTTTTCGGTATTCATGTGAATCTCCAATCAAAAGCCACGACGAAGTCGTGCTGCCTCAGGCCGCATTGAAAATGCCAGCTAGATTTGGAGGTTACAGAGGGAGTACCCTTGGGCAATTTCGGCTGAAGAGGCTGCTTTTCACCCGCGAGTGCTCACACGCGTGGTAGAGATTACCGCTTTAAACGTCAGATAACAATAGGGTCCGCTTGCCACCCATAACCAGCCATATTTCAAAGACGCCTCTTTGTCCGGTTTGGCCGAACTCCGGGCGCTGACTATTCCCACCTTGAATGGCCGCTTTGGGTCATTTGCTTACCGCTGCTGAACGACCGCAATCAGTCTGCTGCCGACCATCAGGGCTCAACGGCGGCAGGGCAGCGGAAGCCGCCGTTCACAAATAGTCCACAATGTGTGTTTTCATGATCATAGAAAATCGGACGGGAATACCGAAACCAAAACGTCCCGGGTGTTTTCAGTTACTCGGCGTCCGAAAAAGATTCCTTAAAAACCAATAACCACAAAATAGAGCCCATACAGAAACATTATTGATAGTTCTACATCTCATAGTGAGCGTAAATAGCAACCTCTAAAATAAAACCAGCTATTACGGATAATATTGCTATAACATTTGATGGGCCGAATGCGTAAAATAGAATCCCAGCAGAGTAATACAACGTGTAACAAAATTTTTTTGATAGGAAATAAAAAATACCTACTGTCTTTTTTTCTGTTATACCTATCACTTTCTCATTTATAACTATCGACACTTTTATCCTCATTTGGTTAAGGAAGGATATAAATAAACCAAATATATATATCAATGAAAAGGTTTCAAGCTCCCCGCTGTTTGGGATTATTATCTTCTTAACTTCCGGAAAATGAAAAATGATTATCGCAGCAATTATCCCCATCACTATAGAGAGAGATATGTGTGATGCCCAACTGGATACATCAGAGGCAAAAAGAAATATCTTTTTATATGTCGGTATCTTATGCCTGTTTTTAAACAAGGAATATTCATCTTTAATTTCATCCATTGCTGTCTTGTTTATCGTTACAGTATCGCCAGCTATAAGGAATTCAGATCCTGTTTGGAAGTTTTTATACGCGAAAAACGCATTATTTTTATCAATTTTTACTTGATCGCTAATTATTTTTATGGAGTATCCTGATCTTCTTGTGAAACAAGAAAAGCTGCTGCACTTATATATGTTCTCTATCTCATCGCCGATGTTTTTTGGCTTTGCTATAGATTTGAAAAATGTAGAAAAAATTGTTTTCCCAGACATTAATTCATTAGCCATACCGGCTAATTGATTAGAATCCATGATTTATCCTTTTTTCACTTAATAAAAATAAATAATAATTTTTAATATTTTTAAAAGATTACAGAGAAGGAAAAATGTCAGGAAAGTGCTGATAAGATTGATGCGGGAGTTCTGTTTCTAATAAATAAGCGGTTGGCCTTAATCGCAACATCTGTGCCATTGAACATTTGTGTCCTTCTGTCGCATGATTGCCAATCTCGGCTGCGCGTAATACCTGGTTTTTACAGGATTCATCACTTAGCCTTTGGATGCCATCATGAGACAAAAAGTTGATACTGCTAGACTTGACATTTGCCGGTTGATCAAACTGTCGTGCAGCAACCATGGTCATACCTCCTAGTGTCATACCGTGATGAAAATCATAGTGTTTTTTCAGTCAGATGTCCACCCATTACGTAATTAGTAACAGAATGCCTGTTGAGCAAGCCTATGTGAGCGCCTCAATGTCCGCTATCAGTCTAAACCCGCCGTTCACTCCGCATGATACTATTCCAGTAGTCTGGTGATCAGGATCTGGAATAATGCTATATTGTCCATCAACAATTTTGGCTGTTGCTCTTCTGTCCCCACTCACAACTAAATCCTATCGATAAGGGCTTTAGCCTTTCTCTTATCAATATCTGGGTCAGTCTTCTGGCTATACTCCACTGCCGCAAGATCATCCCCGCGCTTTCGATTTTGTCGTGGTTCCAGGGCCTCAATAAGTATTGCTTCCAATGCTGGAACCAGCTTTTCTGCTGGATATGACGCTGGCATAACCCCGATGCTGCCGGTCTCGGATACAGGAAGCAGACCGAACCACGAAAACCGATCCCATCTTGTAGCCATACGATCCGCAGTATGTTCGTAAAGTCGTCGCCCTAGGGGACGGTCGGTGCTACGTCCAACGTAAATAACTTCTCTGCCGTCATACAGTAGATAGATGCCAATTTGTCTGCAGAAGTCTACTGAGTCGGCGCCTATCTGTTGGACCCCGTAAAGTTTAGGCATTGCGTTCCATTCTACAATACGCTCCGCGATGTTAGTATAGTATAGTGTAGTGGCGTAGATGATTCTGCCAATACCTCATCTATGACAGCACGCCATTTCTTGTCCGTTACGATCATCGTTAGTCCCTTTGCCGTGCATCATACAAATACCGCTGAAACCCACTGAATACCTTCCTCACCTCTGCCGGGCTACCCAGCTCCGCAAAGGCATCGGATATGGCGTTGTTGTACTTCAGTCGGAGTAATGGCGATAGCTTTTCGGTGTCCAGTTCCGCATCCCCGACCTTGATGTATTGCGCCAGCACAAAGTCCAGAAAGGCCCGCTGCTTGTCGGTGAACTGTTGGTCCATACTCTGCTTGGCGTGTTCAGCCCGCTCTGATCTGGAAACCGGTTGCAAGGCAAAGGCCACATAGGCCAGCACGTCATAGAGATCACTATTCTGCGCGTCGATGATTTGCTGCATCTCCATGAGCAGTTCCCGGTTATAGCCCTTCTCGGCCAGTCCCTGCAGAAAGCTCTTCCGCGTCTCAGGATCGCTCCATATCTGGCGAAGCGCGTCCTCATCCTTGAAGAACTCCGGCAGTGTGCCAAAGAGCCCTTCCAGAAACTGCGCTGCCGTAACGGGATTTCCATCTGGTCCGAAATAGATGGTGGAAGATATGCTCTGGATGCTGCGCTCCTTCCCATCCCGCAGCTTCACCCGGATTTTGACGGGCCGCTCGGTCGGCGGTAGAGGTAGACGGGGTTCCCGCACTTCGCTGCTTCCCCTGTGGATTCCGCTTCCAGCGGCTCGCCATCCCATTCCGGATCACCAAAATGATGATGCGCCTTCACGAAGTCATAGACGGTGAAAAAGTCCTTCCCATCATACAGCCGGGTGCCCCGACCGATGATTTGCTTGAATTCGATCATGCTGTTGATTTGGCGAAGCAGAACGATATTGCGAATGTTCCGGGCATCGACGCCGGTGCTCAGCTTTTGGCTGGTGGTCAGGATGGTGGGGATATTTTTTTCGTTGTCCTGGAAGTCTTTCAGATACTGATCGCCCATGCTGCCGTCATTGGCCGTCACGCGGACACAGTAGAGGGGATCGGTGCTGGTCTTCTCCTGATTGATGATGTCCCGCACCATGGCGGCATGTTCCTGATTGGCGCAGAACACCAAGGTCTTCTCGCGCTGGTCGATCTGGCTCATGAAGAGTTTTACCCGATAGCGTTCCCGCTCGGGGATGACGATTTTGCGATTGAAGTCTTTTTCCAGATAGGTTTTTCCAGGCTGAATTTCCCCTTCGAGGAGATCATCATCGGGGGTGTATATGTATTCGTCGATGGTGGTGGCGAATTGCTTGACCTTGAAAGGGGTCAGGAAGCCGTCGTTGATACCGTCCTTGAGGCTGTAAATATAGACCGGCGCTCCAAAGTACGCATAGGTGTCCACGTTGTCCCGGCGCTTGGGTGTAGCGGTGAGGCCCAACTGTACCGCAGGCGCAAAGTATTCGAGGATGCCGCGCCAGCTGCTTTCGTCCTTGGCGCCGCCCCGGTGACATTCATCCACCACGATGAAGTCGAAGAAGTCCGGCGGATAGTCCCCGAAGTACGGCGTGTCACCGGCACCGCTCATGAACGTCTGGAAAATGCTGAAAAAGATACTGCCGTTGGTAGGGACGCGGCCTTTCTTGCGGATATCCTCAGGAGCAATCCGCACCAGGGCATCTTCGGGAAACGCGTTGAAGGCATTGAATGCCTGATTGGCGAGGATGTTTCGGTCGGCCAGAAACAGAATACGCGGCCTGCGGCTGGGTTCACGAGAAAGGTTCCAGCGGGCCTGAAAGAGTTTCCAGGCGATCTGGAAGGCGATGAAGGTTTTGCCCGTGCCGGTGGCCAGCGTCAGGAGGATGCGCTCCCGCCCCTGTGCAATGACTTCCAGGACGCGCTGTACGGCGGTCTCCTGATAGTAGCGGGGCTGAAATGACCCCCCGACACTTTCAAATGGAATGGCGGCAAAACGATCCCGCCAGGCATTTTCTACGGCATGGGTTTGATTCCAGAGTTCCTCGGGAGTGGGATAGCGGGTGATGTCGCCCTCGCTACCCGTTTCCATATCCATCCCATAGAGGGATTGACCATTGGTGGCATAGGTGAAGCGTATGGCCATCTTCAGGGCGTATTGCTTGGCCTGCATGACTCCTTCAGTATGGGGCAGATCGTGGCGCTTGGCTTCGACGATGGCGAGCTTCTCGTTGCGGTACTCCAGCACGTAGTCGGCAATCTCGGGCTTGCCGCGTTGTCCGGCGCCCTGCAGCCGCCCCTGAGTGATCCGGTACTCCCGCAGTACCCGGCTGCCTTCCACCACACCCCAGCCAGCGGCCTTGAGGGCAGGATCTACCAGTTGGGCGCGGGTGTCGGCTTCATTCATGGCGGAGTCCCTATAAGTCGCCGTTAAAGGCTTGGTGTAATAGGGATTGCTTCAGCTCATCGAGAGCTGTGATTTTTTGCTTGTAAAGGGATTCGAGGTGTTGGGTATAGTTATTTAACTTATCTATTTCAGAAACTATGGCCATTTGCGCCTGCAAAGATGGAATTGTAATAGTCGACTTTTTAATTGTTTTGAGAATTATTCGTTTTATGGCAGTTCCCGTCATGCTCCCAGTTATTTTATTAATACCTATTGGGCTGCGTAAATAAAAGTATAAGAATTTTTGAAGCAAAAAGTTTGTGTTGGATTTGATGAGGCATACACTGGAAAGCAAGCTAAATGGTTCTGCTATGCTATTTATGGAGACGTTGCCTGTATTCGAGCCATCCTTCGTCAAAAGGATGTCGCCAACATCTGGCTGGCATCGGGAATAAATACGATTATGAAAATCGCTGTTAACATAAGCAACTTTATTGAGATCCAAGTAACCATCCTTTATATTTTTTGAGGTTATATATAGAAATCTTCCATTTCCAGGGGTATCGAAAAGAACTTGAGGGGATTCATGGGCACCATCCTGAATTTTTAAACAGACTTCATCCAACCCCTTCTCCATCCATCCCTCACCCCGCTGCGAAAACACCGCATTCAGATGGCTCTCAAAGACCTCACGGGCATTCTGGAGATTCTTCTCCGCGTTCGCCTTTGCGGTTGCTATGCCTTCAAAGGCTTCGTCGAGGATGGCGACGATGCGGCGTTGTTCGGGGAGGGGGGAACTGAGGTGGACAACGCATAAACTTCATTTCGATTTATTCCAGGCTTTACTCCCTTAGCAAGGTCAGGAAGATTTAGTGTTATAAGTAGATAGTAAATAAAGCGGAGATCATATTTTTGACGATTGAATTCTGCATAATATGTAACATCTAGAGGCCAAAACCTATCTTCTGTAAGCGTGATCTCTCCCGCTGAACCCTTCCTGCCAACTACTATGCTTGGTGTATCGCACAGACTTTTATCAGTGCGATCTTTCTCGCCATTTGCACCATAAGCAGGATATTTACCGTTCGGATTTCTATCAGATTTGTCCAGCGGTTTACCATACTCAAGACGCAGAACTTCCCCAAGCTGTTTAACCTCCCACCTCCCCCTCACAGCAGTCCCCGAATAGCCGCCAGCACCTCAGCACTCTCGGCATCCAGTGCGGCAATCTCATCCAGAATTTCTTCCGGGCTACGCAGCACCTTCTCATCACCGCCATTGGGATTCTTGGCCGACAGGTCATAGGTACGGGTGTCGATTCCAGACACATCCACAGTCCATGACTGCGGCGAGTCGGCCTTGGTCTTCTGCAGTGCGACAAACTCCGCCAGATCGTTGTCATTGAGGGGATTCGTCTTCCCCATGTTCCGTCCGGGGTTGAGTTGGTAGTACCAGACCTTTCGGGTCGGCGCGCCCTTGTCAAAGAACAGCACCACGGTTTTTACTCCCGCCCCCTGAAAGGTCCCGCCCGGCAGATCCAGTACGGTATGCAGGTTACAGTCTTCCAGTAGCAGTTTGCGCAAACTGACCGAGGCATTGTCCGTATTGCTCAGGAAGGTGTTTTTAATGATCACACCGGCCCGTCCACCAGCTTTCAGCATACGGATAAAGTGCTGCAGGAATAAAAAGGCCGTCTCGCCGGTCTTGATGGGGAAGTTCTGCTGAACCTCTTTGCGCTCTTTACCGCCGAAGGGCGGATTCGCCAGCACCACATCCACCCGGTCTTTCGGCTGGATATCCATGAGATTCTCGGCCAGGGTGTTGGTATGGACGATATTCGGCGCATCGATGCCATGCAGGATCATGTTCATGATGGCGATGATATAGGCCAGGCTCTTTTTTTCTTTGCCGTAAAAGGTACGCTCCTGCAGCGTCTGCATATCGCCGGTGGTCAGTCCCGGCTGGGCCTTGAGATAGTCGAAGGCTTCACAGAGAAAACCCGCAGAGCCCACGGCGCCGTCGTAAATCTTCTCGCCGACCTTGGGCGCCACCACCTGCACAATCGCCCGAATCAGGGGGCGGGGCGTGTAGTATTCGCCGCCATTTCGCCCGGCATTCCCCATGTTCTTGATCTTGGCTTCATACAGGTGGGAGAGCTCATGCTTCTCCGTCTGGGACCGGAAGCGCAGACCATCAATGATCTCCACGATCTCCCGCAGGTTGTAGCCACTTTGAATCTTATTTTTGATCTCGCTGAAGATCTCACCGATCTTGTACTCGATGGTGTTGGAACCAGTAGCACGGCGCTTGAAGCCTGACAGATACGGAAACAGCCGGATATTCACAAAGTCCCGGAGGTCGTCCCCGGACATGGCCTTGTGGTGGTCCATCCTGCCATCTGCCGTTTTGGGCGCCGCCCAATGCTCCCAGCGGAAGGCGTCGTCCAGGATGAAGGTGTAGGGACGGCCTTCCAACTCCGCCTCCATGGCCCGGTCCTGCTCCAGGGCGTCCAGGTATTTTAAAAACAGCAGCCAGGAGGTCTGTTCGGTGTAATCGAGTTCGCTGGAGGAGCCTGCATCTTTGTGGAGGATGTCATCGATATTCTTGAAGGCCTGCTCGAACATGCGTCTCTCTTGCGGTCGGTAGTTGTTATATATCTGGCTTGAATATAAGGCATTGGAGGCACGGCGGGAAGGAGCGCGGCGTGGGACTGAACTGCCTTCTATTCGGATGACGTCGGCGAGTACGCGCAGCCAAGTTCGGTAGCCAGAGCCATGAGACGTTTGTCGCGGGACCATAAATTGGCCTGCACGAGCATGGCGGAGGCTAGGATACTCGCGTCAATATAGCCTATACCGCGTCCCATCAGGCTATGACGCCCAATGAAAAACAGGGTTTCTTCTGGAGAGGTGGCGGTGCATCGGGGTAAACAGGAGAGCAGATATAAGGTCTGTTGCCGATTTTTGAGATTCCCGCAAGCGATTTCTCCGATGATGAAATCGTGCGTTTGCACCATGGCATGATCAAGCAGAGTAGAGAGGTGTGCATCTCCAGAGCGGAAATGGTCGATCCAGACGGAGGTATCGACCAGAATCAAGCGGCAGGCTCTCGTCTGCGAGGAATGTTCTGTAATTGCGGTTCTGTTCCACCCAAGCGAGCGAGGCGACGGGCACTTTCCCGTTCAATCAAAGCACGCAGGGCCTCTTTTAAGAGGGCACCACGGTCTTCTACGCCACAGAGCGTTTTGGCTTGGGCCAGGAGCTCATCATCCAGGTTGATTGTCGTTCGCATAAGATGGACCTCACCATGGCATCATATGATGTTATTTTAGATGTTTGGTGTTGGTTTGTCATGGGCTCGGTGCGCATATTCGGACGATGATTTCTATGCAGCAGGTCGGGCTTGACGTGGCATTCACGGTAGCCTGCCCAATCGCCGGAGAGGTCGTGATCGCGGTAGCGCGCATCGAGGGGCTGATCTGTCGCCAGTGCCACCAATACCGGCCTGAGCGTGTCATCGAGCGTGACCCGGTGTTGGCCCTTGGCCTCGCGCTTGTAGTCGCGTTGAAACGCGGAGGAACGGTCAATCGTCCGCATGCAAATCCGCCATCAGATCGTCCACGCTAGTGAACTTCTTGCCTTTGCCCGCTTCCAGCTCGGCAATGGCCTTCTTGGTGGTGGCATTGGGCACCTTCACGTCGAAAGGCAGGCGTTGTTCGTCGGCGATGCGCAGCATCAGCAGGCGAATGGCGTCGGAAACCGACAGCCCCATTGCTTCAAGTGCGCTGGCGGCCCGCTCCTTGGTGTTGGTGTCAATGCGGGCGCGGACGTAGGTGTCGGTGGTAGTGCTCATGGTAGTTCTCCAGGAAGGTTCAGACACCCATATTGTAGTCACAATGCGACTACGCAACAAGGAAGCGGGCCAGGATAAGCGGAACGAACAGGAAATGAGCGCAAGCGAACCCTTCGCAGGGGGCGAACCCCATCCCGACGCGCCACCCGCTCCGGTCAATCCATGCCCTGTATGATATCCCACTATGGTCGGGTATTTAAGGGCCGTATTAATAACAAGCTTATTGATCTTCGAGTAGCGGATAATCTGTATATCCCTGCGCGCCAGATGTATAAAATGTACTAGCGTCGGGGCTGTTCAGGGCAGCACCTTTACGTATTCTTGCGGGTAGATCTGGATTTGCCAGAAAAGCGGTACCAAAAGCAACAGCATCTGCTTGACCAGAAAAGACTGCTGCCTGGGCTTCTTCTGCTGAGTAACCCATGTTGACGATCAAGGGGCCTTGGAAATGTTTCCGGGCTGGTGCCAGGACATCTCCGGTCTGACGTCCATAAAAATCGGCGCGCATCACATGCAAATAGGCCAATCCGAAATCATTCAGTCGACCAGCAAGCCAGGATAGCAAACCAACGGGATCACTATCCCGCATATCATTAAAACTGTTCAGTGGCGAAAGGCGCACTCCGACGCGATCTGCACCGATTGCCTGACTGACTGCCGCCAGAACCTCAAAAAGAAAACGGGCGCGATTTTCCCGATCTCCACCATAGGGCCCCTGGCGATGATTGGCACCATCCCGCAAAAATTCGTCCAGCAAATAACCATTGGCAGCATGCACTTCCACCATGTCAAAACCGGCTAGACGGGCATTGCGGGCAGCCTGGGCAAAGCCTTCGACAATCCCAGGGATTTCGTCGTCAGCCAGGGCGCGCGGTGTGGTGTATGTCTGCTTGCCTTTGGGGGTGTGTACTTCTTCACCGGCAATGGCAATGGCACTGGGCGCCACAGGCACTGCCCCATTATTGAGATCAGGATGACACGCCCTACCCCCATGCCAGATTTGCAAGGCAATTTTTCCGCCCGCCTGATGCACGGCCTTGGTTACCTCGCTCCACCCTGCGATTTGGGCGGAAGAATAAATTCCTGGCTCATGCCAGAAAGCCGAATTACCGGGCATAATCATGGTTGCTTCGGCGATTATCAAACCTGCACTGGCTCTCTGGGCATAGTATTCCGCCATCAGCGGTGTTGGAACATGTTCTTCTTCAGCCCGACAGCGTGTGAGCGGCGCCATCAGAATACGGTTGTCCAGCTCCAGGCTGCCAAGCTGGAGAGGAGAGAACAAATCAGTCATGGGGCCTCCGAAAAAATGGTTTTCCTGGTCTCGTTTATTAAGTATACCGACCAGTCGGTCTGTTTTCAAGCCAAAACAAAAATTCTACGCCAAGCACACCAGACTCCATTCCCTTGGCCGAGACACGCATAGGCACAATACTGTTTAGCCAGATAAGATGATCGGAATGGAATCACCGGGCGTGAAAGACAAATTTTCAGCGGCCTGCCCGGTTTGGGCCGCCGCTTTGGTCATTAGCGGGGTTCTGCAGCGGGGACCCCGTCCAGAAATCTAACTAACTAAACAGCCGACAGTATTGAGGCTAATGAGAGAGCAATGAGAGAGCAATGAGAGAAATGTTTTGCCAGAAAAAACGGATCCTATCAGATGCTGCAGACTATGGTGTCGCCACCAGCGTTCGGCAGCACCCGATGTCTCGTTCGGATCCAGAATATACAGAGGGATTACTTTACCATCCTGGGCTGCCTGCCGCAGGGCCGGGTGATCTCCGAGACGGAGATCACGGCGAAACCAGACAATAGTGGCTGTCATATCATTCCTGGGGAATGGCTGCCGTCCCTCAGATGGCGGTGATTGCTGCACAGTAAATCAAAGGGTTGCAATTCTCGAAAACCATTCTCAAAAGACTGCTACGGTTTACAGCCATGGTGACGAGTTTCGAGAACATGATGATCAGTCCGCGGGACGACTGCAACTGCTGCCCTGCCGCCGTTGAGCTTTGGTAGTCGTTTCCATGCAAATCACTCCAGGTTCCTCCGGGCTAAACCCGGCAGGGTATCAGGTGGTAAATTTACACGCTGTTTAACAGGGCAGCGGGTGATCTCCATGGCTAAGTCTTATCGGGAGGGCCGTGTCTGGTCCTTCCGGCTACACACCCAGGCCCAGATGCAGACGGGAAAGCCAGAGCCCTTGTCATTGCGAGCATTCCTGGATCAGGAAATCAGAAAGCAGGCCACCATTGGCACCAGATTGAATATCAGAATTCCAATCTTGTAGACAGCCATCCCGGCGTAATGTACGGCATCGAAGTGCTCCGTGGAGAGATGAAACCAACGATGGTGCAGCTGGTACAGCCAATCATGTGCGCCGATAAATACTGCGAACCAGACAATCAGCACGACATAGTTGATAACCGTACACCAAACCAGCACCTCTTGAACCTGTTCCAGAATCGTCATGATTGCCTCCGGTGCTGCCCATATGGGCAGCTGCTGGCGCGCATTTAAAACTGACCACCTGTGCGCGTTGAATAATGTGTTCCATGCAATGGCGTACAAAGAAATGACGCGGGCAGACCCGGATCAGGAATATCGGCAATGGTGCATCCACTAGGCTTGATTGCTGAGGAGGCATCCATGGAATCATAGGTACAATCCGCCTGGACGGTTACGCGCGGCATGAATAAAGCTGCTGGAGTTGCCTGGACAATTTTTGCGCGGTGGCGTGTAGAGAGATACTGTGTGAAGGGCCCAGCGCACGGACGCGATCGCGTATTTTGCTCGCCAACTGAGGGAAGTCCGCACCTTTGTATGCAAATACGATTTTGTTGCCAGACTCTTCTGCATCTATAACGACGACCTGATCATCGAAACTTGTCTGGATGCGGGCGACATAGGCATCGCATTGCCAGTCACTACTCAGCATGTTGACCACCAGTACCCCATTCTTTCGCAGCTTGGCATAACAGTCGTTGTAGAACCCTGTGCTGCATAGTTGCCTGGGTTGGCCATCATGATTGAAGCCATCGACCAGTAGCACATCGACCGGTTTGGCGTGGTTGCTGACATATACTGCGCCATCTCCACTCAGCACCCGGAAATTGGGGCCATCTGGTGGGATGCCGAAGCGGTCACGCAACTCAATGACCTTGGGGTTGATCTCCACGGCGGTGAAGTGGGCATCCGGGATGTGGCGCAGACAATATTTTGCCAGGGAACCTCCACCCAGACCGATCATGGCAATCCGTTTGGGTTTTGGCTGTAGAATCAGAAAGCCCATCATGGTGCGGGTATAACCCAGAACCAGCTTGTCTGGCGCAGATTTGTGCATGGTACTTTGAGTCGCCGAAAGATCGAAGCGTAATGTTATGGACCGAAAATCTTCTTGCGCGAATGGTTGCGCCAGCACAGGTTGACTGGGTAGATCGGGAGAGTTGGTCAAAGAACCCGCAGATTCGTTCATATTTCTGGTGCATCCTTTTATTGCGCTGTCATTTTTTCACGATTTGGTTTTTTATGGGTCTCATTACCCATGCGCCGTGCGGCGGGAATCAACAAAAGTTTCTTGTCGCGGTGTTATATTTGCTCCCAGGGTAGTCCATCAAAGCGCCACCCATTCAGGCTGCTTCGGCGATGCTGATCATTCAGATCCCCTTCAAAGCCATGCGCCACATTGTAAACGGCGCTGAAACCATTGGCCTGTAAGTACTGTCCAGCCTCCAGCGAGCGATGGCCACTACGGCAGATCAGTAAGACGGGTCGGTTGAGAGATGTGGCCCGTCGTACCCGACACAGAAAGTCCGGGTTGATTTCCCAGTCAGGATCGTCTCGCCAAGGGATGGTTAACGCTTCTTTCGGGTGCCCGACAAACAGAAACTCCATTTCACTTCTGACGTCAATAAGCACCGCCTGCGGATTTTTCTGCAGGAAGTGGAAGGCGTCCTGCGGGGCGAGGTTTATTACCGACTTTGTCATGCTGCTCTCCTGGCCAAAGCTGACCGGAAATTATACCTGTAACACGCCTGCAGCCAACAATATCCATGCAGAAATGAGCGACAGACCACCGACGGGCGTAACGGCGCCAAGCCAACCCTTGCCAGTCATCGCCAGAAGGTAAAGACTGCCCGAAAATAACGCCGTCCCGGTCAGCATAAGCCAGCCCGACCACTGCGTAAGGCCGGATTCTGGCACCTGCAGCGCCACTACTCCCACCAGCATCAGTCCCAGGGCGTGGTAGAGGTGATACTGGTTACCGGTATGGTAGATGCTCATCATTTTGGGTGACAAGCGGTCTTTCAGGGCGTGGGCGCCGAAGGCCCCCAGCGCTACTGCCGCCCCTGCGTTGGCGGCGCCAAGGGCAAGGAACCACTTGTCCGTCTGCGACATCATAACTGTTCTCCGCTGCATCATGGTATTCGGACCGCGAGTTCCTGCTTCGCAGACAGGCGGCTGTCGGGCAGGATAGCAGAAATTCGCTCCTCTGGGTGGAACACCGGGTGAGGCAGGAATGGCTGGACCAGTGCTTTGCACCGTGGTTACACTCTGGCCACCCATTCTCGGCCGGGAGTAGACATTGCATGTATCATGACGAACACCATCACCATGAGAAGATCGGCTGGCTCCGGGCCGGCGTGCTGGGCGCCAACGATGGCCTGCTCTCGACAGCAAGCCTCCTTGCCGGTATCGCTGCCGGACAGGCAAGCCACGAACAGATTCTGCTCGCTGGCGTTGCGGCGATGGTCGCTGGCGCCTTTGCCATGGCGGCCGGTGAGTATGTATCCGTGAGCTCACAGGCCGATACCCAGGCCGCAGATCTCGAAACGGAAAAGCGCGAACTGGAAAAAAACCCTGAAAAAGAACTGCTTGAACTCAGGGGCATCTATGTGGCGCGTGGCCTTAGCGAGGCGCTGGCCCAGCAGGTCGCCGCCCAGCTTATGGAGCATGATGCCCTTGCTGCACATGCCCATGACGAACTGGGCATGACGAAAATGGCGGCGGCGCGGCCCGCCGAAGCGGCACTGGCTTCCGCTACTGCCTTTGCATTTGGTGCCCTGTTCCCGGTGCTGATCGCCGCCTTCGTCCCCCACGGCGGGGTATTACCGGCCCTGTATACGACCAGCATCCTCCTGCTGGTGTTCCTCGGTGCGGTCGCTGCCCGGGCGGGTGGCGCCCCCATGGTGAAGGGCGCCGTCCGCGTGGTCTTCTGGGGTGTTCTCTCGATGCTTGCCACCACGCTGATCGGCCATCTGCTCGGTCAGACGGGCATCTGACCGGTAACGCGCCAATCTGAATCGGTCGCGTCGAGAACCAGGTGCGCCCCGCCGAATCAGAGGATTACGACTTTCGCCACGGAAGGATAGCCCTCATCTGCGCCAAAAGGCGGTTCTCAGTCATGCACCGTCATGGACTTCATCCATCTACGGACAGGTTATATCCTTGTAGCCGGTTTATAGGTATCATCGCCCCAGATCTGTAAGTTTGTCATTATGTGCTTATGGATCTTCGTGCGGCACGGCGTCAAAGCGGGATGCCGCGTCACCTTTCGCATGTTTTTAATGGAGAATCCTTAATGTGCTCAATAAGTCGGAAAATGGCGGCAGAGTTCATCGGTACCTTCGGGCTCATATTTTTTGGTGGCGGTGCCGCGGCAATGGGTTATCCCCTGATCGATGTGGCCCTGGCCAACGGACTGGCCATCATGATCGCCGCGTATGTGTTTGGTGACATCAGCGGTGGCGTGGTCAACCCTGCGGTCACTCTTGGCGGGGCCATTGCAGGAAAGATAGGCTGGAAGGATGCCGGCCTATATATGGTCGCTCAGGTTGGTGGTGGCATCGCGGCCGGTTATGTGCTTCTGGTGGTTCTTGGCGGATCGACAGGACATCTTGGGGCCACCACCATCAATACCGGCCTGGTATCGGTCTCCGGCGGTTTTATACTGGAGGCTTTGGGAACATTTTTCCTGACCACTACCGCGTTGTATACGGCCATGAGCGGTCGTGCCGGTAACGCTGCTCCTCTCGCTATCGGTTTTACCCTGGTCATGGCGGTGACGTTTATGGGCCCGCTGACCGGAGCAAGCCTGAATCCCGCGCGGACATTGGGGCCGGCCGTCGCTGGTGTCTACTTCCCGCACATCTGGGTGTATCTCGTTGCGACGCCGGTGGGCGGACTGATTGCCGGATTGCTCTACAATTTCATGCAGGAGCACAAGGCTGTTTCCTGACTCGTCGGTTTTTGCCGGGTAGCACTTTAGTAGCGGCGGCGCCACGATTTTGTGGCGCCGCCGTCATTTTCTCCAAGGCCAGGCCTCTTCATCGCCCCTATCCCGCCACGATCCGCAGGTTCTGGTTCTATAGTTTAGGTGTTACAGGCCACCTTCTGGAGTCCCCTCATGAGTATAGAATCCATCACATTGGTGCGGCATGGCGCGACCGAGTGGGCGGATAGCGGCAAACACACTTCGGTGACCGACGTGGCATTGACAGCGGAGGGCCGAAAAGACGCGCAGGCGCTCTGGAACCACTTTGTGGAACAGGGGCATTTTGACGGGGTTTACTCCAGCCCTATGCTGCGTGCCCATCACACGGCCATTCTCGCGGGTTTTGCTGTTCCTGAACTGCACCGCGGGCTCTGCGAGTGGCGCTACGGTCGCTATGAGGGAATGACGACGGCGGAAATTCGCCAAGAAAATCCGAAATGGAGCGTTTTCCGTTGTGGCGGACCGGGTGGCGAAAGCCCGGAAGCCGTCAGTAGCCGTTGTGAGGAGCTGCTGAAGGAATGGAATGAAAAGGGCCACCGGCACGTGCTGTGCTTTGCCCATGGCCACATTCTGCGGGCACTGGCCGCCCATTGGCTGGGACTGGATCTCCGTTTCGCTGACCACCTGCACCTGGACCCGGGCAGTATTTCCCGTCTGGGTTGGGAGCACGAAGTTCCCGCCCTGCATTTATGGAATTACTGCCCTCAGCGCCCGGTCTTCGGGCCTCGCCCTGGCTGATTCGGCGTTGTTTCCGGTGCTGGCGGCCGTTCAAGGCAGCAGAAAGGCCGGCGCGACCTGGGCGGCCTGCTGCATGGCCGCGTGGTAGTAGCGGGTGCCGGTAAAGGCCCTGGCGGCATCGATACGGAAGGCATCCATGGCAAGGCCCTTGCGTCCCAAGGTTGCGCTCCACCAGCCGGAAGGATAACAGAACTGCGGGAAATACAGGCTGCTCACTGCGCCGAAGCCCGCTTCCGTCATGCGGCCTTGGCATTGGCGGATGAGATCGGCGTGCAGGAGCGGCGACTCGGACTGGGCGACCAGCACGCCCTGATCGGCCAGTGCATGATGACAGGCTGCGTAAAAGTCCGTGGCGAACAGTCCAGCCGCCGGTCCGACCGGGTCGGTGGAGTCAATGATGATCACATCATAGCGTCCCGCTTCCGCCTCTTTGGTCCAGGTAATTCCATCGGCAAAATGGAAACGGGCTCGGGGATCCTGGTTGTTCTCGCAGAGTTCCGGGAAAAAACGCTCGGCGACGCGGGTAACCCGCTCATCCAGTTCCACTTGCACGACTTCTTCCACCTCCTGATGGCGCAGCACCTCGCGCAGGGTGCCGCAGTCACCGCCGCCGATGATCAGCACCCGTTTCGGTGCCGGATGAGTAAAGAGGGCCGGATGGCTCATCATTTCGTGATAGAGGAAGTTGTCGCGGTCAGTGACCATGACCAGACCGTCCAGGGTCATGAGGGTGCCAAACTGTTCGGTCTCGAAGATTTCTATATTTTGATAAGGACTTTGCTCACGATGCAGCACTTCGCGGATTTTCAGGCTCAGTGCCGCGCCGTGCTCTTCATAGCGCTCGGTATACCACAGTTCTGTGCTCATAACCGCCTCTCTCAACGGGGATGGTGGAGTGCCCGCAGGGATTTTGCGGAAGTTGCGGGCAAAAGAAAAGGGTGGACCGACGATTCCGGTCCACCCGTTACCACTGTGAGTCATCTCAAGCGCAAAGAACCGGCTTGACGCGCAACTCATGGGCGGGAACACCCATCATGTCCACTTGCCCGCGCTTCATCTCCATGGTGGAGACTTGCCCGGCGCCAAAGGCTTCCTTGAGATAATTCAAGGCATCCTCGGGCTGGATGATATCGCCGCAGGTGAAAATATCCACCGCTGCGTAACCATATTCCGGCCAGGTATGAATGGCCAGATGCGACTCGGCGACGATAACGGCGCCGCTCACCCCGTAGGGTGAAAAGTGGTGAAAAGTTTGCGTCACGATGGTGCAGTTGGCACGCCGAGCGGCCTCGAGCATGGCATCCGTAACAAAATCAACATCAGACAAGGTACTGCCGTCACAGTGATAAAAATCTGCAACGATTTGATGTCCCAATGAGCGCATAGGTGCCCCCCTTACCAAAGTTAAAAAAGGTTAAGAAGTAGCTCCCGTGCACCCCCAGACAGTACTTGGTTTTATGCCCTACCTTGCTGGAACGATGCATTGCTCCAAATCTCTTAAGGACTGACCCCCTTAGTAACTGCTTTCGGTGCCGTGGAAACAGAACGCGAACTATACGCTTATATGCAGGGGATGCAAGGGTTTTCTGAGTGCGGCGACGTGCGGATTTTCTAGGGGTTTTCGGCCATTTCAGTGGCAATCTGGCCCCACCCTGACCGTTCGGTTTATACTGCGCCCCATGACTGCAAAAACAGAGAGTGCCCATGGCCGCTAAGGCGCTTGTGGAACTGGAAAACGTGCAATTTGCCCGTGGCCCGCACACGGTCCTGGACGGCGTGGATCTGCGCATCACCCAGGGGGCCATCGTATCCATCATGGGGGCGAGCGGCGGCGGCAAGACGACCCTGCTCAACCTGATGGCCGGAACCCTCGCGCCCCAGGCCGGGCGGATACGGGTGGCGGGTCAGGATCTGCAGGCGCTGAACTTTGAGGACCTGTACCGCCTGCGTCGGCGTATGGGCATGCTTTTTCAGCACAGCGCCCTGTTTACGGATTTCAGCGCCTTTGAGAATGTCGCCTTTCCTCTGCGCCGCCACTTCCGGCTGGACGAGAGCATTCTGCGCAAGCTGGTGCTGATGAAGCTGGAGGCGGTGGGGTTGCGCGGAGCGGCCGGATTGATGCCCGCCGAACTCTCCGGTGGTATGGGTCGGCGGGTGGCGCTGGCCCGTGCCATGGTGATGGACCCGATGCTGATATTTTACGATGAGCCGTTTACCGGCCTGGACCCCATCAGTGTAGGGATTATTGCGACCCTGATCCGCCGCCTCAATGACGCCCTTGGCGCGACGAGCATCCTCGTCAGCCACGACGTGCAGGAGACTTTTTCCATCACCGATTACGGTTACATCCTCGCGGGCGGCAAGATCATTGCCGAAGGTACGCCAGATACCCTGCGTGCCAGTGATTCGGAACTGGCACGGCAGTTTCTCGGGGTAAGCCCGATGGGCCGGTGCCCTTCCACTACCCGGCGAAAGATGACTATGCTACCGCCCTGACCGGGGTATGGGCAGCGGGCGAGGCGAGTTAAACATGGCTTTTATGGAATTCATACCGAATCTGGGGCGGCGGACCCTGCGCACGGTGCCCAACCTGGGCACCGCGTCGCGCTTTTTGCTGCTGAGCCTGTTTGCGGTAGCGAACCGTCATTTTAGCCTTCAGCAACTGCTCAAACAGGTATACGGCTTTGGGGTGCGGTCGCTGCTGCTGATGATGGTCGCCGCATTTTTCACGGGTATGGTACTGGGTTTTCAGGGGTATTATGCGCTGGTGCGTTTCGGCGCGACCTCGGCGCTGGGCACCCTGGTCGCCCTGTCGCTCTTGCGCGAACTGGGGCCGGTACTCACGGCGTTGCTCTTTGCCGGACGCGCGGGCTCGGCGCTGACCGCCGAAATCAGTTCCATGAAGGCGACCGAGCAATTGAGTGCCATGGAAATGATGGCGGTCAATCCGCTCGCCTGGGTCGTGGCACCCCGGCTTTGGGCCGGAATCATCGTCGTGCCGATCCTCTGCGTTATCTTTGACCTGGTCGGCATTTTTGGCGGATACCTCATTTCGGTGCCGGTGCTGGGTGTGGACGGTGGCACTTTCTGGGCGCAGATGCAGTCCAACGTAGCATTTTCCGGAGATATCCTGACCGGACTGTTCAAGGCCCTCTGCTTCGGGTTGGTGGTGACCTGGATTGCCGCCTGGCAGGGTTACGCCGCGCAGCCCACCGCGGAGGGCGTGGGTAATGCCACAACCATCAGCGTGGTGACGGCGTCACTGGCGGTGCTGGGGCTGGATTTCATTCTCACGGCTTTTTTATTCACCTGAGGAGTAGAGGACGCATGGAAAAACGGGCGATAGACTGGTGGGTGGGCATCTTCGTGCTCCTCGGTATCGCTGCTCTGGTCGTATTGGCACTGCGCGTGGGCAACCTCTCTGGCTTCGCCTACAACGACGGTTATGTCCTGCATGCGGATTTCTCCAATGTCGGCAGCCTGAAACCGCGCAGCCCGGTGAAACTGGGCGGCGTGACCATTGGCGAGGTGACCCACATCGGCATGAACCCCAAGACCTTCATGGCGCAGGTGACGATGCGGATCGAACCGAAGGTGAAGTTGCCGACGGATACGGGGGCGTCCATCTACACCGAGGGGCTTCTGGGCGAACAGTATGTCTCCATTCAGCCGGGCGGCATGCCTCAGGACCTACCGCCGGGTGGTACCATTACCATGACGCAAAGCGCTGTCAATATCGATCAGCTTATCGGCCAGATGGTCTTCAGTAAGGCCTCGGGCAAGTAAATAGGGAGGATTCTGTATGCGTCAAATTTCGTTTGTTGCTCTGCTTGTTGTGCTGTTGAGCTGGACTCTTCCCGCTGCTGCCGAAGACACCCAGGGGGCGGTAACGGTCGTTCAGCAGCTTACCAACAGTGTCCTGAAGGTGTTACGCGCGAACGAAGGCAAGCCCATCACGCCGTCCGTGAAGAAGGAAGTGGCCGATATCGTCCTGCCGCACATGGATTTTACCACCATGTCGCAATATGTGATGGCGCAATACTGGCGGCAGATGAGCCCGGCGCAGCAGCAGGAGTTTGTGGTGCTGTTCAAGGATCTCCTGGTGCGCACCTACAGCAATTCGCTCAACCATTATCATGGACAGACCGTAAGAATCACCGGCAGCCAGCAGATTTCCCAGAATCCGCCGGTGGCGCAAGTGAATATGGTGATCCGTCAGAACGGCGGTGGACCGGATGTTCCGGTGATCTACGCCCTGCTCTATACCAACAACACCTGGCGGATCTACAACACCTACATCGACGGGGTCAGCATGGTGCTGAACTACCGGCAGAGCTTTGGCCAGATCGCTGCGAGCCGCGGGATCCCCGCCTTGTTGCAGGACATGAAAGCCAAGGATGACGCAGGCGCCGCGCCAAACAAAAAGGCGGCAGCCGCTTGAGCGCAGCGAACGCCTGGGAGCTGCGGACGGTCGACGGCGCTGGTTGGCTGTTCCTCCGGGGGGACTGGCGGGTGGCACAGTTGGATAAGGCCCTTCAGTTCTTTTCATGGGCGAAGGACGGTCGGGAGTGTACGGAGATTTCCGTCGCAGAGCTGGATGCGGCAGACAGCGCTACCCTTGCCGTGCTGTTGGAGTGGACGCAGCAGGCCACCGGACGGGGCGTTCCGCTGCGTATTCATGGGGCGTCTCCCAAGCTGCGGGAACTGGCAAGCTTGTACAGTCTGCAGGATATTCTGCCCCTTTGCCATGATTGATTCCCTGGCCATTCACATCGCCGGGTTGCGCAAGCTCTACGGGAGCGGGCATCTGGCCCTGGCGGGTGTGGACCTAGATGTGCATGCCGGAGAATTTTTTGGGCTGCTGGGTCCCAATGGCGCGGGCAAATCTTCGCTGATCAACATCCTGGCCGGGACTGTGCGCCGTTCCAGCGGCGTGGCGGAGATATTCGGCTTTGACGTGGAGCAGGATTTTCGCCGAAGTCGTCGGTTGTTGGGCGTCGTACCACAGGAACTGGCCTATGACCCGTTTTTTACCGTGCGGGAATTCCTGCGTATGCAATCGGGTTATTTCGGGCTGCGTCATAATGACGACTGGTTGGATGAACTGATGGCGGAGCTGGATCTGACGGACAAGGCCGATACCAATTTGCGCGCCTTGTCCGGCGGTATGAAGCGGCGGGTGCTCATCGCCCAGGCTTTGGTACACAAGCCCCCGGTGGTGGTGCTGGATGAGCCGACCGCCGGGGTGGATGTGGAACTCCGGCAGGGTCTCTGGCGTTTCATGCGGCGGTATAATGAGGAGGGTCACACGGTCATCCTCACCACCCATTATCTGGAAGAAGCCGAAGAGCTTTGTCAGCGAATCGCCATTCTCCAGCAGGGGCGACTCGTTGCCCTGGATAACAAGGATGAATTGCTGCGTAGCACCGGCTGGCGGGTACTGACGGTGACTTTCGATCACGATCCGGGCACACTTCCTCCCGAGTTGGCAGACCTGCTGACCGGGGCCGCGGAAAATACCCGGGTACTCAGAATCGACGCCCAGAGCAACCCGTTGGGGGACGTCCTGATACGGTTGCAGGCGCTGCCCGCCCAGATCGTGGATCTGCACCTGCAGGAACCGCGCCTGGAAGATGCATTTACGGATATTCTCGGACAAGGGCGTTAAGCTTGGCAGGCGATTTGCGCGTCGATCTTTTCCTCAAGATGTCACGTCTGATCAAGCGGCGCAGTCTGGCCAAGGAAATCTGCGATGCCGGTTGTGTGCAGATCAACGGGCGGGTTGCCAAAGCGGGGACGCTGGTGCAGGTGGATGATGTACTGACCATGGATATTCGTGACCGTCTCCTGCGGGTGCGGGTCTTGCGTATTCCGCAGCGGATCGAAGGGCCGGAAGGGGTGGTGGAAGTGCTGCCTGGGGAGGTTGAGGAATGATCACGGAGCCACGCCTGCTGCTGACCGTGGGGGAACCCGCGGGTATTGGTCCGGATATCTGTTTGCAACTGGCCTTCCATGCGCTGCCCTCGGGGGTGCTGCTCATCGGGGATCTGCACTGTCTGCGCAGCCGCGCCCTGACTTTGGGCTTGTCGCTGCGACTGGAGCCCTGGCTGGAAGGCAATCCCTGGCCGGCGCTGGAAAGGGGCGTGTTGCATGTGCTGGATGTGCCCCTGGCTCAGCCCTGTCGGCCCGGTCGTCTGGATATGGCCAATGCGCCGGCGGTACTGGCTACTCTGGATAAGGCGATGCACCTGCTACGGGTAGGTGCCGCGGATGCGCTGGTAACGGCCCCGGTACACAAGGGCATCATCAACGACGCGGGGATTCCCTTTACCGGACATACGGAATATCTCGCGGCAGCGTGTGGCAGCCCGAAGGTGGTCATGCTGCTTGCCGGTCGCGGCTTGCGGGTGGCGCTGGCAACGACGCATTTGCCCTTGGCGCAGGTGGCGGCGGCCGTTACCCAGGAGGGGCTGGAGGGCACGCTGCGCATTCTGCACCGGGCGTTGCGCGAAGATTTCGCTCTCTCGGAACCCCGTATTCTGGTCGCCGGCCTGAATCCCCATGCCGGGGAGGGCGGGCATCTGGGGCACGAGGAGCAGGATGTCATTGCGCCGGTCATAGCGGCCCTACAGGGAGAAAGTCTGCGGATCAGCGGTCCGTGGCCGGCCGATACTCTGTTTACCCCGCGCCTGCTCGAAGGCGCCGATGCGGTACTGGCCATGTATCATGATCAGGGTCTGCCGGTGCTGAAGTACCATGCCTTCGGTGAGGCGGTGAATATTACTCTGGGCTTGCCCATCGTGCGCACCAGTGTGGACCACGGCACGGCGCTGGACATCGCGGGCACAGGCCGGGCAGAAGGCGGCAGCCTGCTCCGGGCCCTGGACAGCGCGGCGGAAATCGTTCGCAACCGGCGCGCCGCCAGTTGCTGATGCCGACGGCGCGCCGATCTGCAGTCTCAAAAAACGCGATAGCGTCCTTCCGGCACCTGGGCGATCAGGAACTCCATCTGATCGGCGAGAATGCGCCGGTTACTGAGCAGCAGATATTCGGCCCAGGTCGGAGTAAAAGGCACCGCGAGCAGCGGCATATGGGCCTCTTCGGGGGTGCGATTGTCCTTGCGGCTGTTGCAACTGCGGCAGGCAGTCACCACGTTGGTCCAGATATCCCTGCCCTTGCGGGAGATGGGAATGATGTGGTCACGGGTGAGTTCGCGGAGAGGGAAATGTTTGCCACAGTACATGCAGAGATGATGATCGCGATGGAACAAGGTCTGATTGGACAGGGCCGGGGGCCGAATCTTGCCCTGATGGCGACCGCGGACGGCGATGACCGGATGAATGTCGAGTTGCGAGAGGACACCACTGCGGCGGCAGATGCCGCCGTGGGCGGTAAAGAAAGGATTCCCCAGTGTCCAGGCAACGTTACCCCGGACATAATGGGCCGCGGCTTCTTCCCAGGTTTCCCAGGCCATGGGACGACCACCGACGTCAAGGCGCAGCACGAGGTGCATAGACTTTCCGTTTCGTATCGCCTGCTGGAGGCGTCGACCGAATATAGCACGAAGATGCGCTGATGATGCAAGAGGGGAGGCTGCCGCGCGCCAAAAAACGTTTCGGGCAGAATTTTTTGGTTCAGCCGCAGATTGTCGAGCGCATTGTGGCGGCTATCCGCCCGGCGTCCGGCGATCATCTGGTGGAGATTGGACCGGGGCCGGGGGCACTGACCAGATCCCTGCTGCGCCTCTTGCCGCAGCTCACGGTGGTGGAACTGGATCGGGATATGATTGCCGGTTTGCGCGCGCTCGCGCCGCCGGAGCAGTTGCGGGTCTTGCAGGCCGATGCACTGGAGGTCGACTTCGCGGCGCTGGCCGGCGCCGGGAATGCCCTGCGGATAGTCGGTAACCTCCCCTACAACGTAGCGACACCGCTGATTTTCCATATTCTGGAACACGCAGAACAGGTGCGGGATATGCACTTCATGCTGCAAAAAGAGGTGGTGGACCGGGTGGTGGCGGTGCCGGGAAGCAAGGCCTACGGACGACTTTCGGTGATGATACAGGCGCACTGCGCGGTGGAATCCCTATTCACGGTGGCCCCGGGAAACTTCTTTCCGGTGCCCAAGGTGGATTCGGCCTTCATGCGTCTGATACCGCATCGTCCGGGGTTGCTGCCCCCGCACCTGCAGGCGCCCTTCGCACGGATTGTGGCCACCAGTTTTGCCCAGCGCCGCAAGACCCTCGCCAATAATCTGCGCGGCATTTTGAGTGCGGACGACTTGCGGGGTTTGCAGATCGATCCCGGCTGCCGCGCCGAGACGCTGGATCAGACCGCCTTTTTTCGCCTCGCCGAGGCCACTGTTGAACAGGGAGACCGATCGTGAATCATTTGGAAGTTGCCGAGAGGCTGTTTGCCGAACTGGAATGGGAAGCGAAAACACTGCCTGATTATCCGGTTCTGACTTGCGCGGTGCAGGTCCCCAATGGCGTTCTGGATATTTTTTGCCACGTGCACGGCGAACGGGAGCGTATCCTGTTTTACCTGCGTCCCCAGAATCTGGAGATAACGATGGAAAAACGCATGGCGGTGGCGGAGTTTCTGACTCGTGCCAACTATGGACTGGCTCTGGGTAACTTTGAGCTCGATATGGAGGATGGAGAAATCAACTTCAAGACGATTCTCCAGGCGCCTGTCACGGTGTTGAGCACTACCCTGCTGCGTCCTTATCTGCTGGTTGGCGTAGAGACCATCAACCACTATCTGCCAGGGCTGGAACGGGTGCTGAGTGGCCAGGAAACCCCGGCTGCCGCGATTAAGGCGCTGGAGATTGCGACAGCGGTACATTGACCCCGGAGCCGATGATTCCGCTGCCCAGCAGCAGCGGGGTGATGCCCATGCCGCGGATTTTGGCAAGGGTGGGCTGGGCCGCTGCCAGAGAATCGAAGGTGTTGGTGCGGAGCCGGTAGAGGGTGCTGTTATCGCCCGCTTCCGCCTTTTCCATCTGGGTGCTGACCCCCAGCAGGGCGAGGCGATCGCGCAGCACGACGGCGGCGGCGCGGTTGGTGAAGGCGCCTACCTGAATGGTCACCGGCTGGTGAACGGCACTGGTACTGCTGGCGGTCGCTGCACTGGGGATACCGGGACCGCTGCCGAGGATGTCGGCTGGAATATCCACATGCATGGCGGGCAATATCTGATAAAAATTGAAATCGACGCCGCTGCGGGTGGCGGCTGTGGAGGTCGTGGAAGCCGCAGCGGAGGTGGCGACGGTGAGTGGGCCGCCCCGCGAGGAGAGTGCGACCGCGCTAATCGGTGCGGCCGCTGACGGTCGGGTGGCTGCCGGGCTGCCAGGCGGTTTCTGCCCGGTTGCCGCCGCGTTGTTGCTGGAGGTCGCCACCGTCGTTGGTTCCGTCCCGCTACGGGTGAGGCCTGGCCTGCCGGTGGCGATGGGGAGTTGCGCAATCCACCACCAGACCCCCGCACTCAGTGCGATCACCAGAAGCAGCAACACCCAGGGCCAGTGCCGTGCCCGAGGGGACGGTGTTGCCTCGGCATCATCTTCCGGAGTTACCCGTTGTCGGGGCGGGACGGGTGGGCGCGGCTCCTGCGCTTGCGGGCGGCTGGTCTGATTTTTGTAGTCGCGCATGATCCTTTTACATCTGTTCCGGCGCGCTGACGCCAAGCAGCCGTAACCCATTGGCAATAGTCTGTGCGACGGCCAGACAGAGCGTCAGGCGGGCGTGGCGTAGCGGTGTTTCCTCCACCAGAATTCGGGTCGAATTGTAGTAGGTGTGAAATGCTGCCGCCAACTCCCTGAGGTAGAAGGCGATCTGGTGCGGTTCGCGATCCCGGGCCGCCGTGGCCACTACTTCCGGGAAGCGCCAGAGGGTGTCGGCAAGCGCGATTTCGCGGGACTCCTGCAGAATTTCCAGGCCGACGCCGTCTGCTGGCGGCAGGCTGAGTCCCTTTTCTACCGACTGGCGCAGCAGGGAATAGACCCGGGCGTGGGCATACTGGACATAAAATACCGGGTTTTCCTCGGAGTGCTTTTTGGCCAGTTCCAGATCGAAGTCCAGATGCTGGTCGGCGCGGCGCAGCACATAGAAGAAGCGCGCGGCATCATTGCCCACTTCCTCGCGCAGTTCACGGAGGGTGACGAACTCGCCGGCGCGGGTAGACATGGAGATCTTTTCCGTACCGCGATAGAGGATGGCGAACTGGACGAGGACGACTTCCAGTTGCTGGTCGTCGAGGCCGAGGGCGCGCAGGGCGGCCTTGACCCTGGGCACATAGCCGTGATGGTCCGCACCCCACATGTCGATGACGTGGGTGAAGCCGCGGGCAAATTTTTCGGCATGGTAGGCCACATCGGAGGCAAAGTAGGTATAGGCGCCATTGTCGCGACGCAGAACCCGGTCCTTGTCGTCATCAAAGGCGGTGGCGCGGAACCAGAGGGCGCCTTCCCGGGTGTAACAGTGTCCGGCTTTTTCGAGGGCGGCGACGGCGGTATCGACCGCCCCCGTATCCATCAGACTGCCCTCGGAATACCAGCGCTCGTAATGCACGCCAAAGCCCTCCAGATCGTCACGGATGTCGGCGAGAATCTCGTTCAGTCCAGCGCGGTGCAGGGTGCGATAGTCTTCGCCGAGCGACTGCTTCAGGTGGGCGATGAGGGTGTCGATGGCGATATCGCCGTCGCTCATCTGGGGCAGGTTTGGTAATCCGGCCGCCGCGTGCCGTAAGCGGTCGCCGACCTGCTCCCGGAGATGGGCCGCTATTTCACGCACATAGTCGCCGCGATAACCGTTCTCCGGGAAGGGCCAGGGCAGCGCCTTGTCGGCTTCGAGGTAGCGCAGGTAGACGCTGCCCGCGAGAATGTCCATTTGCCGCCCGGCGTCGTTGACATAGTATTCACAAAAGATGTCGAAGCCGTTAAAGCGGAGGATGTTGGCGAGGCTGGCGCCATAGGCGGCGCCGCGCCCATGCCCGACGTGCAGGGGGCCGGTGGGGTTGGCGGAGACGAACTCCAGTTGCAGGCGCTGGCCGACGCCGTTCCGGTTGGCGCCGAAGCGCTCTTTTTCGGTATGTACCCGTTGAATGACGGCGTGAAAGGCGGCAGGCTGCAAAAAGAAATTGATGAAGCCGGGACCGGCAATCTCGGTGCGGGCAATCCAGTCCGAGGCAGGCAGCGCTGCGACGATGTCGTTGGCGATGTCGCGGGGCTTGCGCCCGACTGCTTTGGCGAGGAGCAGGGCGACGTTGCTGGCGAGATGGCCGTGTTCCACCTGCTTGGGGCGATCCAGCTCCAGGGTGGCGGGAATCCCTGGAATGCGGCCCTGGGCGTGGAGTTGTTGAAGCGCCCCTTGCAGGGCCTGGCTGACAAATGCTTTCACAGGGCTACCTTATGCACGAAATTTTTGCCTTAGTGTAACCGAAGCAAACATTTTACGGCAGAGGTGGCGTGTTCTGGATACTCTGTCGGCATAACCGCAGATCTGGTCCCTTGCCCGGAATGTGGTGGCCGCCTCAAGAAGAGATGCCTGCGCCCTCCCCGACGGGCGCACGGGCGGATAAGGAAAACTCGTCCTCTTCCTCCTCCACATAATTGCGCGGGCTATCGGCGCCTCTCAAAACGCGCGGCGGGATGATAAAGACGTAGGCGGCAACCGCTGCTGCCAGGCAGGCCCACATAGACAGGCGCAGCAGGTTGTCGATGCTCAGGGTGTCCGCCTGCGCGCTGATCAGGGCGTGCAGGTGCTGAGGTGAGAGTGTGGTGTGCCGGCCAAAGCGACTGACGTGGCTCCGCAGGTGGTCGCCGGCGAGGGCGCTGTAACGGGTCCAGTAGACACTCAGCAGACTCACCCCGATGTTGGCGCTGAAGACGCGAATGAAATTGCTGGTGGTGGCGGCTGACGGAATTTCCTGGGCGCCGAGGCCGGAGAGAATCACCATGGTGAGCGGTACGAAGAGCATGCCCACGCCCGTGCCGATGAATAGTATCGGCCAGAACAGGTCGCCCAGGCTGCTGATGGGACTGAGATAGGCGCTGCCGTAGGCGAAGGCAAAAATGGCAAAGCAGAGGGTCGTCAGGCGGCGCAGACCCAATAATCCCTGCAGACGGTCCATCAGGGTCGATAAAGGGATGGCGCCGAGGGCGAGGGGAACGAGCACCGCACTCCCCCAGAAACCATTGAAACCGAGTGTTTCCTCCGCCCAGAGGGGCAGCAGGGAGGCCCAGCCCATGAACATGGCCCAGCCCAGGCACAGCAGCAGCAGCCCCAGCCAGTAATTGCGCCGACGCAAGAAGCGCAGTTGCAGCAGGGGATGGCGGGTCTCGCTTTCGCGCCAGGCAAAGAGCAGCAGGAAGACGAAGGCGAACAGGGTCATTTTCAGGATGAAGGCCGAATGCCACCAGCCGTACTGCTCGCCCTGATCCAGCACCACCTGCATGCTCATCAGTCCGCCGTAGAGCAGGCCGAAACCCCAGCCGTCGAAGGGCGGCGTCCGGGGATCACCGCGATCTTTGGGAATGCCCGTGCTGCCCAGAAACAGGGCGACGCCCCAGATCGGCAAGGACAGCAGAAAAATGCTGCGATAGCCGAGTTCTGTCGCCAACAGGCCGCCAATGGCCGGTCCGAAGAAAAATGGCACCAGCATGGCGTTGCTCCAGAAGATGGTGACCATGCCGTGGCGTGCTTTCGGGCTGTGGCGTAAAAAGAGGCTCTGGCTGAGGGGGACAAGAATTCCGGCGGCGATACCCTGCAGGGCGCGGGACAGCAGCATGATCCAGAGATTGTCGGTCACCGCACTGATGAGGGTGCCTGCCATGGCCACGATAACCGCCACCTGAAAGACGCGGCGCATGCCGAAGCGGGCGGTTGTCCACGGCATCAGGGAGATCCCCAGTGACCAATGGACGATGAAATAGGTGAGCGTCCAGAGGGCGTGATCGCTGCTGGTGGAGAGGCCGCCCGCGACGTAGGGAAAAATGCCCTGTAGCGCGGCGCCATCGAAAGAGCCCATGCCAAGGGCAAGGCCGACCCCCGCGAAGAGGGGCCAGGTTTGGGAGAGGGATGGTAATGTTTCCACGCCGTTGGATCCTCGAAAGTTGCCATAATTTAACGCCAACACTAATATTCAACTAATAGATTGATTTACGTTGAATCATCGGAAATACCTATGAGAATACATGCAGAGGAATTGCTGACCTTTCTGGCGGTGGCGGAGGCTGGGGGAGTAGGTGCCGGAGCGCAGATCCTGCGGCGCAGCCAGCCGGCGGTTTCCGAGCGGTTGCGCGCACTGCAGGCCGCGGTCGGCGAGCCCCTGTACCAGCGCGCCGGGAGGGGTATCCGTCTGACCGCCGCGGGAGAGTCCCTGCTGCCCTATGCCCGTCGCCTGCGGGAAGGTCTCGGCGAAGTGGAAAACTGGTCGGCGCGGCGGCATGCACTGCAGGAAGGAAGCCTGCGCATCGCGGCCAGCAATACCGTGGCGAATTACTTTCTCATGGAGCATCTGGCGCGTTTTCGCGGACGCTATCCCGGCGTTCAACTGCAACTCAGGACCGGACCGCTGACCGACAACCTGCCGTTGAGTGCCTGGGATCTACTGTTCACCGAAGAACAGATAGAGCGCAGTGGCTTACCGCCGCATATGGAGTTGAAGGCCTGGCGGGAGGATGAACTGGTGGCGATCCTTCCCCAGGATCATCCTTGGGTGCGGGCGGGCCGGGGGTGGGTACGCTGGGAGGAGGTATTGGCGGAACCTATCGTCTGGCGCGAGCCGCATTCGGGGATCCGCCGGCGGGTGGAGGCGGCCATTGTCCGTGCCGGATTGCGGGCGCGCTACAGCGTTGAGGTGACCGGGGTGGAGGCGCTGCGAGACGCCGTCGCCGCCGGGCTGGGCATAGGTTTCGCGTCGGTAGAGGCCTTGGATAAGGTACGCTGGCCGCTGGCTTCCCTGCGCCTCGATCCGCCCCATGGCCTGTTCTGGACCTTGTACCTCATGCGCCCTCAGGCCGATTTCCAGTCGCGGGCGGTGCGCGCTTTCCTGGACCTGCTGGCGACGCCGGACTGAGGCGGCGCAGGAGGCCTAAAATCCGCCGTCGGCCGCGGCTACCACTAGAAAGGCGCCGGAACCTCCGGCCGGATGCTCCAGCCAGATCAAGGGCAGGTCGGGACGGCGACGGATGAGGGCTTCTTCGGCATCGCCGGTTTCCACCACCAGGACGCCGCCCCCCTCCAGGTGATGCGGTGCCTGCTCCAGAAGGGGAAGCAGGCAGTCCAGACCATCCTCACCGGCGGCCAGGGCGAGACGAGGCTCGTGCCGGTATTCCGGGGTCAATTCCGCCATGGTTGCCGCGTCCACATAGGGCGGGTTGCTGAGAATCAGGTCATAGCGTCGTCCCTCCAGGGCGGCAAAGAGGTCGGATTGATGCAGGTGCACCCGGTCTTCCAGACCGTAACGCCGGATATTGGCGTGTGCCACGGAGAGGGCATCTGCAGAGATGTCCACCGCATCCACTTCCGCCTCCGGAAAGCGCAGCGCCAGGGTAATGGCCATGCAGCCGGAGCCCGTGCCGATCTCCAGAATGCGGCGCAGCTGCGACGCCTCTACCCAGGGCGCAAAGCCCTCCTCGATGAAGGGTTCGAGCAGGCTGCGGGGAATGAGGACACGTTCATCGACGCTGAAACGCAGTCCGGCGAACCAGGCTTCGCCGGTAATATAGGCGGCGGGCCGACGGAGTATTTCCCGTTGATAAAAGTGCTTGAAGATCGTGGTTTTTTCGCGGTCCAGCAGGCGTGCCGCGCCGAATTCCGCAAGATCTTCCGGCTCGAGGTGCAGTGCCGCGGCCAGGAGCGCGTCGGCTTCGCCGCGGGGTTGCTGCTGGCCCTGACTGAAATCGAGCCCTGCGGCGGCAAAACGGCTGGCGCCCCAGCGCCGGAAATCGGTGATCGTCTGCAGCGCGTCGCCGGCGAGGGCGGTGTATTGTTCCAGGTTCATTCAATCCAACTCCAGCCAGACCGGGCAATGATCGGAGCCGGTCACATCGGTGGCGATTCCCGCCCCGCGCAGGCGCGGCAACAGGTTCTCATGTATCCAGAAATAATCGAGACGCCAGCCAATATTGCGGGCGCGGGCGTTGGTGCGCTGACTCCACCAGGAATATTCCACGGCATCCGGGTGAAGGTGGCGGAAGCTGTCCACCCAGCCCGCCGCTGCCCATTGGTCCAGACAGGCCCTTTCCTCGGGGAGAAAACCGGATATTCTCGCGTTTTCTTTGGGGCGTGCAAGGTCGATGGCCTGATGGGCGGTGTTGACGTCGCCACAGAATACCACCGCCCGACCGGCGGCGACCCGTGCGTTGATCAGTTCCAGGAAGGCGGCATAGAAATCCAGCTTGAAGGCGAGGCGTTCCGTATCCTTCTTGCCGTTGGGGAAGTAGACGTTATACAGGTCGAAATCACCGCAGTCAGTGATAACCACGCGCCCCTCCCGGTCGAAGCGCGGGATGCCCAGGCCCGTTGTCAGCGGCCGGCAGGGCGCTCTGCTGAAGGTGGCGACGCCGCTGTAACCCGGGCGTTCAGCGACTGCCCAGCGGGCATCGTAACTATCCAGTGCGGTTTCCGCCGCCGGCAGGCGGTCCGGGTCGGCCTTGATTTCCTGAAAGCAGAGCACATCCGCCCGCGCCATCGCGACCCATTCGCGCAAACCCTTGCGGCAGGCGGCGCGCCAGCCGTTCACGTTCCAGCTATACAGGCGCATGGTCATGACCACTCAACGCATCACCCGCACTGCCAGAAAATCCCCTTCCGTCAGCACCCGTTCCAGGATGGCCCGCCCCGCAGCACCGGCGGGACCCACCGCGGCGAGCAGGGCGAGCCCTTCCCGCGCTGCCGTCGGACTGATGACGCCATGGCGCAGTGCCAGTTGATACAGTACGGCAATACTGATTTCCTGGTCGGGTTGTTTGACCAGTTCTCCCTGGAGTTGCGCGAGGGGGCCGCCATACAGAAGCAGCTTGCGCACATGGTCGATATTGGGCAGCGTCGTGGTACTCATGGTGGTTCCTTGTTGATAAATCATGCGTTAGAGCGCACTGGCGGGTTCGGGTGGTGACCCCTGGCATACGCCGGCTAACTCTTCTCGGGACCCGGCCAGCCCTGGCAACGCAGGGACCACAACCCACCGCCTTGCGGCGCACTGAGCAGTGGACCCAATTCCGTCAGTGCCGCGGCCAGTGCCTCGCGCAAACCCCAGGGTGGGTTCACCACGATCAGTCCGCTGCCGAAAAGCTGTTCCCGACCCTCTTCCGGCATCTGCAGCAGTTCGCAGGCAAAGGCGGGCAGACGCCCGCGCAACGCCTGCCACAGGCGGGTGATCGTACCGCGGATTTTCACCGGGTACCAGACGAGATACACCCCCTGCGGCCAGCGTTGATAGGCACGGATCAGGATATCGGCAAGGCGCTCCCATTCATCCCTGCGTTCGAAAGGCGGATCGATGAGGACCAGTCCGCGTTTTTCCGGCGGGGGGATCTGCCCGAAGAGGGCGCGATAGCCGTCTTCACCGACGACGCTGGTATGGGCCCGTTTCCCTATCGCCTTGCGCAGGCGTGCCGCGACTTCCGGCTGTTCCTCGCAGAGTACCATCCGGTCGGTCGGCCGGAGCAGTGCGGCAGCGAGGGCTGGCGAGCCGGGATAGTGGTGCAACGCGCCGTCAGCATTCTCATTGCTGACGATTTTCAACCATGCGCCCGCATATGGCAGGCTGCGCCGGTCCGCCCACAGGCGCGAAACACCTTGCAGGTGTTCCCCCTGTACGCCCAGGGCATATCGCCCTGCTCCTGCGTGGGTCTCGATATAGGCAAGGGGGCTGTCCTTGCGGATCAGGGTTTGCAAGGTGAGGCTCAGGGCCAGATGCTTGACGCAGTCGGCGGCGTTGCCCGCGTGGTAATGATGGTCGTAATTCATGGCGCGCTGGTCTTTCCGGGGTTGGCTTGGGGCGATGCTTTCGTCATGATAACAGATAGCGGTCGGACTCAGCAGAAAAGGAGAGATGACGATGCGACTTTATGCGACGCAGACCAGTCCCTATGCCCGGAAAGTGCATATCGCGCTGCTGGAAAAAAACATCCCCTGTGATATGGAGTGGGTGGATCTCCGCGCTCCCGGCCACGCGGCCCTGGAGCACAACCCCCTGGGCAAGATCCCCGTGCTGGTGCGGGATGACGGTTCGTCGGTATATGATTCGGCAGTGATCATCCAGTACTTGGAAATCCTGTGCCCGGAACCCGCCATCATCCCCCACGACCCGGAAGCCCGCATCGAGGCATTGCGGATCGAGGCGCTGGCGAGCGGCATCATGGATACGACCATTGCCTGGGTGCTGGAGCAGCGCCATGCCAGCGATTGCCAGGATGCCGCCATGCTGCAGCGCGCCCGTGGCAAGATCCTGGCCGCCCTGGCGATACTCCAGGAAGAGACGGACGCGTGGCAGGATGCCGGCACCGCGCCGGTGCTGACCCTGGCGCAGATTGCGACGGTCGCGGCCGTGGGTTACGTTGATCTGCGCGCGCCGGATTTTCTGCTGCAATTCCCGGATTTGACGGCCTGGATGCATACCATGCGCCTGCGCCCCAGCGTCAGCGCCACGGCCCCCCGGTAATCTTCGTGAAAATTGCGACCTGGAACGTCAACTCCCTCAAGGTACGCCTCCCCCAGGTGTTGGCATGGCTGGGTAGCGAGCAGCCGGATGTCCTTTGTCTGCAAGAGACCAAGTTGGCCGATGCGCGTTTCCCGGTGGCCGAGTTGGCGGATGCCGGTTATCGGGCGCTCTATCACGGTCAACCGACGTATAATGGGGTTGCCATACTGAGCCGCAACCCACCCAGTGACGTCCGCTGCGACTGGCCGGATGGCGGCGACGGGCAGGCGCGGCTGTGCGCCGCCAGCTTCGGCGACCTGCGCGTCGTCAACGTCTATGTACCCAACGGCCAGGCCCTGGACAGCGACAAGTATCCCTACAAGTTACAATGGCTGGAGCGCCTGCGTGGGTTGATCGCCGGAGAATTGCAGGGTTGGCCGCAACTGCTGTTGGTGGGGGACTTCAATATTGCCCCGATGCTCGCGATGTTTACGACGCTGCAGACTGGGGGGAGGGCATCCTCTGCTCGGCGCCGGAGCGGGCGGCGTTGGGCGCCCTGTTGGAACTCGGGCTGCATGACAGCTACCGCAAGCTGCATCCCGATGCGCGGGCGTGGAGCTGGTGGGATTACCGCGCTGCGGCGTTTCGGCGTAATCAGGGCCTGCGCATCGATCTGATTCTGGCTTCCTCTCCCGTTCTCTCGCGCACGCGGGAGGTGGTCATCGACCGTGCCGCCCGGGCGGCGGAGCGTCCCTCGGATCACGCACCCGTCTGCATCACACTGGAGAGCGGCGCGTGATCGGTATTCTGGTCGTCAATCTCGGCACCCCCGATGCGCCTACCGCCCCGGCGGTGCGCCGCTACCTGCGCGAGTTTCTCAGCGATACCCGGGTGGTGGAGCTTCCCAGGGTGCTTTGGTGGCCCATCCTGAACGGTCCCATTCTGCGATTTCGTCCCGCCCGCTCGGCGCGCAATTATGCCAGCATCTGGCTTCCCGATGGATCCCCCCTGATGGTTTATAGCCAGCGCCAGTGCGATGCACTTCAGGCCCGCTGGGATCGTCAGTTTCCCGGTCAGGTCCGGGTGGAACTAGCCATGCGTTATGGCAATCCCTCCGTCGCAAAGGGCATGGCGGCCTTGCGCGACGCTGGATGTGGCAGGATTCTGGTGGTTCCGCTGTATCCGCAATATGCGGCGGCCACCACGGCCTCCACTTTTGATGCGGTTGCCAAAGAGTTGCGGAAATGGCGCGAAATCCCGGAGATGCGCATGATTCGCGACTGGCATGCGCATCCCGCCTATATCGGCGCCCTGGCGGACAGCATCCGCGCCTGGTGGCAGGCGCACGGACAGGCGGAGCGTCTGCTCATCACCTTCCACGGCTTACCGGAAAGCTCCGTCCTGAAGGGCGACCCCTATCGTGCCCAGTGCGAAAAGACCACCGCGTTGCTGGTACAGGCGCTCGGCCTGTCCGATGATCAGTGGGTGCAGAGCTTCCAAAGCCGCTTCGGCGCCGCCAGATGGCTGGGGCCCTATACGGACAGAACCCTGGTCGGGCTGGCGAGCGCCGGCGTGTCCCGCGTAGATGCCGTGTGTCCAGGTTTTGCTGCGGATTGCGTGGAAACACTGCAGGAAATAGCTATCGAAGGCAAAGAAACTTTCCTCCATGCAGGTGGACAGGAATTGCGTTATATCCCGGCCCTCAACGACAATCCTCTCTGGATAGAAGCATTCAGCCGGATTCTGGAGCCTCATTGGCGTGATTGGGATGCCCCGGAAAACTTTGCCGTTTCCCCAGAGTCAGGCTAAAATCGAGCCGCACCGCCAATGTAGGACAGCATTTTCCCTCGGCCCTCCAACCTAACAGGACTCGCGCCATGATAATCAGCAAAGACAAAGTCGTCACTATCGACTATTCCCTGACCGATGAAGAAGGAGAGCTGATCGACAGCTCTGTGGGGGAAGAACCCCTCGTCTATCTGCATGGCCACCATGGCGTCATCCCCGGTCTGGAGCAGGCCCTGGCGGGGCGTCGTGTCGGCGACAGGCTGGAGGTCTCCATCCCTCCCGAGGAGGGCTATGGTGACTGGGACGAAGATCTGGTGGAAGTGGTGGGTGTCGAAGATTTTGACGACGCCGAAGAGCTGGAGGTCGGTACCCAGTTTGAGACCATGACCGAGGATGGTACACGTCTGGCCACGATCATCGACATCGAAGGTGACGAGATTACCGTCGATCTCAATCATCCCCTGGCCGGAATGACCCTGAACTTCGATGTGACGGTGCTGGAAGTACGGGATGCCACCGCCGAAGAGCTGGCCCACGGCCATGTCCATGGTCACGGCGAGCACGACGAGGGTCACTGAGGTGCCGTTGCCGCTCCGGCTGCAGCGCGTTCCGACCCGATAACCGCCTTGCGTGGCCTGGGGTTGATGTCGGGCACCAGTGCTGATGGTGTGGATGCCGCGGTGCTGGATTTGGCCGTCGCCGGCTGTGGGGGGTATCGGGGCGTTTTCACGCGCGCCTTTGCGCCCGCACTGCGCACGGAAGTGCTGGCCGCCAACGGGCCATTGGGTGTCGAAGCGATGGCGCAACTCGACCGACGTCTGGGTGCCTGTTATGCACGGGTGGCCCGGGAGGCCATGGACCGCTTGGGTCCGGTGGACTTCATCGCCCTGCATGGGCAGACCATTCGTCATCAGCCGCGGGGTGATCCCGGTTTCACGCTGCAAATTGGTGCGGCGGCAGATATCGCGGTGGCAACAGGTCTGACGGTGGTCCACGATTTCCGGCGTACGGATGTGGCAGCGGGGGGCGAGGGCGCACCGCTGGTGCCGCCTTTCCATCAATACTGCTTTCAGGATGAACATCCGCGTCTGATACTCAATCTCGGTGGCATGGCCAATGTGACCTGGTTGCCGGGTGCCGGCGATCCGCGCCCGCTGCTGGCGTTCGACTGCGGTCCGGGTAACGTACTCATGGACGCCGCCGTGGAGTTGTGTAGCGCCGGACAGGCTACCTGCGACGTGGATGGCCGGTTGGCGGCTGCCGGACAGCGCGATGTGGCACGCCTGGAGGAATGGCTGGACCACGTGTTCTTCCGGCAAGCACCGCCCAAAAGTACGGGTCGGGAGACTTTCGGCATGCCGCTGGTGACGCGTTGGTGGTCTTCCTGGCGGGGTTCCGCGGCGGATTTTCTGGCGACACTGACGGCATTGACCGCCGAGTCCGTGGCACAGGCGGTGCGAGCCTGGACACCGGGTGCCGCGGAGATGCTGGTATTCGGCGGTGGGGCTGAAAACCAGGCCCTGATGCAGGCCCTGCAGGACGCCATGACGGAGACCCGGGTGCTGCACGGCGGGCGGCACAGCGGTATCCCCGGTCAGGCCCTGGAGGCGCTGGCCTTCGCCTGGCTGGGCAGCCAGTGCCTGCTGGGGAAACGCCTGGACCTGGAGCGGTTTACGGGGGCGCGGCACCCCATGATCCTGGGTAATATTCTGCCCGGAGATAACTGGCCGGATCTGCTCGTCCAACTCTCGCAACGGCCGGAAATCACCGCCAGGGAAGGCCCCTATCATGCCCTCCGCTCCGTCTGACCTCCGGCATTGCTGGCACCCCGACGGCGGCACTTCCGTCTATGGCATCCTGGGGTTTCCCGTCAACCACAGTCTCTCGCCGTGGCTGCATCGTCTCTTCGCGGCGCAGCAGGAACTGGATCTGGTGTATGTACCTTTTCCGGTGCGCGAAGAGGATATCGCCGCGGCGCTGGCCGGGTTGCCGGCGCTCGGGATCCGGGGCGTGAATGTCACGGTCCCACACAAGGAGGCCGTATTGCCGCTGATGCAGTGGCTCAGCGCGGAGGCGCGGGCTATCGGTGCAGTGAACACCATCTGTTTCACGCCCTCGGGCATGCAAGGGCACAACACCGATGCACCGGGATTTTTGCGGGCGCTGGAACGTGCGACGGGGGACGGCTGGCGGCAGTATCCGGCGACGGTAATCGGCGCCGGCGGGGCTGCCCGGGCCATCGTCTACGCCCTCGGCCATGCCGGATGTCCGGCGATTTATCTGGCGAATCGCCACCTGCCGCGTGCCGAAGTGCTGGCGGCGCAGTTTCCCGGCCTCCCGGTGCATCCCATCCCGCTGGACCGGGCGGCATTGTCTGCCGTGTTGCCCTGCAGTTCGTTGCTCGTCAACACCAGCACGCGGGGCCTGCACGGCGAGGACCACCCGGAACTGGATCTGGCCCGCATGCCCGAAAATGGCAGTGTGTACGATATCGTCTATAACCCATTGGAAACGCCCCTGCTGCAAGCCGCCCGGCAAGCCGGGCTGGGTGCGGTGGATGGGCTGGGTATGCTGGTAGAGCAGGGCGCGGAGAGTTTTCGGATATGGACCGGAACATTGCCGCAGACCGCCGCCGTGGAGGAGATATTGCGTCGATGGCTACAAACCCGGAACACATCTCGTTAACGCCAGTATTGCGGGCGCTCGTCAGTAACGGTTTAAGCGACGAGACGCGCTTGCAAAGCCTGGCCGCCGATCCTGCCCGCGGTAAGACGCCGCTGCTGTTTTATGTGGTGGAGAAGGGCGCCGTCCCGGCCGCGGTGCTCATGGCGCACCTTTCCGCGCGCTACAACATGCCCATGCTCGATCTCGACGCAGCGGCGATCGATGCGTTGCTCATCCGCAAGCTCGACAAAGGGCTGATGACCCGCTATCTGGTGCTGCCCTTATCGAAGCATGGGGACACCCTCTACCTCGCCATGGCCGATCCCACGGACTTCAAGGCGGTGGAGGATGTGAAATTCAATTCCGGTTTGCAGGTGATGCCGGTGCTGGTTGAGGCCGACAAACTGGTCAAGGCGGTACATGCTGCGGTCAACAGCTTGCAGGGCGGGATTGACGACGTATTCGTGGATAAGCCGCACGGTGAGGAAGATCCGGAAGAATTCGACCTCGCCCAGGAGAACGACGGTAGTGTCGAGGATGCGCCGGTGGTGCGCTTTGTCCGGCAACTGCTGCTGGATGCCATTCAGCGCGAGGTGTCCGATATTCACCTGGAACCCTATGAAAAGGATTTTCGGGTACGTTACCGCCTCGATGGCGTATTGCAGGATGCGCTGCATCCGCCCGTGGCGTTGCGGGACGGGGTCACCTCGCGCCTGAAGATTCTTTGCCGTCTGGACATTTCCGAGCGACGTCTGCCGCAGGACGGCCGACTGCGGGTCCGCGTGCCCCCGGCCCGGGTCATCGATTTTCGCGTCTCCTTTCTGCCCACCAGTTTTGGCGAAACGATCGTGCTGCGCCTGCTGGATCCCGCCAGTTCCAGGGTGCCCATCGAGCAACTGGGCTTTTTACCAGAGCAGCGCAAAGCCTTTGAGGACGCCATCCATCGGCCCTACGGCATGATTCTGGTCACCGGGCCCACGGGTTCCGGCAAGACCACGACCCTCTATACCGCCCTGAACATCCTCAACACCGGTGACTGCAACATCAGTACCGCAGAGGACCCCGTGGAAATCCCGGTGTACGGGATCAATCAGGTGAACATCAACGAGCGCATCGGTCTCACCTTTGCCGCAGCCCTGCGCTCCTTCCTGCGCCAGGACCCGGATATCATCATGGTCGGCGAGGTGCGCGATCTGGAAACCGCCGAAACCGCCATCAAGGCAGCCCAGACGGGCCATCTGGTATTGGCCACCCTGCACACCAATGATGCTCCACAGAGTCTCACTCGCCTCGAGAACATGGGTATTCCCACCTATAACATCGCCGGCAGCGTACATCTGGTGATGGCGCAGCGACTCGTCCGCAGGCTTTGCCCGCACTGTAAAAAACCCCTGCGCATTCCCGAACAGGCCCTGATCGAGGCGGGACTTGCGCCCGAGGATCTGCAGGGCTGGCGCCCTCTGGGCGCTGTGGGCTGCGAACAGTGCAATAAAACCGGATATAAGGGCCGGATGGGGCTTTATCAGGTGATGCCGGTGAGCGACACCATGCGCGAAATCATCATGCGTGGCGGCACGTCCATCGACTTGGCGCGCGCCGCGGCACAGGAGGGGGTGCTGACCATGCGGCAGAATGGGCTGAGGCGGATCCGGGAGGGCGTGACCAGTCTGGAGGAGGTGCTGCGGGTGACCAATCTTTGATGCTGTCGCCCGGTGTCTGCAGATATGTGATGCCAGAAGCCACGGGACGGCAGGGGTGAGCGGAGGATGCGCGCTGGCACGGGTAAGGTCCTGCAGGACGGCGCGGCGGGCTGGTACCTGATATGGCGGAGATGATGGGTGACTGGCGGCGACTTTGGGGCATCTCCGCCTATCGGTTGCTGATCGCGGCAGCCATCGCCATCCTGGTGCGCTTACCGGTCAATGAAACCATCATCGATCTGGGAGGGCATGCCGAACTGCTGCACATCCTGACCTTGGTGGCCGCCTTGGTCAGCCTCGTCTACCTGCTGGGACTGCTGTTGCGATGGCCGACGCAACCGCGCCGCCACGCCTGGATTCAGGTCTCGACGGACACTCTGCTGGTGTTGCTGCTGCTGCATTTCGGTGGCGGTGTCAGTGGCCCCTTCAGTATCCTGCCCTTTCTGCTGCTGGTGTCCACGGCAAGCCTGTTGCGCGGCAAAAGCGCTTTTGTTTTCGTGTGGATATTGCTGGCGCTGCTGGTCGGCGAGTCGCTATTCGGCGGGATGACCGCCGTGCATCCGCCCCTCGGTCAGCTTTTCATTTATCTCCTCGCATTGGTGGCGGTGGCGGTACTGGCCGACAGTCTGGTGGCGAGTCTGGAACGTGGCAACCGTCTAGCGCTGCAAAGGGATGCAGAGGTCGTCAATCTGAATGCGTTGAGCCAGGAAATTGTGCAGCATATGGATGTGGGCATTTTTGTGCTGGACCGGCAAAGTCGCGTGGTGCTCAGCAACCCCGCGGCACGGACGCTTTCGGGTTACCGGAAATGGACCTCCATGCCTATCGCCATCGGCGTAGTGCAGCCGCGTCTGGCCATGATGCTGCGACAGGCCACGGCCAACGACAGCGAGATGGTGATCACGGCAAACGGGCGTGACCCAACTCTGCAGGACAGCACCCTGACTCTGCTGGTGCGCAGGATCGACCTGCCCGATAGCTCTTACCGACTGCTTCTCCTCCGTGATGCATCCGCACTGCGTGCCCGGGAACGAGAGGCGCAACTGGCGGCGCTCGGTCGTCTGGCGGCCAATATCGCCCATGAGATCCGTAATCCTCTCAGCGTGATTCGCCACGCCGGCAGCCTTCTCGCCGAGCGCATGGACGACCCCGCTTCGCAGCATCTTTTTGACATTCTGGAACGGGAGACGGTACGCATCAATGCCATTGTCGAATCGGTGCTGGAGATGGCGCGTCCGAGTCCGGCGCATTCCGAACCCATTTTCTTGCGGAGCTGGTTGCCGATGCTCACCGCCCAGTTGCAGGCGGATCCACTGTTGGCACCCATGAGCATCGCCATCGGCGAAATCGCGCCGCAGCTTACGGTTTATGCCGATCCCGCGCAGTTGCGGCGGGTATTCTGGAATCTGTTGCATAACAGCGCGCAGTACGGCGTGGCGGAAGATGCTACGATGCGTGTCGAAATCGATGCCGTCCCCGAGGACGAAGGGAACATCATGGTGACGCTGCGGGATTTTGGACCGGGCGTAAAGGCGGAAGTGATGGAGCGCATTTTTGAGCCGTTTTTTACCACCAACCCCCGAGGTACCGGGCTGGGTTTATCCATGGTGCGGGAACTGCTGCGCATCAACGACGGGCGCATAGCCTGTGAAAATCACCCCCAGGGCGGCGTATTGTTCCGGATTTTTCTCCCCCGCAGGGGGTGGACGGAGAGGCGTGATGGCTGACTATTCCGGTTTGCCGCCCGCCCTGATCGTCGATGACGAGCCGGGCATCGTCGAACTGCTGCGCATTACGCTGCAGGGTATGGGGATCACTGTCACTGGCGCATATTCCCTTGCGGAAGCCCTCGCCCGCCTCGCCGAAGGTGCCCCTTCTTTATGCTTGAGCGATCTGCGTTTGCCCGACGGTTCCGGTCTTGATCTGATCCGCCGTTTGCGCGAGTCATATCCACAAGTGCCGGTCGCCGTGATTACGGCCTATTCTTCCGCCGAAGGTGCCGTCGAAGCGATGCAGGCGGGGGCCTTCGATTACATGGCCAAGCCCATCGAGCTGGCGCGTCTGCGGCGATTGATATCCCAGGCCGTTGATCTCAGCCGCCTGTCCCCAGCGGGTCTGGGCGGCACCCAACGACTGGTCGGCGATGCGCCGGTCATGCAGCGCTTGCGCGACGATATCCGCCGCGTAGCGCGGAGTAATGCGCCGGTACACATCACCGGTGAGTCCGGTACGGGCAAGGAACTGGCCGCACGCGCCATTCATGCCTCGGGACCCCGTCACGACAAGCCCTTCGTGGCCGTCAACTGCGGCGCCATTCCCGAGGGGCTGGTGGAGAGTGAGCTCTTCGGTGCCGAAAAGGGGGCTTATTCCGGTGCCGTACAGCGTCGCGAAGGACTCTTTGCGGCGGCCAATGGGGGCACTGTTTTTCTGGATGAGATCGGTGATCTGCCGATGATGATGCAGGTCAAGCTGCTGCGGGCCATTCAGGAGCGGGCCATTCGCCCCTTGGGTGCGGCGCGGGAAATCTCCCTGGACCTGCGCTTCATTTCCGCCACCCACCGTGACCTGCAGGAAATGGTTGCGGCCGGAAAGTTTCGTCAGGATCTCCGATATCGTCTGGATGTCGTGAGACTCCATATGCCGGCCTTGCGGGAACATCCGGAAGACATCCCGCAACTGGCGGAGGTGATTCTGCAACGTATCGGCGTGGCACCGGAGGATATTCCGGCACTGCTATCCCCAGGCACTTTGGAGCGGCTGGGTGGTTACGCCTTCCCCGGCAACGTTCGCGAGTTGGAAAATGTTCTGGAGCGGAGCCTTGCCCTCAAGCAGGAAGGGATGCTGTTCGACGATGGGATGTCCTCCTCCGGCGGCCCAGTGGCGAAAAGCAACGGGCTGGCGTTGGCGCCGGTAATCGCCGTACCGGCCCCTTTCGACGCGGCGGAGGCCGCATTGCTGCGGCAGGTGCTCGATCAGGCCGAAGGGGATCGGCGCCGTGCCGCCATTCTGCTGGGGATCAGTCTGCAGTCGCTGGATCTGCGGCTGCACCGGTCATTCCCGGGGGTGGCGTATGACGCAGACCCTCCTGGGGGCGACCTATATCCTGACCACGCTGCTCGGCCTGCTCGTGGGCAGTTTTTTGAACGTGGTGGTACACCGGGTACCCCGCCGCGAATCCATCATTTATCCTGCGTCCCACTGCCCACACTGTGGCCATGTGTTGCGCCCTTGGGAAAATATCCCGGTCCTGAGCTGGCTGGCGCTGCGTGGCCGCTGCCATGCTTGCGGCAAGTCCATTGCCTGGCGTTATCCGGCGCTGGAACTGCTGAGCGGACTGCTCAGTCTGGTGGTGGTCTGGCAATTGGGCCTGACCTGGCATCTGCTTCCCGCCCTGGTCTTCACCTGGGCACTGCTGGCGCTGACCATGATCGATCTGGAGACACAGCTTCTGCCCGATCGTCTTACCAAGCCGGGCATGTTGGCCGGGCTGCTGCTCAACGGGTCGGCACTTTTCTGGCCCGGGCTGGCGCTGGTAACGCCCCTGGACGCCTTGCTCGGTGTAATCATCGGCTACGGTAGCCTGTGGTTGCTGGCTACCGTGTACTATAAGATCGCAGGACGGCACGGCATGGGGGGAGGGGATCTCAAATTGCTCGGCATGATCGGTGCGTGGCTGGGCTGGCAGGCCGTATTCCTGACCCTGTTTATCGCCGCCCTGGGCGGTGGACTGGTTGCGCTGGGCTTTCTGCTGCGGGGCAAGGGACGGGACTATGCCATGCCCTTCGGTCCTTATCTGGCGCTGGGGGGCTGGCTCATGCTGCTGTGGCCACAAGCCATCCTTTCCGGTTACCTGCACCTGCTGGGTTCCTGAATGGCGCTGCGGATCGGTCTGACGGGGGGGGTGGCCTGCGGCAAAAGCACGGTCGCCGAAATGCTCAAAGCGGCTGGCGCCCATGTGCTGGATGCCGATGTCATTGCCCGCGAACTGGTGGCTCCGGGCAGCCCTGCCCTGCAGGCCATCATCGCCCATTTTGGCCCGGCCTTTGTCGCCCCGGGAGGTGGGCTGGACCGTGCAGCGTTGCGCGCCCGCATTTTTGCCGACACGGCGGCAAAAACCTGGCTGGAAGCCCTTCTCCATCCCCTTATTCGGGCCACCTTCATAACGGCCAGCGCCGCGTTGGCCGAACAGCATCCGCAAACGCCGCTGGTCTGGGTGGTGCCGCTGCTGGTTGAAAACGACTATCGCCCATTGCTGGATCAGGTGCTGGTGGTCGATTGTCCCCGCTCCGTACAAGTAGAGCGTCTGCGTGCCCGTCCTGGCTGGACAAAGGAACAAGTCACCGCAGTGCTGGCGGCGCAATGTGATCGTGCCGCGCGTAATGCGGCTGCCGACTGGATCATCACCAATGAGGGCACCCTGACCGAGTTGCAAACCCAGGTGGGTCTCTATCTTCGTCATTTGCGTGGAACCGGACGATTTGCTTAGGGAAAGCGCCTGTGGCACCCTGAGGGAACGTTGCCCGAAAATGGTGCACGCGGCCGTTGCCTGGCGTTGGGGTCTGCGGTCGCGTGCGGCGGCAGCGGCTGCTGAACGAGGTTACGGCATGGCCGTTTACGAACACCCGCTCCATGAACGCGCGCGCCTGCTGCTGCGTCTGGAAAGTGTTTTTGCACAACTACAGCAGGGGCGGGCCGATGCTGGCTGCCTGCGTAACGCCCTGCGCGCCTATAATGAACTGCTGGATTTTTGCAGCCGCCCGGAGCTGCGCCTGGATCTCATTCTGGAGCTGGAGCGTCTGGCCCAGAGCCTTGCCGTCTGGTCGCAGAGTCCCGAGGCGGACGAAGGCCCTTTGCGCGCCTGGCAGTTCCGCATAGACCAGCAACTCAAAGCGCTGCGCGAGTATCGCGAACCCTTCGGGCAACTGTTGCGCCACCAGGATATCATCCAGCTCGCACGGGGCAGGATGGGGGTGGCCGGAGGCCTCGCCGACTGTGATCTGCCGATTCTGGCCTTCTGGAAATATCAGCCCCCGAGCGTATCGCGGGACTCCTGCAGGGCTGGCGGGAGAGTCTGTCGATCTTGCAGGATAGCACCGATCTGATTCTCGCCTTGTTGCGGGACTCCTGCTCGTGGTCCGGGGTGGAAGCCCCGGAAGGGCGTTATGGCGCGCTTCTGGATGCACGCCATCCGCCTTCCCTGATCTGCTTGGAGTTGTCGGATCGTGCGGATTACTATCCCAAAATCAGTGGGGGTATCCATCGTTTTCATATCCAGTGGCTGCCATGGTTGGACCAGGGAACGGCGCGCGCGATAGAATCCACCATAAAATTTCGCCTGGGACTCAGTGCCCTCTGACCTCTTCACTCTTTTGTAAAGGATTCCGGCATGCACATCGGCACCACCCTCAGCCAGTTCATCATTGAAGAAACCCGTCTTTATCCTGGTGCCTCCGGCGACTTCGCCGGGTTACTCAACGATCTCACCATTTCCTGCAAGTTTATCGGTGCCCAGGTCTACCGTGGCGCGTTGGTGGGAGCGCTGGGCAGCGCCGGCACCGACAACGTCCAGGGGGAGGTGCAGAAAAAGCTGGACATCATCTCCAATGAAGCCATTCTCAAATCCATGGACTGGACGGGGCATCTGGCCGGTATGGCCTCCGAGGAGATGGATGACCCCTATCCCATCCCCCGCAACATCCCGCGCGGCAAGTATCTGCTGCTTTTTGATCCGTTGGACGGTTCCAGCAATACCGATGTCGGCATCAGCGTGGGGACCATTTTCAGCATCCTCAAGGCGCCGGTGGTGGGGCGGGATGCGGAACTCGCCGATTTCCTGCAGCCCGGCGTCGAACAGGTCTGTGCGGGCTATGCCCTGTACGGCTCCAGCAACATGCTGGTATACAGCACCGGCTACGGGGTCAATGGCTTCACCCTCGATCCTTCCATCGGTGAATACATCCTGACCCACAACCAGATGCGTATTCCGGAGGATACCAGTGAATATGCCATCAATATGAGCAATCACCGGCACTGGCAGAAACCGGTACAGCGTTACATCGACGAACTCAATCAGGGTACGGATGGGCCTCGCCAACGCAATTTCAATATGCGCTGGGTGGGTTCCATGGTAGCGGATGTGCATCGCATCCTCTGTCGGGGCGGTATTTTCCTGTACCCGTTCGATCAGCGCGACCCGAAGAAGCCGGGCAAGCTGCGCCTGCTCTATGAGGCCAATCCTATGTCCTATCTGGTGGAACAGGCGGGTGGCGCGGCCAGCACGGGCACGACCCGCATCCTGGATATCGTCCCCCAGGGCCTGCACCAGCGCATTCCCGTCATCCTCGGCGCCAAAAATGAGGTGGAGCGGGTGGTGGCTTACCACCAGGAGTCATTCTGAAAGTGCATAGGCCGCCCCATCCGGGGCAGCCTATGCACGCTGTTATCCCGTAAAATCTACAGGATGTCGGAATGGATGTGGACCAGTTGAAACTGCAGGGGTGGTAGGCGGTGGAGACGATACGGGTCCGGCAATTTACAGCCAGTGACCTGTGCTGCTGGCTGGTGGTGATGCTGGCGCCCTCCGCAGGAGGCGCGAGCAGATTCTACTGGGATCGCTTCGAAACTTCAGAGACGTGGGCCTGGCGTTGATTGCTCTTGAGAATTTTCGAAAATCGTCTATATACGGTTTTAGGAGTCTGGAACAGACATGGGGGAAAAATTGTTACCTGAAAGCGCCAAGTCTTATCTGCTCAATGCCGTCTATCAGTGGTGCGTGGACCAGGGGCATACACCCTATATCCTGGTAGTGGTGGCCTATCCCGGAGTGTCTGTCCCGAGCGGCTATGAAAAGGATGGGCGGATGATTCTCGATGTCTCTCCACGTGCCTGCCACGGTCTGCGCATGGCGGACGACTGGATTTCCTTCAATGCCCGCTTCGGCGGGGTTGCGCGGACAGTGGACGTACCCATGGCGGCAGTAGCGGCGATATACGCCGCAGAAACGCAGGAAGGAATGGGCTTTGCCGATCCGGAAATCCCGGCCGCGCCCCCGCCTTCTTCGGCGGGCGGCGGTGCAGAGAATGCGGAGATTTCCGGGAAGCGTGAGCGTCCCGCACTGCGAGTGGTGAAGTGAAGCCCGCTTTGATGGCGGCAGCGCTGTTGCTGCTTTGCGGAGGTACGGCGGAAGCCGATATTTATGCCTATACCGATAGCAGCGGGGTGGTGCATCTTACCAATGTGCCTGCCGGGAATGACCGGTACCGGATGGTCATGCGCACCCCAAAAATGGCGGTAGCCGTGGCGCGCGCCGATTTCAACCGCGCCGCCCGGAGGCGTTATCAGGGCCTGATTCATGCGGCCGCCAGTCGTTACCAGGTCAGCTCGGCACTGATCAACGCCGTAATCAGCGCCGAGTCCGGTTATAATGCGGGTGCGGTATCGCCCAAGGGCGCCGTCGGCCTGATGCAGCTCATCCCCGCCACGGCGCTTCGCTTCGGGGTGGCGAATGCTTTCAGTCCGACGGATAACATCAACGGCGGCACAGCGTATCTCGCCCATTTGTTGCGGGTCTTCAGTGGCGACCTGAAACTGGCCATAGCCGCTTACAATGCGGGATCAAACGCAGTGATCCAGGCGGGCTATCATATCCCGCCCTTCGCAGAAACTCAGGCCTACGTACCGCGGGTGCTCGCCTATTATCAGCACTATCTGAATGGCGGCGGCACGGTACCGGGCGTGAACCAGCAACCCGTGGCAAATGCCGCCCCGCAGTTGATTCAGGTATCCAATCCGTAGGTTTGCAACTTCTTCCGCAGAGTATTGCGATTGATGCCCAGCCACTGGGCGGCCCTGCCGCGTTGTCCACCACAATGTTGCAGCGTGTGCGCGAGCAGCGCACGCTCCACTTCTTCGACGATCAGCGCATGCAGGTTGCCGGGGACTTCGCCTCCCAAATCCGCCAGATAGCGGTCCATGACGTGGATTACGCAATCGCCCAAGGACATATTCGTGCTATCCATGGTTACCCCTTCAGGGACGGCTGAGGAGGGTGATTTGATAACCCGCCGCCTTTGTCAGGGCCGGGCTGCTGAGTACAAAGGGTACTGGCGTACCCGGAACAAATCCCGCACGGGCGGGGAACGCTGCGCTCAGATATTGCGTCGCGGTAAAATGCAGGTGGGCAATGGGTGCGCCATAGACGTTGCTGAGGGTGACTTCAATCACCGGGTAGGCCTGAACCTGGTTGGCTACATTTTCCATATTGCCGGTGATCCGCGCCAGGTGGTCCGCCACGGGGGTGACCTGGCTGTTGAGAATACGGATGTCTTTGTTGGGACCTGGCCAGGGAATGGTGATATCCAGTTGCTCCGCGCTACTCAGCAAGAAGCGGCGGATGGGCGCGCTGGTCGCGGCGTAACTGTAACTGCGCGTCCACCAGAGTATCTGTCCGATCAACGCAATAACCAGCAGGATGATGGCCAGGATGAGTAGAAACCGACCCAGACGGCGCCCCAGGCTGCTGCCCGCACGAGCAGTTTCTGCGGCGACATCCACGTGAAAAATATGGTGGCAGACGCTGCATTTCACCCGATAATGGTGCTCGCGCAGGGCCTTGTCGTCCGAGAGGAAGGTCGATTCACAGCGGGGGCAGGTAATTTCCATAATCAGACTCCAGTGTTGCGCTGGCCATAGAGGAGTGACCAGTCTTCTTCGTGTTGCGCGACTGCGAGATCAAAATAAGGCTCGTAGGCGGCGTGAATCTCCGCTTCCTGATGGTGCAGGATGCCGGATAGTGCGATCCAGCCTCCAGGACGGACGGAATGGGCCAGGGCCGGCGCAAGGGTCAGAAGGGGGGTCGCCAGAATGTTGGCGACCAGGATGTCGGCCAGGGGCAGCCTGGCGTTTTCCGGCAGCGCGAGCTGCAGACCGGCGCTGACGCCGTTACGTTCTGCATTGGCGGCCGCTACCTGCAGTGCAACGGGATCGGTATCCACCCCGAATGCCTGGCCGGCGCCCAGCAGCAGCCCGGCGATGGCCAGAATGCCGGAGCCGCAGCCGTAATCGATGAGGCTTTCGCCTCCGCGGATCTGCGTATCCAGGAAGCGCAGGCAGAGCGCCGTGGTGGCGTGGGCGCCGGTGCCGAAGGCCTGGCCGGGGTCGAGATGCAGCACACGGGGGGCGTTGGCGGGCGCCGCATCCCAACTGGGGGTTACCCAGAGGCGGCCGAAGCAGCGTGCGGGGAAGGCTGCCTGGGTTGTCGCTACCCAGTCCTGTGCCTCCAGCGCGGTGTAGCGTGCCGCGTAGGGCCGCCAGTCGTTGTCTCTGATCAGGTTTTGCAGGGTTGTTTCGCTGTGGCTGTCCGCAGCAAACAGGGCTTCGCACCGGCTGTTTTGCCAGATATCGCCCTCATCGAACACCGCTTCACTGTCATCGCCTTCCAGAAAAGTGACTGCCTCTGCGCCAGCGTCCAGCAATTGCGCCTCGACGGCTGCTGCGGCTGCTGCGGGGACGCGCATGTCGAGCTGCCACCAGGCGATTTTCATAGGGCGAGCAAGGCCTCCAGATAGTGGATATGCACACCGCCCGTGGCGTATTGCGCCTCTTCCAGTACCCGCCGATGCAGGGGAATGTTGGTTTGAATGCCCTCAATGGTGGTCTCGCGCAGGGCGCTGCGCATGCGCATGTTGGCTTCCTCGCGGTCACCCCCGAAGGCGATGATTTTACCGATCATGGAATCATAGAAGGGCGGTACCCGATAACCCGCATAAATATGACTGTCGACGCGGATGCCCGGCCCGCCAGGGGGGTGCCAAGCGGTAATCTGTCCCGGTGAGGGTACGAAGCGCTCCGGGTCTTCGGCATTGATGCGGCATTCGATGGCGTGACCGCTGAGTACCACGTCCTCCTGCCGAATCCCGAGAGGCAGTCCCGCCGCAATGCGAATTTGCGCTTTGACGATGTCGATGCCGGTAATCATCTCCGTGACCGGGTGCTCGACCTGCACCCGTGTATTCATTTCAATGAAATAGAAGGTTTGGCTGCCGGGATCGTAGAGAAATTCGATCGTGCCGGCGCCCCGATAGCCCATATCCTGGCAGGCTTTGACTACCGATGCACCGATTTCAGCTCGCTGGGCGGCGCTGATACCGGGAGCCGGCGCTTCTTCTATCACTTTCTGATGACGGCGCTGCACCGAGCAGTCTCGTTCACCAAGGTGAATGCAATGACCTTGGGTGTCACACAGTATCTGAAATTCGATGTGGCGCGGCGTTTCGAGAAATTTTTCCATATAGAGGGTCGGGTTGCCGAAAGCCTTGTCGGCCTCCGCGCGGGTCAGGCTCGCGGCGTTGACGAGGTGTGCTTCGGTGTGTACGACCCGCATGCCGCGCCCGCCGCCGCCGCCGGCCGCCTTGAGAATGACGGGATAACCGATCTCCCGGGCGAGGGCTTTGAGGGCCTCGTTATCGTCGGGTAGCGGTCCATCGGAGCCAGGCACACAGGGTACGCCAGCCTTCTTCATCGCGGCCTTGGCGGCGATTTTGTCACCCATCTGGCGGATGGTTTCCGCGCGCGGCCCGATGAAGGTAAACCCGCTGTTTTCGACCCGTTCGGCGAAGTCGGCATTTTCGGAAAGAAATCCGTAGCCGGGATGAATCGCTTCGGCGTCGGTCACCTCGGCGGCGGCAATCACGGCGGGGATATTGAGATAACTTTTATCGCTCGGCGCTGGGCCGATGCACACCGATTCGTCGGCCAGCTTGACGTGGAGAAGATCGCGATCTGGTTCAGAGTGGACGGCTACGGTACGAATGCCCAGTTCGCGGCAGGCGCGCTGAATCCGAAGGGCGATCTCGCCGCGGTTGGCGATGAGGATTTTCTCGAACATTTCAATCCCCGGGGGCGATGATGAACAGGGGTTCACCGTATTCGACGGGCTGGCCATTGCCAGCGAGAACCTTGATCACTTTTCCGGAGACGTCGGCTTCAATTTCGTTCAGCAGCTTCATGGCTTCGATGATGCACAGGGTCTGGCCGGCCTTCACCATGCTGCCTTCTTCCACGAAGGGTGCAGATTCCGGAGAGGATGCGCGATAAAAGGTCCCGACCATGGGGGATTTGATCATATAGCCCTGAGGCGGCACTTCGACCGCTGCCGCGGGGGAGGGCGCCGTTCCCACGATGGTGGGCGTAGTCGGCATCGCTGGCGCGGGCTGGGCGTAAGCGATGGCCGGTGCCGGATGGGCGGGAGCGGTGTGCCGCGTGATCCGGACTTTGCTGTCGCCCTCCACCACTTCGATTTCATCGATGGCGCTCTTTTCCAGCAGTTCGGCCAGGCGACGGATGAATTGGATATCCATGCTCTTTCCTTGGTGTCAGTTATGGGTTATGGCGTTTCATGCGCCGATGAATGGCATCCAGCGCCAGGAAGTATCCATCCGCGCCCAGTCCCGCGATGACGCCCTGGGCGAGATCGGAGAAGTAGGAGTGACGGCGGAAGGGTTCCCGACCATGAATATTGGATAAGTGTACTTCGATAAACGGAATCTGGACGGCAGCCAGGGCATCACGCAGGGCAACGCTGGTGTGGGTGAATGCCGCGGGGTTGATGATGATGTCGGTGACGCCCAGGGGGAGGGCCTCCTGGACCGCATCGATCAATACATGCTCAGCGTTACTCTGCAGACTGCGCAGTCGCCAGCCCCAGCCCTGGGCGAGTGTCTGCATCCCGGCATCGATCTCGGAGAGGGTGGTCCGCCCGTAATGGCCGGGCTCACGACTGCCCAGCAGATTCAGATTCGGGCCATGCAGTACAAGGACATGAGGAGAGGATGCAGCCATAGATCCCGCGTAACACGAAGTATATCCGCGAAGTCTGCCCCAAATGGCCGGATAAATCTAGGTCATCCGCAGCGCAGGCAGGTGCCGCGACACGTCATGGACCCAGGTTCGCCTACGGATTGAGCATGGAAATCCCGGCGAATGATCGGGGCGGGTGCGGGTAACCGCTAATTGGTAACAGGCAGGGCCGATTCCCGGTGGATGCTTTTCCTGCCAGCGTCTTCGCTATTCCAGCGCCGGGCCAGGGTATCCAGTGCATCCAGCACTTCCCGCAGTTCCAGTCCGCGCGGCGTCAGGCCATAAGTCACTTCTGGAGGAATGCTGGGACGATACACCCTGAATACCACTCCGGCCTCCTCCAGGGTGCGCAAACGCTCCGTCAGCATCCGTGACGAAATGCCGTGCACTTCCCGCTTGAGCATCCCGAAACGGGTGGGACCGCGTTGTCTCAGCGTCCAGAGGATGTATGTGGTCCACGGCCCCATCAGCAAGCGGAGCAATGCATCCATGGGGCAAGTCGTTTCCTGTTTGGTTTGGCTGTTCATGGTTACTCAATCGTACCGGATCTACAAAATATACTAACATTATCCCGTTATGAACAACCAATGCAAGGCGTCGCAAGGCGTGCTTGCCGAGCAGGAATCTGGTGCTCATCCGGGCCGGACTTCAGGACCGTTGGCGCGTACCCGGGCATACATGGTCCATCATTCGCCCGATGCCGGGATTTGTCGTAAAATGCCAAGCATATATTTTACGAAGCCTCACGGTGTTGTCACAAGGCTTTGTGGGGGGCCGGCGCGCGACTTTCGTCTGCTGTGCGGAAGGGGGCCGAGGTGCCCCGGCGCCCGTTATCGAGAACGCCATGAGAGAGGTTGGTTCGCCATGTTATACCCTGAGTTGTTCAAATCGCTGGAGGCCGCGCGCTGGAACATGGCCACGGATATCCCTTGGGAGCAGTTTGACCGTAGCCTGGTCAGCGATGAGCAGTTGCGCACGATCAAGATGAATGCGGTCACCGAGTGGTCGGCACTCCCGGCGACGGAGATGTTTCTCCGCGACAACCGGAGCGACTCCGATTTCTCGGCCTTCATGTCCATCTGGTTCTACGAAGAGCAGAAGCACGCCCTGGTGCTTATGGAATACCTGCGCCGCTTCGCACCGGAATATCTGCCGACGGAAGAGGAATTGCACAATGTGCGCTTTGAATTTGATCCGGCGCCGGCGATGGAAACCCTTATGCTGCATTTTTGCGGCGAAATCCGCCTGACACACTGGTACAAATGCGCGGCGCAGTGGCATAGCGAGCCGGTGATCCGTTCGATTTACGAGGTGCTATCCAAGGACGAGGCGCGGCACGCCGGTGTTTATCTGAAATATATGCGGCGCGCTATTGATCGCCTCGGGGACAGCGCGCGTCTGGCTTTTGCGAAGATCGGTGTACTCATGGCCAATACCAAGACGGCGAAGGCATTGCATCCTACCAATCTCCATGTGAACAAGGCGATGTATCCCGAGGACAGCGTGCAGAGTCATCTGCCGGATCCGGGTTGGCTGGAGCAATGGCTGGATACCCAGATTCATTTCGACGCGATCTGGGAGGGCAAGGTGGTCAACGGCATTTTGCGCAATCTTTCTGCTTTGCTCGAAACGCCCATTCAAAGCATCAAGGATCTCAGCCGTTACCGCAAGTTGATGAGCGCCGCCGACCATGATGCTTCCGGGCACTTGGTGACGGGCTGATCGCGCTGTAACGGTTCGCCATGGGCACGGTAGCGGCATGATGGCGGGCAGACGGTTCCCCACCGGGCGGGAAACGTAGCCGCCCGGGGTCAGCGCCTGCGCTGACCCGGCCCTACGCCCTTAGTCCGCCTGACGGCGCAGGAAGGCGGGGATGTCCAGGTCCGCGTAGTTCGGCGTATGGTTGCCGCCATGGGCGGGCACGCTCGAACCCGTCGGACGTTCGAGCTGGCGCATGCCGGTGGGCTTGTCGAGGTTGCGCCAGTCTGCCGCCGTGGCAGGGATGGCTGCCGACCGTGGCCGGATGTTCTCGACCGCCAGCCGCACGGGTTCCCGTTGCAAACCGGTGGCGACCACCGTAACCCGTAGTTCCCCTTCCAGTTCCGGATCCAGCACCGTACCGACCTTGACGTTGGCGTCATCTGCCGCATAACCACGGATCAGTTCGCCAACTTCTTCGAACTCGCCCAAAGTCAGGTCCATGCCGGCGGTGATGTTGACCAGAATGCCGCGGGCACCCGCGAGATTGATGTCGTCCAGCAGCGGGCTGGAGGCGGCACGGGTGGCGGCATCCTTGGCGCGGTTTTCGCCGCGGCCGCTGGCGGCACCCATCATGGCCAGGCCCATGCCGGACATGACGGTACGGACATCGGCGAAATCCAGGTTCATCAGGCCGGGGCGGGTGACCAGCTCGGAGATGCCCTGCACGGCGCCGAGGAGGATGTTGTCGGCGGCCTGATAGGCGTCCTTGAGGCTGATGTTCTTGCCGAGGACGGACAACAGTTTCTCGTTGGGGATGATGACCAGCGAGTCCACATACTGGGAGAGTTCGTCGATGCCGGAGAGGGCGTGCTGCTGGCGCTTCTTGCCTTCAAAGTTGAAGGGCCTGGTGACCACACCGACGGTGAGGATGCCCATGTCGCGAGCAATGGCTGCCACCACGGGGGCGGCGCCGGTGCCGGTGCCGCCGCCCATGCCCGTGGTGATGAAGACCATGTCGGCCTTTTCCAGGGCCGCGCGGATTTCGTCACGGCCTTCCTCGGCGGCCTTGCGCCCGACTTCGGGATCCGCGCCCGCACCGAGGCCGCGGGTGATCTGAGCGCCGAGCTGGATCGTATGGCCGGCGTGGGAGTGGCGCAACGCCTGGGCATCGGTATTGGCGCTGATGAACTCCACGCCTTCCAATCCTGCCGCGCACATGTTGTTGATGGCGTTGCCGCCGCCGCCGCCGACGCCGATGACTTTGATGACCGCGCCGTCCTGTTCACATTCATTGAGTTCAAACATCGTCTTTCTCCTTCTTGAAGTCCTGCAAAATTGTGTACCTCAGCCCTGCGAGCAGAAATCAGCCAAAGCTCGTCTGTACCCAGGAGCGCATCTTGCGAAAAACGCCGCCGAAGCTGGTATCCATATGGTTTTCCCGGGCCGCGATGGCCGGGTTCTGAAGTGGCTCGGCCTGACTCGCCACTTGATTGTGCAGCCCGTACATGACCAGACCGACACCCGTGGCATGGCCCGGAGTCCGGACGACGGTTTCCATGCCCGGTAAATGCATGGGCTCGCCGACGCGCACCGGCAGATGGAGGATTTCTTCGGCCAGCTCGGCCATGCCTTCCAGCTTGCTGGAGCCGCCGGTAATGACCACTCCGGCAGCGACCATGTCTTCGTAGCCGGTGCGGCGCAGTTCCGCCTGGATCAGCTCGAAAAGCTCCTTGATGCGAGGCTCGATGATGTCGCCGAGGATGCGCCGCGAAATCGTTCGGGGCGGGCGGGTGCCAACGCTGGGGACGGGGATTTCGTCATCCTGCTCGATCAGATCACCGAGGGCGCAGCCGTAGAGCTTTTTGATCTGTTCGGCTTCGACGGGCGGGGTGCGCAGGCCGAGGGCGATGTCGTTGGTCACCTGATCGCCGGCAATGGGGATGACAGCGGTGTGGCGAACGGCGCCATCGCGAAAGATGGCGATGTCCGTGGTGCCACCGCCGATGTCCACCAGACAGACACCGAGTTCTTTCTCATCAGCGGTGAGGACGGCATCGGCGGAGGCGAGCTGTTCGAGGACCAGATCCTGTACCTGCAAGCCGCAGCGTTCGACGCACTTGGTGATGTTTTGCGCGGCGCTGACGGCACCGGTGACGATGTGCACCCGTGCCTCCAGGCGCACGCCGGACATGCCGAAGGGCTCACGGACCCCCTCCTGACTGTCGATCATGAATTCCTGGGGGAGGATATGGATGACGTTCTGGTCCTGGGGAATGACGATGGCACGGGCGGCGTCCATGACCCGACCGACATCCTCATTGCTGACTTCCTTGTTCTTGATGGCGACGATGCCGTGGCTGTTGTAGCCGCGGATGTGGCCGCCGGCAATACCGACGATGGCGCCGTGAATCTGCACGCCGGCCATCAGTTCCGCTTCCTGTACAGCGCGGGTGATGGCTTGAACGGTGGATTCGATGTCGACGACCACACCCTTTTTGAGGCCCCGGGAGGGATGCTGACCGACGCCGATGATCTCTGCCTCACGGCCGCCCCTGGACTGGGCGACGATGCAGGCGACCTTGGAGGTGCCGATGTCCAAACCGACGATGAGTTCCGGATTGCTGCGTTTCATTTCGTTTCGCTCCTTCGGATCGGTGATCCGTTACTGACTGCTGACGGTGGCCGCCGCGGGCATGGCGACCGCAAAGCCGTTGGTGTAGCGCAGGTCCATGGTGGCCCCCGGCACGAGGTATTCCTTGACCTGGGGGGCGATGGCCACCCAGCGTTTTAAGGCGGGAAGGATGTTTTCGCTGCCCAGCAGCAAGCGCACCTGATTACTGAGAATGCAGCGCCAGCCGCCGCGTCGGTCTTCCTGAAGGGACGTCACCTTGACGCCAAGCGGGGCGACGATATCGTTGAAAGTGGCGAGTTGTGCGATCAGTTCACTACCGCTGCCGGCCGGGCCTTCGAGGTTCGGAAGTCCTGCCGGTATCTGCTGGGGGGGACGCTGAACACCTGACCCTGGCCATCCACCATCTGTCCCGCGCCGCACAGCCAGCGGGCTACGGGTGTGTAGGATTTGATCTGGATCTGCAGTCGGTCGGGCCAGACCCGGCGGACTTCCGCATCCGCTACCCACGGGAGGGCGTCGATTGCCCGTCGCACCTGATCCGGATGGATCCAGAGAAAACCCTGACCCACGTAGGGTCTGAGGGCGGCGTTCACCTCGGGCAGCGGGATCCGCGCCGATATGCCGGAAATGGTCAAGGTGCTGATGGGCATGACTTGTGGTTCACGCACCCAGTTCCAGCCCATCCAGCCCCCCCACGCGAGGGCGCTGATACCGATTCCGCCAAAGAGCGTGCGGCCATAAAGCCGCCACGGAATGGCCCGGCGTACTTTGGGCGGGGCCGCCTCGGCTGTGGGTCTGGGCGGTTTTCTGAGGGTGGCGGCAGGATGTTGCGCTTGCTGCCCATGACGGTAATCGCGCATGACGCTAACCATATTTCACTCTCCTCTGCGCGGTGCGCAGTATGGCGGCGCATAATTCCGGGAAACCTATGCCGGTGGCTTTGGCGGCCATGGGAATCAGGCTGTGGCTGGTCATGCCGGGTACACTGTTGACTTCCAGCAGATGGGGTCGGCCATCGCCGTCGACCATGAAGTCGACCCGCCCCCAGTCGCGGCAGCCGAGCTCGGCAAAGGCACTGAGCGCAAGCGCCTGCAACTGCTGGTCCAGTGGCGCGCCGAGGCCGGAGGGCAGGAGGTAACGGGTATTGTCGGCAAGATACTTGGCGGTGTAGTCATAGAAGGCCCGGGGCGTTTCGATGACGATCGGCGGCAGCGCTTGGCCATCGAGGACGCCGACGGTGGCTTCGTGACCGATGACGGCACCCTCGCAGAGGACTTCCTCCTCGATGGCGAAGGCGCACTGTAAGGCTGCATCCAATTCCGCCGGGCCGCAGACTTTGCTGACCCCGAGGCTGGAGCCACCGTGGTTCGGCTTGATGTACAGGGGCCAGCCGAAGCGGGCGCCGAGATCGGGCGTATGGCCGCCGCGATGCAGCAGGATGCCGTCGGTCACCGGTAACCCGGCAGCTCGCCAGAGCTGCTTGCAGCGCCATTTATCCATGGCGAGCGCGGAGGCGAGGACCCCGCTGCCGGTGTAGGGCATATCCAGAGTTTCCAGGCAGGCCTGCAACAGACCGTCTTCGCCTACCGCGCCATGGCAGACGTTGAAGGCGATCTGCGCCCCGCTTTCGGCCATTTGCTGCTGGAGGATGGCCGGCTGGATGTCGACGCCGACGGCATCCATACCCAGCCCCTGCAAGGCTTGCAACACGGCGCGGCCGCTGTCGAGAGAGACTTCGCGCTCTCCGGAGGGACCTCCATAAAGTACGGCTATGCGGGCCAAATCAGACATCGGCCACCTCCCCGATGACCCGCATCTCTGGCTGAAGTTCGACGCCGAAGCGGTTGCGGACCTCTCGTTGTACGTTGGCCACCAGTGCCTCGATCTCTTCGGCGCGGGCGGCACCGCGGTTGATGATGAAATTGGCGTGCTGGGTGCTGACTTCGGCGTCCCCATAACGCAGGCCCTTGAGCTCTGCCGCCTCGATGAGCCGGGCGGCATGATCGCCGGGCGGATTGCGGAAGACGGAACCGCAGCTCGGCCATTCCAGGGGCTGAGTGGCGGCGCGGCGTTCCTGCCAGGCGCGCAGGCGCTGCAGGACGATGTCGCTGTCTGCGGGCGACAGGCGCAATCCCGCGGCGATGAAGCAGGCAGCACCCTGACCCTGCACCTCGCGATAACCCACCTGGAACTCGGAGCGGGACAGGCGTTGCACTCGGCCATCGGGGTGCAGGACCTCGGCCCATTCCACCAGGCTCCAGGTGTCGCCGTCGTTGGCCCCCGCATTCATCGTCAGGCAGCCGCCCAGGGTGCCGGGTATGCCGGCCAGGAATTCGGCGCCCGCAAGCCCGGCTTTGGCCGCGAAATGAGCAATCTTGACGGCGCCGGCGCCGGCGCCAGCATGGATCAGGCCGGACGCATCGAGGGTGATGGCATCCAGGGTGTTGGCCAGGCAAATGACGGTACCGCGCAGGCCGCCATCCCGCACCAGCACATTGCTACCCAGCCCGAGCCAGGTGATGGGGGCGGTGGCGAAATGCTGCAGGAAAGCCTGCAAATCTTCCAGTGTGCCGGGCAGATAGAAGCGGTCAGCCGGCCCGCCGACCCGCCAACTGGTGTGGCGATGCATGGGTTCCCCCAGGCGCAGACGGCCACCAATGGCATGCATCATGAGGGGTCCTCCCCAAAAACCTGGGGCCATTGTGCCGCCAGACTGGCAATGCTGCCGGCCCCGAGGGTCAGCAGCACCGCATTGGCAGGAAGCTCGGCACGGAGCTGTTGCGGCGCGGTCAGCAAGTCGGGCAGAAAACGGACGCTTATGCCCTGGGCGGCCATGGCCTCGGCGAGGGCGCTGCCGGTGACGCCGGCCAGGGGTTTTTCGCCGGCGCTATATATATCCGTCAGAATCACCCGGTCCGCCGCCGCCAGACTGCTGACAAAATCAGCGAAGAGCGCTTGCGTGCGGCTATAGCGGTGGGGCTGAAAGGCTACCACCAGCGGCCGCTCCGGCCATACGGAACGGGCTGCGGCGATGGTGGCGGCGATTTCCCGGGGGTGGTGGCCGTAATCGTCCACCACGGTAACGCCGGCGAAGGTACCGACCAGCTCAAAGCGGCGGCCGACCCCACGAAAGTCGGCCAGAGCAGCGGCAATGGTGGATTCCGGTATGCCCACCTTGCTGGCGATACCGATGGCGGCGAGGGCATTGAGGACGTTATGGCGGCCGGGGATGCCCAGTTCTACGTCCAGCCAATGGACATAGTCGCTGTCCACCCGCCGCCACACGGCGAAGCGGCTGCCGATGCCCTGCACGGTGACATCACGCGCTTGTAAATCCGCATCGTCACCGAAACCGTAGCGCAGCACGGGGGTGCGCAATTCGGGGATGAGGCCGGCGACCAAGGCTTCATCGGTGCAGAGGACGGCGAGGCCGTAGAAGGGCAGGCGCTGGAGAAATTGCAGGAAGGCGCCACGCAGATTGTCGAGGCTGCCGCCGTAGGTTTCCATGTGATCGGCGTCAATATTGGTGACGACGGCCATGACGGGTGAGAGATAGAGGAAGGATGCATCGGATTCGTCCGCTTCCGCCACCAGATATTCACCGCTGCCGAGGGCGGCATGGGTGCCGGCACTCTTCAGGCGGCCACCGATGACGAAGGTGGGATCCAGTCCGCCAGCGCCGAGAATGCTTGCCACCAGGCTGGTGGTGGTGGTTTTGCCGTGGGTGCCGGCGATGGCGATGCCCTGCTTGAAGCGCATGAGCTCCGCCAGCATCTCGGCGCGGCGGACGACGGGGATGCGCAGCGTGCGGGCGGCCTGCACCTCGGGATTGCTTTCGGGAATGGCCGAAGAAATCACGACCACATCGGCGCCGCGCACATTGGCTGCTTCGTGGCCGCTGAAAATCCGCGCCCCCAAATCCGTCAGGCGCAAAGTGGAATTGCCGGGCCGCAGATCAGAACCGGAGACGGCATAGCCGAGATTCAGCAGTACCTCGGCTATGCCGCGCATGCCGCTGCCGCCGATTCCGACCATATGGATTTGTCGTACCCAGTTACGCATCGGTGCCTCCCACGCATTCCATACATGCTGCCGCAACGGTGGCGGCGGCGTCGCCCTTGGCCTGCCGGCGTGCCGCCTCTGCCCAGCGCAGGCGGAGTTCCGGGTCGGCCAGCAAGGGACGCAGCACATCGCGCAGTTGCGGGGCGTCCAGTCCCTCCTGACGCAGCATCCTGGCGGCACCGGCCTCCTCCAGAAAACGGGCGTTGGCGGCCTGATGATCGTCCACGGCGAAGGGGAAGGGGATCAGGATGGCGCCGAGACCAGCGGCGGCGAGTTCGGCGATGGTGGCGGCGCCGGCGCGGCAGAGGGCAAGATCGGCCCATCCCATCGCCGCCGCCATATCCTCTATAAAGGGTTCTACCCGAGCGTCAATGCCGGCCCGCGCGTAAGCCGCCTGCGTGCTTTCCACGTGATCCCTGCCCGCCTGATGCCAGATGGCAGGACGCTCGGCGGCGGTCATACCGCTCAGCGCGGCGGCACTGACTGCGTTCAGTCCCTTGGCACCCTGGCTGCCGCCCATGATGAGCAGGCGTACCGGCCCTTTGCGGTCGTGGAAGCGTTCCCGTGGCAGCGGCAAGGCGCGAATAGCCTCGCGCACCGGATTCCCCACCCACTCACCCCGGGCCAGGCGGGCGCTGGGGAAGCCGAGAAAAATACGCCTGGCCAGTGGGGCCAGCAAACGGTTGCTGAGCCCGGCGACGGCATTCTGCTCGTGCAGACAGAGCGGGCGACCCAAGGTCCAGGCGGCGATGCCGACGGGCGCGGCGACATAACCCCCCATACCCAGGACCACTTGGCTCCCGGTCTGCCGCAAAATCCGGCGTGCCTGCAGAACGGCCCTGCCCACTCGCCAAGGCGCGCGCAACCAGCGTCTGATGCCATTGCCGCGCAGGCCCTGCATATCCAGCGTATGTAACGGGTAGCCGCGCTCGGGCACGAGGCGTGCTTCCATCCCGGCGGCCGTTCCTGCAAAAGCGACCTCCGCCCCCTGGGCGCGCAGCGCATCGGCGACCGCCAGTGCCGGGAAGACGTGGCCTCCGGTGCCACCCGCTGCGATCAGGACGCTGTCAGCCATTCTGGAGTTCCTCCCGGATCACGACCGAGCCCTTGTGTACGGCCGGATAGCGGCGGCTGACGCCGAGGACGACGCCCAGCGCGGCGCAGAGAAAGACCAGGGCGCTGCCGCCGTAACTGATCAGGGGCAGGGCAAAACCCTTGGTCGGTAAAGCGCCCAGATTCACGCCCATGGACATCACCGCCTCGCCCCCAAACCAGGTCAGTGTGCCGTAGCAGAAAAGAGCGAAGAACGCATCCCCGGCCGCCGCCGCGCGCCGGCCGACGCGGTAGATCCTCCAGCTGGCGATGCCATAGAGAATCGCCAGGGACCACACCCCGATCATACCCAGCTCTTCGCCGATCACCGCCAGAATGAAGTCTGTATAGGACTCGGGCAGGTAGAAATATTTCATGATTCCGTCGCCCAGACCGACTCCGAAGACGCCACCACGCCCAAAGGCAATGAGAGATTGCACCAACTGGAATCCGGCGCCGTAGGGATCTGCCCAGGGGTTCTGGAATGTGGTGATGCGGGCCAGGCGATAAGGCGCGGATACGGCCAAAATCCCCAGGGCGCTACCCGACACGATGCCGGCCAGGAGGACGTAACCCAAGGGCAGTCCACCCAGGAAAAGCATCACTCCGGTAAGGAGCACCACCATCGCGTAGGAGCCGAAATCCGGTTGCAGGAGTAAAAGCAGACCCAGCAGACCCAGCACTACGAAAATCGGCCAGAGACCTTCCTTGATGCGTCCCAGCAACTCCCCCTTGCGTACCACGTAGCGGGCGAGGAAAAGCAGCAGGGCGAATTTCAGCAACTCGGAAGGTTGCAGGCGGACGATCAGGAAATTGATCCAGCGGTGGGAGCCATTTACCGATACCCCGACGAATGGCACAAAAACCATGACCAGGGCAATGAGAGAAATGCCCATCAGTGGGAACGTGATGCGCTCCCAGAAGTCCAGATCGACGCGGCTGGTATAATAAAGCACGGCGGCGGCGAGGCTGGCGTAGATGCCCTGCCGCTCCGCAAAAAAGAAAGGGTTGCCGGTTTCGTGCTGGGCAATGGGGGCGCTGGCCGAGTACACCATGATGAGGCCGAAGCCGAGCAAAATCAGGATGATCCACCACAGGACCGTGTCTGCGGGCCCGTCTTCCGCCAACCACCAGCTCGGCCTGGTCATGCCAGATCCTCCGTCAGGGCCCGTACCGCCACGGCGAATTGACGGCCGCGATCCTGATAATCGGTAAACATGTCGGTACTGGCGCAGGCGGGCGAGAGCAGCACCTGGTCGCCGCGCTGCGCCAGCACCGCCGCCTTCTCGACAGCCTGTGCCATGTTCCGGGCACTCTCGACGGGCAGTATTCCGGCGAGCAGGGCGGAGATCTGTGCCCCGTCCTTACCGAGGACGACAGCGCCACGCTGCCCGCGACAGGCCTCCCGCAGGGGGCTCAGGTCGGCCCCCTTGGCATCGCCGCCGAGTATCATCACCAGGGGTCCCGGCAAGCCGGACATGGCTTTGAGGGTCGCGCCCAGGTTGGTGCCCTTGGAATCGTCGTAGTAACTCACACCGTTGACCTCGGCGATCCGGGCAAGGCGGTGGGGTAGGCCCGGAAAAGTGCGCAACGCCTGGCGGATGGCCGTCACAGGGATGGCCATCGCGCGGGCCAGCAAGGCGGCGGCCAGCGCATTTTCGGCGTTATGCGCGCCGCGCAGCGGGAGTTGATCGAAATCCAGCAGGGGACCGTCGCGACGCAGGCAGAGCCGGTCACCGGCGATGCTGGCGTCGTGTTCGTCAACGCCGCCAAAGAACTGCACCTGTACGCCCGCAGGGACCTGGGACGGCAGGGCGGTCGTAAAGGTGTCGCCGGCGTTCAGTACCAGCGTGTCCCCTGCGCCCATCGCCCGGAAAATGCGGGTTTTCGCGGCACCATAGGCCGCATAGTCACCATGCCAGTCCAGATGATCTGGGCTCAGGTTGAGGATGGCGGCGGCGCGGGGGTGGAAATCCTGGCAGGCCGCAAGCTGGAAGCTGGAAAGTTCGAGGACATAGAGATCGGGCTCGGGCCTTGTTTCCGGCAGAAGGTCGAGGGCGGGGGTGCCGAGGTTGCCGCCGACGGCGGCGCGCAGCCCCGCGGCCCGTGCCATTTCGCCCACCAGGGTGGTGACGGTGCTTTTGCCATTGCTGCCGGTGATCGCGACGATGGGGGCCCGGGCGATTCGGCCAAAAAGTTCGATATCGCCCATAATCTCAATGCCGGCCCGTCTGGCGCTGACAAGGGCGGGCAGCGACGGTGCCAGCCCTGGGCTGAGCAGAACAATATCCGCCTCCAGAAACAGGTCCCCGGGCATGTCACCAAAATGAAAATCGACTGCTGGATAACGGCGCCGCAAGTCGGCGGCGTCTGGCAGCAGACGCGTGTCGGCCACTCGGCAATGAGCGCCCAGGCGCAGGGCCGTACGCAAGAGGGAGTGTCCCGTCTTGCCCATGCCGACGATGTATGCCTTTTTCCCGTTCATGTCCATGTCAGCGGATCTTCAGACTGGAAAGGCCAACGAGGACCAGAATCACGGTGATGATCCAGAAACGGACCGCCACCCGGGGTTCGGGCCAGCCTTTTTTTTCAAAATGATGATGCAGGGGCGCCATGCGAAAGACCCGTTTGCCGGTGAGCCGGAAGGAGGCTACCTGAATGATGACGGACAAGGTTTCTACCACGAACACGCCGCCCATGATGAATAGCACCAGTTCCTGACGGGCGACGATGGCGACGATGGCCAGTGCCGCACCCAGCGCGAGAGCGCCGGTATCGCCCATGAAAACATCAGCCGGATAGGTGTTGAACCATAGAAAACCCAGCCCCGCACCCACCAGTGCCCCGCAGAATATCAGCATCTGGCCGGAACCCGGCACCCAGGGTACGTCTAGGTAGCGGGCAAAGACGGCGTTGCCCGAAACGTAGGCAAATACGCCCAGTGCGCCGGCGACCATGACCGTCGGGACGATGGCCAGGCCGTCCAGACCGTCGGTCAGGTTCACCGCATTGGAGGTGCCGACAATCACGAAATAACTGAAGACGATGAAGCCGGCACCCATCGGGATCAACACATGCGGTATAAAAGGCAGAATGAGGCTGGTCTCCACGGGATTGCTGGCCAGGGCATAGAGCACCCCCCCCGCGGCAAAGGCCACCAGCGACTGTAAGCCGTATTTGGCCCGCGCCGAGAGCCCCTTGCTGTTCTGGCGCCGCAGCTTGCGCCAGTCGTCGACGAAACCGATGGCCCCAAAGGCCAGGGTGGTGAGCACCGCCACCCAGACCAGCGGGTTGCCCAGATCCGACCAGAGCAGAGTTGTCAAAATGACCACCAGCAGGATCAGCGCGCCGCCCATGGTCGGCGTACCCTGCTTGATCAAATGGGTTTCGGGACCGTCATTGCGAACCATCTGACCGATTTTGTAGCGGCACAGGCGGGCGATGAAGAAGGGGCCGATGAACAGCGAAAGGACCAGCGCGGTGAGGGTGGCGAGCACGCCGCGCAGGGCCAGATACTGAAAAACGTAAAAGCCGTGATAGAGGCTGCCGAGCTGCATGAAGAGGGCGTAAAGCATCAGGCATCCCCCCCGCCGAGGGCTTGCACGACACGCTCCATTCGGGCGGCGCGGGAGCCTTTGATCAGCACCACCGTTTCTTCATCCAGGCGACGGCGTATCGCGGCCAGCAGAGGAGGTAATTCGGAGAATGCCTCGGCGTTGGTCCCGAAGGCATTGGCTGCTTCCTGCGCCAAAGGCCCCAAGGCGTAAAGCCGTTCAACGCCGAGCTGGCGGGCCAGCAACCCCGCCTGGTGATGGTAGAGTGCGGCCTCGGGACCCAGTTCACCCATGTCGCCTAAAACCAGAATGCGTTGACCCGGCTGTGCGGCGAGCACACGCAGGGCAGCCTCCAGGGATGCGGGGTTGGCGTTGTAGGTGTCATCCAGCATCCGGCTACCGTGCGGACCGGAGTGCCACTGCAGACGTCCGGGAATGGTTTGCAGTCCGGCCACCGCCCGTTGAATCTGCGGAATGGGAATGTCGAGCGCCAGTGCCGCGGTCGTGGCCGCCAGGACATTGCGGCCGTTGTGTTGACCGGGCAAGGGAATCTCCAGGGTGAATTGCCCTTGCGGAGCGCGCACCTCCAGATGTCCGCCACCCTGTTCGTGGGCGCGCCAGTGTCCGCGCACCCGCGTCGGGCGATGTTCCAAACTGAAGCGCCAGACTTCGCCCGGCGCCCGTTCCGCCCAGAAATCCGCGAAGGAATCGTCGCCATTGAGGATGGTGAGACCGCGGTTATCGAGACCGGAGAGAATTTCGCCTTTGGCCGCGGCAATGGCGGCAACGCTGCCGAGGCCTTCCAGATGCGCGGGGGCTGCATTGTTGATCAGGGCCAGGGTAGGCCGCGCCAGCCCGCTGAGGAGGGCGAGTTCGCCGGGATGATTCATGCCCATTTCCAGCACCGCGTAGCGATGCTCGGGACCGAGCCTGGCCAGCGTCAGAGGCACGCCGACATGATTGTTCTGATTGCCGCGAGTGGCGAGTACCGGGCCGGACTGGTTAAGGATGGCGGTGAGTACCTCTTTGACCGTAGTTTTGCCGCAGGAGCCGGTCACTGCCAGCAGCGGCAAGCTGAAACGCCGCCGCCAGTGGGCGGCCAGTGTCTGCAACGCGACCAGGGTATCCCTCACCAGGACACCCGGTGCCGCCACCGGGATATCCACCAGCGCGCCTCCGGCACCCTGTGCGATGGCACCGGGTACGAAGTCCGCGCCATTGCACCGCGTGCCGCGCAAGGCCACGAAAAGTTGTCCGCTCAGCACCTCACGGCTGTCCGTAGTGACACCCTGAATCATCTGGCTGCCATCGCTGCCGGGCAACAGCGCGCCGCCGGTAATATCAGCTATTTCCTTCAGCGAATAGCGGATCATACGCGCAGTACCTCCGTGGCGACGTCGCGGTCCCGCGGAACGGGTTGGCGCTGTCCCATGATCTCCTGGGTGCGCTCGTGTCCCTTACCGGCGATGAGCACCCAATCCCCCGCCTGCGATGCGGTGATGGCGGCCCGGATGGCCGCCGCGCGGTCATGAATCACCATAGCCCGACCGGGCTGTTCCATACCGCCCAGGATGTCGTTGGCGATAGCCTCGGGCGCTTCGCTGCGCGGGTTGTCGTCGGTGAGAATGACGTGGTCGGCAAGGCGTTCGGCTATCCGTCCCATTTCCGGTCGTTTGCCACGATCCCGGTCACCGCCGCAGCCAAAGACCACAGTCACGGCGCCTTTGGCGACTTCGCGCAGGTCGGTCAGCACTCGCTGCAGCGCGTCGGGGGTATGGGCATAGTCGATCATCACCTGCGCCTTGCCGGGGACCGGAGCCAGACGCTGATAACGACCTTCCGGCAGGTCGAGTCCAGCAATGGCTGCATCGCTGACCGGCCAGCCCATAGCTTCGGCGGTCGCCAGCGCGGCCAGCAGATTCTGAACATTGCTGTTACCGATCAGGGGGCTGCGTATGCGCCGCGAACCTGCAGGGGTCCGCAGGTCGAGCAGGGTACCGCTGGCGCCAGGGTGCAACGCGACCGCCTGGTAGTCTACACTCCCCACCCCGAAGCGTAGCTGCCGGACTTCCGGCGCCACGGCAGCAGCGATCTGCCCGGTGAATGCATCATCACCGTTCAATACGGCCAGGCGGAGGCCTGGGGTCTGGAAGAGACGGGTTTTGCTGGCACCGTAGCGCAGCATATCCCCGTGAAAATCGAGGTGGTCCCGACTGAGATTGGTGAATACGGCGGCGGCAAAGGGTACTGCTGCCACCCGTTCCAGGGCGAGGGCATGGGAGGAGACTTCCATGGCGATGACCTTGGCGCCCTGATCGCGCAGGGTGGCCATGGTCTGCCACAAAGGGACCGGGTCTGGTGTGGTGTTGGCGTGGGAGATCAGCGCATCGACGCGGCCATAGCCGAGGGTGCCGATGATCATGGCCGGCTGCGGGGCGAGCTCGGCAATGAGGCGGGTCACGCTGCTCTTGCCGTTGGTGCCGGTCACGCCAACGATGACGGGCGCCTGACCCTCGTCCCAGCGGTACCAGCGGCGCAGAGCCATGCCGAGCAGGGCTCGTGCCTGCGGACTTTGCCAGACGGGATGACCCTGTTCGCCATGCACGTGCTCGTCACTGCTCTCCAACAGGGCAGCGGCCGCACCCGCCGCCCACGCCTGTTGCAAAAATTGCTGCCCATCGCCATGACGGGTGTTCAGCCCGACATAGAGCATGCCGGGTCGCAGGCGACGAGTATCGGTTTCAATCCCCTGCAGGGCAATTCCCGCCAGGGCGGCAGGAGCGGTTGGCAGCAGGCGGGCAAGCATCTCAGTGTGCGGCATCACCAGCCCCCTCGGCCCAGCGCCGCTCCTGTTCCGCCGTCATGGCTTTCCCTGCGGCGGCGTTCCAGCCCTCGGCCCCGACATCGGGCTGTACGCCCATTTGGTGCAGCGCGGTGCCCATGGTTACCCGAAATACCGGCGCGGCGACCACGCCACCATAACGCCATCCCCGAGTTGGTCCACGCACCACTACCGCCATGACAAATTGCGGATTGCGTGCGGGAGCGAAGCCGACAAAGGTGGTATTCACCTGATGCTTATGAAAGCCGCCCTTGCCATTCGCCATGATGGAGGTACCCGTTTTCCCGGCCACCGAATAGCCGGGAATCGCGGCGAGAAAGCCGGTGCCGCCCCGGCCGGTCACCCCCGTGAGCCAGTCGCGCAGACGTGCTGCGGTGGCGGCCGGCATGATTTGCTGACTGTGCGAGGGGGTATTGCGCAGCAGGGTGGGCTGGACGTAGACCCCGTTGTTGGCGATGGCGCCGTACGCCGCCGCGAGTTGCAAAGGCGTGACCGAGAGGCCGTAACCATAAGCCATGGCCGCGCGTCGCGCAACGTCCCAACCCTGCCAGGCGGGAACGGTACCGCCCGCCTCCCCGGGCAGGCCCAAGCCGCTCACCTGTCCGAAACCGGCATTGCGCAGCATCCGGTAGAGATCGGCAGGTGGCGTGCGCAGGGAAATCTTCGCTGCCCCAATGTTGCTGGAATACTTGAGCACCTGCGCGAGGTCGAGAGTGCCGTGGCGGACATCATCCTGAATACAATAATGGGCCACCCGGAAGCAGTTGGTGTCCACATCAAACGTGGAATCGGCCTGGATGCTGCCATCATCCAGCGCAGCAGCGATGGTGAAGGGCTTCATCACCGAGCCGGGTTCCAACGTGTCGGCGACAGCCCGGTTGTTATAGAGGCTGGGCTGAAAGTCCCCACGATCATTGGGGTTGAACGAGGGATAGCTGGCCATGGCCAGGATTTCGCCCGTGCGTACATTCATGAGCACCGCCGCTCCAGAGCGTGCCTGAAAACGCTGAACGGCCGAGGCGAGAGCCGTGTAAGCCACATACTGGATATTGCGGTCGATACTCAGGGTCAGCGTTTGACCGGGCTGTGCCGGCCGGGCTGTGCCCAGGATCGCCAGGGGATGCCCCAGATTGTCGCGCAGCCCGGTTTCTTCCCCCGCCTTCCCCCGCAGCCACTGATCGTATGCCAGTTCCAGCCCTTCGATGCCGCGCCCGTCCACATTGGTGAAGCCGAGCAACGGCGCGGCGATGCTGCCGGACGGATAGTAACGCCGATTTTCGTTGAAGTTATATAAGCCAGGTACATGCAGGGCGAGAATGGCAGCGGCACGTTCCGGAGCGATCTGCCGGGCGAGGAAGGCGAACCGGCTGCCGCCGCTATGGATTCGGGTGGCGAGGGTCGCTGCGCCGACCCCCAGCAGGGATGCAATCTGTGGCCACTGCGCCCGCTGGGCGTTAAACAACCGGGGATCTACCCAGAGGGTTTGTACCGGGACGGACAGCGCCAGTGGTTTGCCGGAACGATCCAGAACAGCACCGCGCTGCGCCGGCAGGGCAAAGTGTCGCAGATAACGCTGGGCACCCTGGCTGCGCAGAAATGGGCCGCGCTCCACCTGTGCCTGCCAGGCTTCCGCCATCACCGCTGCCAGACCCAGCGCGACGGTCACCCACAACGCCGTAGCCCGCCATGCGGGGAGCATGACGGTTGGGAGCGGGAGGAGTGGCGCGCCGGGCTGGGTCATCGTGTTCTGACCATGATGATCTGATTGCTTTTGGGGGCAGAAAGCCCAAGCTTCTGGCGGGCGATATCGCCTACACGGGCATTGGAGGCGAGCGTCGCCTGCTCCAGCTCCAGCTGACCCCAGCGGTTGTCCAGGGCAAAATGTCTGGCCTGGGCCTCCTGTAACGCAATGAACTGGCTACGGGTATTTTGCCGCGCCGCGACGATGCCGAATAGCGAGGCGGTAATCAGCAGGGCGAGAATGATGGTGCTACGCCGCATGACGTTCACTCCTTTCGGCAACCCGCAGTACAGCAGAGCGGGAGCGGGGGTTGTCGTGAGTTTCCTGGGGACCGGCACGCAGCGCCTTGCCTGCCGGATGCCATGGCAGGGGCGGAAGTTCGCTGGCGCGCAGAGGGATATCAGCACTGATACGATAATCGTCGGCGCGGAAAAAACGTTTCACCAGACGGTCTTCCAGGGAGTGAAAGCTGATGACCGCCAGCCGGCCCCCGGCGCGTAACGCATTCATGGCCTGAGGAAGAAAGGCCTCCAGTTCTTCCAGTTCGCGGTTGATGAAAATGCGGATGCCCTGAAAACTGCGGGTCGCCGGATGCTGTCCGGTTTCGTGCCGGGGCAGTACCTGGGCGATCAGCTCCGCCAGTTGCAGGGTTCTGGTAATGGGCGCCTGTTCCCGGGCGCGCAGGATGGCGCGGGCGATGGGGCGAGCAAAACGTTCTTCGCCGTACTCGCGCAATACCCGCGTCATATCTGCTTCCGTCGCAGTCGCCAGCCACTCTGCCGCACTCCTGTCTGCCCCCGGGTCCATACGCATATCGAGGGGGCCATCGCGCAGGAAACTGAAGCCGCGCGCTGCCTCATCCAATTGCGGAGAGGACACGCCGAGATCAGCGAGGATGGCGTCCACTTGCTCCCACTCCAGCGCAGCAAGCACTTCGGCCAACTGGCTGAAGCGCGCCTGGCGGATATATACCCGGGAATCCTGCGCGAAGCGCGCGCGCAATGCGGCGATGGCGCTCGGGTCGCGGTCAAGGATGAGTAGAGTGTCCGCCGCGCCGAGTTCCGCCAGCAGCGCCGCGCTATGGCCGCCCCGACCACCGGTGGCATCGACGCAGCGTACGGTGGCGCCAGTATGGAGCGCGGGACGCAGGGCGACGATGGTTTCTGCCAGAAGCACGGCAACATGGGTTGCATCCGGATCATTTGCGCTCCTCACAGGATCAGATCCCCCAAGCTGGCAAAACCATCCGCACCGGACAGCCAGATTTCCTGGCAGGCATCCCAGCGTGCGGCATCCCAGATTTCAAACTTGTCGATCTGACCGACCAGTACCAGTTCCTTGTCGAGTTCCGCAAATTTGCGCAAGTTGGGAGAGAGCAGGATACGGGCCTGGGCGTCCAGGCGAAGTTCTTCGGATTGTCCCACAAAAAGACGCTGGAACTGCCGGGCTGCGGGGTTGTTGCTGGGGAGTTCTGCGATACGGCGTTCCACCTTTTCCCAGGTGGGCAAGGGGTAGGCCACCAGGCAGCGTTCTCCTTTCTGGCTCTGGGCGTCAATGGTGACGACCAGTTGACCATCGCAGTGGGCGCTGAGCCAGTCGCGGAAGCGTGCCGGGACACTCATGCGTCCTTTGCTGTCCAGACTGTGCCGATGGGTTCCCCTAAACATGTCTGTATGCTTCCTCCAAAATCTTCCACTTCAACCCACTTTGCCCCACACTTTGAAGATTAGAGGGAAGGCCGCCCGCTGTCAAGGAAAAAACGCGAATAATTACGGCATGTTAGAGCGTGTTTATAAAGAGTAAACAAAGCACTTGAAGGGGTTTCCGCAATTGTCGGATTATATGGCGCAAAATATAGGGCAGGGAGGACTCCCCAAGGTAGGGAATGCGTGGGCACCATTTGCGGAACACACTCTATCAGGCTTATTTTAATTGGCGTTTTCAATGGTGCCACGGGCACTGTGGGGATGGCGCGCGGCATGTGGTAAAAATTGGAGTGGGCCGATAAGCCGGGTTCTGTCGTGGACGACCATTCCTCTAGGCCTGAACTTACGCGCAGGCTCCAGCAACCTACCCGCATGCACCGCGGGCCACGGTATCGCACGCCTATTTGGTCTTGCTCCAGGCGGGGTTTTCCCTGCCATTTCCGTCGCCGGAAATGCGGTGCGCTCTTACCGCACCTTTTCACCCTTACCGGCGCTTACGCGCTTTGGCGGTATATTTTCTGTGGCACTTTCCGTAGGCTCACGCCTCCCGGCCGTTAGCCGGCGCCTTGCCCTGTGGAGCCCGGACTTTCCTCCCCGGATTGCTCCGCGGCGGTCGTCTGGCCCACTCCGTCGCGGATCATACGCGTTTTGAACCCTCTTGTCAGAAGAAAAACGTGGAGCCGGATTACCGCACTATACTTCATTACGCTGGGGTGCGCCGGTGTAGGTCGCGGCAGGACGCCGTTCAGTGCGGGTCTGTGGAAAGGAGCGAAATGACATGATCAACGATAGTTTTCTCGACGAATCAAGGGAAGTGCCATCAACGGCACCGATGGAACGGGTGGTCGCGTGGTCCGTTTTCCGGAGCCGTGAGGAGGCCCGGAATCTGGTGGAGCATGTCTATCTGGCGCCAGGGCAAAGCCTCGTCGGTGGCCATGGGCAGGACAGTGTTGCGTCGTACTGGTGGGTGGGAGTGCAGGTGCCGGACGTCAGCCATTGGGGGAACGCGACCGCAGTCCATAAACACGGTCGCCTCGGAGACTGAGCTCGGGCAGACGTCGGCGCAGTTCCGCCATCAGGCGCTCGCGGTCATGGCAAGCACCCACGATCTGTAGTTCGTGGGCAAGGGCCAGCGCCTTGCCCAACTGCGGTCCGGGGGCGAGTCCCAGTGCCATCAGGTCAGGCCCCTTCAGCAATGGTTTCGGCAGACGGGGCCAGGCATTCATCTCCTGCCAGAGCCTGCGGGCGGTGTCTATGGCCGGTGGGTGCTCCCTGCCTGCCCCGCGCGCATCCGCCGCGGCGACATCGAGCAGTAAGGAAAGGTCAGGAACCTGCAGCGCAAGGTGGGCATAGGCGGCACGCCCGGCGCCATCGCGGTACAGGGCGTAGGGAGCGCCGTGCCAGCGAATGACCGGCAGTATCTGGTGGCTGAGGTGTGTGCCCGGAAAATAGCGGCCGAGAAAAGACTCGGCGGCGGTGCGTGCTCGTTCATGCCCGAAGGCGCGCCAGCGACCCTGAGGATCGCGCCGGGTGGTGCTGGCTTTGCCGAGATCGTGCAGCAGGGCGCCGAGCATGAGGATGATATCGCGCGACCGGTCGCCCCTGCGTAGTTGGCCGGCAGCAGCCAGTACTCGCCCCGTATGTATCCATACGTCGCCTTCCGGATGGGCATCGGGACGCTGAGGTACGGCCTGCAAGGCTTGAAGTTCGGGGAATCGGGTGACCGCTCCGGTAAGGGCAAGACTATCCCATGCCCGGATCAAGTGCTGGCCGCGCAGAAGCAGCGCCTCCCACTCCTTGCGCAGACGTTCCCCGGGGACCTGCTGGAGGCGGGGCGCCAGTTGGCGGCAGAGGGCGGCAGTCTGGGCTTCAATGGAAAATCCGAGCTGCCCCGCCAGTCGGGCGGCGCGGAAAACGCGCAGGGGATCCTCGCCGAAACTATTCGCCGACACCGCGCGCAGCCGCCGGGCGTGGAGGTCGTCCACCCCGCCAAAGTGGTCCAGCAGACGCTGCGTCCGCCAGTCCCAGACCAGGGCGTTGACCGAAAAATCTCGCCGCTGTGCGGCGATCTCCCAGGGCAGGTGGGGGTCGATACGCCCGCCTTGGGCCTGGGGCAGGGCAATCTCCGCACCCGCTACCACCCACACCGCGCAGCGGCCGCCTACCCGATGAGCGCCAAAAGGCAGCAGACACTCGCTCAGGCGTGCCTCGCTCAACCCGTAAATTTCCAGATCCCAGTCGTGGGTGGCCATGCCCAGCAGTGCATCCCGCGGCGTGCCGCCCACCACCAGGACTTCTGCCCCGGCCCGCTGCAGAGCCGTGAGAACGGGTGTCAGCGCGGCAGGTGGTTCGAGGCGCATGGTGATCAGCCCTTGCCGCTGTCCATTTGCGTCAGCAGAGCGGCGTAACGCTCGGCGACGACGCGCCGTTTCACTTTGAGGGTGGGCGTCAGTTCGCCATTGCTTTCACTCAGTGCTTCCGGCAGCAGGGCGAAACGCTTCACCTGTTCATGGGAGGGCAGATCGGCGAGGGCGGTCGTGATGGCCTTATGGATGGCATTGCGGATGGCGGCTTCGTCCGCGTGGTCACCGACACGCGCCTTGAGGACTTCCTGATTGGGAAAGATGAGCGCCACAAGATAGGGCATTCGGTCACCGAAGACGATGGCCTGTTCGATCAGCGCTTGTGCCATCAGCCGCATCTCGATTTTTTGCGGGGGGATATTCTCGCCGGCGGAGTTGACGATCAGGTCTTTCTTGCGGTCGCTGATTCGCAGGTAACCGTCCGGGTCCAGACTGCCCACGTCGCCGGTGTGCAACCAGCCGTCTACCAGTGCCTCGCCCGTCGCACTCTCGTTGTTCCAGTAGCCCAGCATGACGGACGGGCCGCGCACCAGGATTTCGCCATCTGCGGCCATGCGCCCCTCGAGATTGGGCAGGAATCGCCCCACGGTTCCCGGATGAATGGCTTCCAGTGGATTGGCGGCGATCACCGGACTCGCTTCGGTCATGCCGTACCCTTCCACAATGGGCAATCCCAGGTCCATGAAGAAGCGGGTGATCCCGGCGTCCAGCGGCGCGCCGCCGGAGACGAAGAAGCGCAGGTGCCCGCCCAGTTTTCTGCGGAGGCTGCGGATCAGCAGGCGGCGGGTAAGGGAACGTTGCCAGCGCTTCGCCGGACGTCCCTGCGGATCGAGCCCCGCCCCCCGGCGCAGAAAACGTCCGAGCAGGCCCGGCCGGTCTTCGATACCTCGTCGTACCCGGCCATAGAGTAGTTGAAAAACGCGCGGCACGGCGACCACTATATCCGGATGCGACGTGGCCATGTCGCGGAGCACGGTGTCCGGGCGCTCCGCGTAGGCTACTTCCAGGCCCAGCAGGTAGGCGCCGAAATGCCCGGTACCGCGTTCAAAGACATGAGACAGGGGCAGTATGGAAAGCAGGCGTTGTCCAGCATGCAACGGTACCAGCGGCAGAAAGCCTTCGACGTTACTGAGGATGTTGCCGTGACTGAGCATAACGCCCTTGGGCCAACCCGTCGTCCCGGAAGTGTAGACGATGGTGGCGGTTTGCTGGCGCTGCAAGCCCGCCAGACGTTCTTCCAGCCCGCTATTCGGTACGGTTGCTCCCTCGTCCTCCAGCGATGCCCAATGGCGCAGGCCGGCGTTCTGCGCGGCCGTCGTATCGCGCAGCAGGATACGGTCGTCGGCCACGCCCCAGCCCCCCTCGCCCCCCAGTCGTTGCCACTCCCCGGCGCCTTCCAGCAGCATCAACCCGGCGCCGCTGTCACCCAGCACAAAGTGAATCTCGCGCGGGCTGAATGTCGGGTAGAGAGGGACGGTAATGGCGCCAACGCTGAGAATGGCAAAATCCATGATGGCCCAGTCCACGGAGTTGGGGGCCATCAGAATGACCCGCTCGCCCCGGCGCACCCCCAGGTGCAGAAGTCCCCGTGCCCGTGCCCGTACATGTCCGACGAAGGCTGCTGCGGTCATCGGCCGAAAAGCATCGCCCAGTCGTTGCAGGGCGATGGTCCCGCCGGGAGCGCGGGCACAGCGTGCAAAGAGTCCCTCGGGCAGACTCTGGAAATGGCCGAGATCGATGTTCATGTCAGCGCATGGCCTTCTCGGCAGGCGTCAGGCTGCGTTTGAAGCTTTCCATGCTGAAGATGCGATCCATATAATTCTGAGTGGCGCGGGCTGCGGCAGGCAGAGAGATGTCCAGTACCGGCATGCGCCACAGGAGGGGGGCGATAGCACAGTCAAGCACCGAAAGGTCATCACCAAAGAGGTAACGCTGCTGGCTGAAGATGCTGTTCAGCCCGGCGAGGGTGCTGCGAATCTGCTCCTTGGCGGTTTTGACCTGCTCGGCACCGTAGCCGGGCTGAAAGAGCGGCGCAAACCAGTCACGGTCGAAGCGCAGGAGACCCAGGCGCACCTTGGCGCGGGATATGGGGTCTACCGGAATCAGTGGCGGATGGGGGAACCGCTCGTCTAGGTACTCCATGATCAGGACCGATTCGTGAATGGCAAGATCGCGATCCACCAAGGTCGGCACCTGGTTGTAGGGATTGAGTTCCGCAAGGTCTTCGGGCCGGTTGCCGAGATCGACGTCGATGGTTTGATATTCCATAGCTTTCTCTTCCAGCACGAAACGCACACGGTGCGCGAAGACACAATCGTTGCTGGAGTAGAGCGTCATGAGGGTTTTTTTGCTGCTGGGGGTGGCCATGATCTGTGTCCTTGTTTCCGAGAAGCCTGGTTACTATGCGACGGCCGTTGAGCGATCGCGCATCCAGCAATTATACATAACCGGACGTGCCTTTGGGTGATTAGCGTGGCGGCCGGCGGGAAAAAGCTTCTATGGCATGTGTTAACAAATGTCAATGGAATATTGTCAAGACTGACCAGCCCCTGTAAACTGCCTGACCAGTCGGTTAGTTGTATAGAGACAACAAAAGTTGTAAAGTAGAGATACTTATTCAGTGGGAGGGCGATCCCTCAGGTCGCGGAAGAAGGCTATGATGCGTCAGCGTACACTTAAGAACATGATCTGGGGCACAGGGATCGGTTTGCATAGCGGCAAGAAGGTCTACATCGGCCTGCGCCCGGCACCTGTAAATACCGGGATCGTATTCCACCGCAGCGATATCGAGGGCGGCGCCTGGATCAAAGCGGATCCGCTCCATGTGGTGGATACCCGCCTTTCCACCAATATCGGCGATGGCCATATCCGGGTTGGTACCGTTGAACACCTGATGTCGGCCTTGGCGGGTCTTGGCATCGACAATGCCTATGTGGATCTCGACGGACCCGAAGTGCCCATCATGGACGGTAGCGCTGCGCCCTTCGTATTCCTCATCCAGTGTGCGGGGATTGAAGAGCAGAATGCCTCGAAGCGATTCATCCGCATCACCAAACCGCTCAAGGCGGAAGATGGTGACCGCTGGGTACAACTGGAGCCATTCGAAGGCTTCAAGGTGAGTTTTGCCATCGATTTCGACCATCCGGTGATGAAAAACGGCGGTCAGGAGGTGACGGTGGACTTCGCTCGCACTTCTTACCTCAAGGAGGTGGCCCGTGCGCGAACCTTCGGCTTCATGCGCGAAGTCGAGGCGTTGCGGCGGATGGGCCTGGCCCTCGGCGGCAATCTGGACAACGCTATCGTGGTCGACGACTACCGTGTGCTCAACGAAGAGGGGCTGCGCTACACCAATGAGTTCGTGCGCCATAAGGTGCTGGATTCCATAGGTGATCTATACCTGCTCGGGCACCCGCTGGTCGGCCATTTTTCCGGACACAAGGCCGGACACGCCCTCAACAACAGTCTGCTGCGGGCGCTGCTTCTCCGTCAGGACGCCTGGGAGTTCGTGGATTACGCCGAGCGGCGTGCGCCGTTTTCCTTTGCCGACACCTTGGTGACGGCCTCCGCCTGAAGACGGTCCATGGTGTTGGCCAGGCGCTGCAGTGCGGCGGCGACGGCCTGGGGCACCTGCCCGGCCACGGCCCGCAGTGCCGCGGGTGCCTCTGCCGAAATCTGAGGCGTCGGCTGAACTCCTGCCGACTGCGGCAGCCGGTATGACCAGGGCCGGACTGTGGCGACGATCTGCCTCGCCGACGTTTCCGGGAAACGGCTATTCCATCGTTTCAGTATGATTTTTTCATTTCTTCGCAGCCAGGAAATCCATACCGGGCTCTGACAAAGTACGCTCAGCACCCCCCCGGACCAGTCCACCAGCCAGGTCTGGCCCTGTGCTTCCAGCGCGAGTAATCCGTTCCAGTCGAACTGGCGCTCGCGCAACAGTGTGCCGTGGCGGCAGACCTCCGCGATGGGTCCTGAAGAATCTTGCGTCATGGTGCGCCAGGCGCGCCACCGTTTATCACCCATAGGCTTTCATGCTACCCTGCTCGATATTTTTTACTAGGTTCGTATACTCATCATGTTTGGAACTATCATCCGCCATGTCGTCGGCAGCCGCAATGACCGACTGATCAAGAAGGCCCGTACCATTGTGGCGCAGGTCAACGCCCTGGAAGACCGCCTCAAAGCCATGGATGATGCGACCCTTGCTGCACAGACCGCGTTTTTCCGGGAACGGTTGGTCCGTGGTGAATCCCTCGATGCCCTGTTGCCGGAGGCATTCGCCGTGGTGCGTGAGGTGAGCCGGCGGGTAATGGGCATGCGCCAGTACGATGTGCAGATCATCGGTGGCTACATGCTCCATGAGGGCAAAATCGCGGAGATGCGCACTGGTGAGGGCAAGACCCTCGTTGCGACCTTGCCGGCCTACCTCAACGCCCTGCAGGGTAAGGGTGTGCATGTGGTGACCGTCAATGACTATCTGGCCAGCCGCGATGCTCAGTGGGTCGGCAAGATTCACCAGTTTCTGGGCCTGAGCGTGGGTACCATCATCTCGGATATGTCCAGTGAGGAGCGCCGCGCCGCCTATGCGGCCGACATCACCTACGGCACCAATAACGAGTTCGGTTTCGATTATCTGCGGGATAACATGGCGTTTTCTCCGGCCGATCGGGTACAGCGCGGCCTGCACTACGCCATCATCGACGAAGTGGATTCCATCCTGATCGACGAGGCGCGCACTCCGCTCATCATCAGTGGCCCCACGGAAGAAAATACCGATCTGTACTACCGGGTGGACAAACTCGTCGGGAGTTTTGTCGTCGATGAGGACTATACGGTCGATGAAAAGGCCCGGCAGGTCCTGCTTACGGAGGAGGGGATCGAAAAGGCGGAACGCCTGATGGCGGAGAGCGGTCTGCTGGTGGACGGCGACCTCTACGATCTGGCCAACGTCACCCTGGTCCATCACCTCAACCAGGCGTTGCGGGCCCATGTGATCTACCGGCGGGAGACGGATTATATCGTTCGCGACGGAGAGGTCTGTATCGTCGACGAATTCACCGGACGCATGATGTCCGGGCGGCGCTGGTCTGACGGCCTGCATCAGGCGGTGGAGGCCAAGGAAGGGGTGGCGGTCCAGAATGAGAACCAGACCCTGGCCTCCATCACCTTTCAGAATTATTTCCGCATGTACGAAAAGCTGTCGGGCATGACCGGGACCGCTGACACGGAAGCATTTGAACTGAATCAGATTTACGGCCTGGAAGTGGTGATCATACCGACTCACAGGCCGGTGTGTCGGACGGATTTCGCCGATCTTATCTACCGGACCAGTCAGGAGAAATGGAAAGCGATAGTGGAAGATATCCGCGACTGTCAACAGCGCGGGCAGCCGGTGCTGGTGGGTACCACCTCTATCGAACACAACGAGTTTCTGTCTCATCTGCTCAAGCAGGCGCGGATCTCCCATGAAGTGCTGAACGCCAAACAACATCAGCGCGAGGCGGAGATCATTGCCCAGGCGGGCACACCGGGGGCGGTGACCATCGCCACCAACATGGCGGGACGGGGTACCGACATCGTGCTGGGCGGCAATGTCGGCCATCAGGTAGATATGGTGCTGGCCAATCCGGAACTGGAAGAGGAGGAAAGAACCCGGCGGATCGAGTCTCTCAAGAGCGGTTGGCAGGGGTTGCATGACGCGGCGATAGCGGCGGGCGGATTGCATATCATCGGTACCGAACGTCATGAATCGCGGCGGATAGACAACCAGTTGCGCGGGCGGTCCGGCCGCCAGGGCGACCCCGGCACCACCCGTTTCTACCTTTCCCTGGATGACCCCCTGATGCGCATTTTCGGCAGCGACCGTCTGAGTGGCCTGATGCAGAAGCTGGGCATGAAGGAGGGGGAGGCGATCGAGCATCCGTGGGTGACCAAGTCCATCGAGAATGCCCAGCGCAAGGTGGAAAGCCGCAACTTCGATATCCGCAAACAATTGCTGGAATACGACGACGTGGCCAATGAACAGCGCCGGATCATCTATCAGCAGCGCAACTCCTTCATGGATGCCGATGACGTTGGTGCGGAGATCAGGGCGTTGCGCGAGGATGTTCTGGACGCGGTGCTGGCCGCGACGGCGCCGGAAGGTGTTATGGAGGAGCGCTGGGATCTGCCAGGCCTGGAAGCGGCACTGGAGCGGATTTTTGGCCTGCAGGTCCCGGTCGGGCAATGGCTGGAGGAGGATAAAGGCCTCACTCACGCGGTGCTACGGGAGCGGATCATGGAGATGGCGTTGTCCGCTTACGCGGCCAAAGAGTCTCTCATGGGCAGCGAGATGACCCGCCACTTCGAAAAGTCCATCCTGCTGCAGGTCCTGGACAGCCAGTGGAAGGACCATCTGGCGAGCATGGATCATCTCCGTGAAGGCATTCACCTGCGTGGATATGCTCAGAAGAATCCCAAACAGGAGTACAAGCGGGAGTCTCTGATCATGTTCAACGCCATGCTGGACCAGTTGCGCGAAGAAGTGGTCAGCGCCCTCTCGCGCCTGCATGTGAGTCCGGCTCCGGCAGAGCCGCTGGATTGGGATGCCATAGCCCGTGCTGCCCAGCCTCAGCATTTGCAGTTTTCCCATCCGGATTTTGCGGCGGCGGCACCGCTTGCCGAGGATGCCGGCCTCGCACTGGCGGGGTTGGGCGTCATTGGTGAACAGGAGGCCGGTCACAGCCCCGCAATCAGTGACGACAAGGTGGGACGGAATCAGCCATGCCCTTGTGGTTCCGGCAAAAAGTACAAGCATTGTCACGGGCGCCTGCAATAAGGATAGCGTATGGCCGTCGGTCTTGATCCTCCCCGGAATATCCTGCCCGTAGCCGGGGTTCGCCTGAGCGTGGCGGAGGCGGGTATTCGTTATGTGGGTCGTCGTGATCTGACCCTGATTCATCTCGCCGAGGGGTCCCAGGTGGCGGCCGTTTTTACCCGCAACCGCTTTTGTGCCGCGCCCGTACTGGTGGCACGGCATCATCTGGCGGAAGGGCCCGGCGTGCGGGCGCTGGTGATCAATACGGGCAATGCCAATGCCGGTACGGGTGTGGCTGGTTTGCGGGCGGCGGAGGCGAGTTGCCGGGAAGTGGCCGAACAGTTGGGCTGTGCGCCCGGAGCGGTGCTGCCCTTCTCCACCGGGGTGATCGGTGAGCCTGTGGCGCTGGCGGAAAAAATCGCCGCAGTCTTGCCGGCCTGTGTTGTCGGACTCGCCGAGGACCAATGGGAGGCTGCTGCGGCGGCGATCATGACCACCGACACCGTCGCCAAGTGCTGTTCCCGGCAGATCGAGATGGACGGCGTTACGATCACGGTGACCGGCATGGCCAAAGGGTCGGGGATGATTCGCCCCGATATGGCGACGATGCTGGCCTACATCGCCACCGATGCCCCGCTGCATGGGGCGGCCTTGCAGCAGTGCCTGCAAGAGGCCATGGCGCAGTCCTTCAACCGCATCACAGTGGACGGCGATACCTCCACCAACGATGCCTGCGTCCTGATGGCGACGGGACGGGCGGCGCTACCGCCCGTTACGAAGGCGACGGACCCCCGCTACGGGAAACTGAGAGACGCCATCACCCTCGTCGCACAATGGCTGGCACAGGCGGTTGTGCGCGACGGTGAGGGGGCGACCAAGTTCATTCCGATCCGTATTTCGGGCGGATATGATGAGGCGGAGTGCTTGCGGGTGGCTTACCGCATGGCCCATAGCCCCTTGATCAAGACCGCGTTCTTTGCTTCTGACCCGAACTGGGGGCGCTTGCTGGCGGCCATTGGTTCAGCCGGCATCGAGGACCTGGATGTGGCGGGTGTGCAGGTCTGGCTGGGCGCTACGCGCATCGTGCGGGATGGTGCCCGCGACCCCGGTTACAGCGAGGCGGCTGGTCAGGCGGTAATGGTGCAGGAGGAGATCCCGGTGCGGGTGGATCTGGGCAGGGGTGCCGCCGAAGCGCAAATCTGGACCTGCGACTTGTCCTATGACTATGTACGTATCAACGCCGATTACCGTAGCTGATGCCTACCGTTCCCGTCGCAACCGGAATCATTGAAGACGCCTCCGGGCGCCTGCTGGTTGCACTGCGCCCGGAGGGCAAGCCCTGGCCGGGCTTCTGGGAGTTTCCCGGCGGTAAAGTCGATCCGGGCGAAACGCCGGAACAGGCGCTGGTCCGGGAGCTCTGGGAAGAACTGGGGATTACGGTAACCGCGCCGGAACCCTTCCGGGTGCTCGAATATACCTATCCGGAACGGACGGTGCGGGTGCATTTCTACCGGGTGCGGCACTGGACGGGCACGGCCCATGGTCGCGAGGGACAGGAAGTACGCTGGCTATTTCCCTGGGAGATCCCAGCGCTGGAGTGCCTCCCCGCGAGCCTCCGTCTGATTGCGGACGTGTTGGCGGAGGCTCTGCCCCAGCCGCCCCTCTGTCTGATTGCGGATCCGGGAAGGTTGCCTCTGCCCGATTTCCGGCGCGCACTGGAAGCGGCCCTTGATGCCGGATTGCGCTGGCTGGTGTTGCGCTGCAAAGCGGTGCCTGATGGCCCCAGCGCTGACGTGCTGGCGGCACTATGCGTCGGGGCGTTGGCGGGGGGTGTGCAGGTCTACCTCAATCATCCCGACCCCCTGCCCGGCTGGCCAAGGACCGGCCGTCACCTGACCCAGGCGCAGTCGGACGTGGGCGTAAAACCCGATGAGACATTCGGGGTGTCCTGTCATGACGCTGCGGGCTTGCAACGGGCGGCGCGTCTGGGCGCGCGTTATGCCTTTCTCTCGCCGATTTTCCCCACTTCCAGCCATCCGGATACGGAGGCGTTGGGACCCGGGGCTTTCGCGGCGATGGCTGCTGAGTCCTCTCTACCCCTCATTGCGCTCGGCGGAATGACGGCAGCACGGGTGCCGGAGGCGCTGGCGGCAGGTGCACGGGGTGTGGCGGTACTCTCCGGCATTCTCGAAGCGCAGGACCCTGCGGCCGCCACCCGCGCTTTGCTCCGGCACTGGGACCGATAAATGGCCCTGGTTTCCGTCGTGATCCCGCTCTACAACGAGATCGACAATGTCTCGCCGCTTTGTACGGCCCTCAGCAACGCCCTGGGAGACACCGACGCCGAAGTGATCATCGTCGATGATGGCAGTCGGGACGGGAGTGCCGCCGCGCTGGACCGGGAGGCGGAGGCGCGCGGCCCACGTTTCAAGGTCATCCACCTGCAGCGGAATTTTGGGCAGACGGCGGCGATGCAGGCGGGGATCGACGCCGCCCTGGGCGAGGTGATCGTGACCCTGGATGGGGATCTGCAAAATGATCCCGAAGATATCCTGCCTCTGGCGCGGCGTCTGCTGGACGAGAATCTGGACGTGGTGGCCGGCTGGCGGAAAAATCGGCAGGATGGCCTGTTGTTGCGCAGAATGCCGTCGCGGATTGCCAATCACCTGATCCGCCGCCTCACGGGGGTTTATCTGCACGATTATGGCTGTACCCTCAAAGCCTATCGGGCCTCGGTGATCAAGGGGGTGCGCCTGTATGGCGAAATGCATCGCTTTATCCCGGCCTGGCTTTCCACCCTGACTTATACGGATCGCATCGTCGAGGTACCGGTACGGCACCACCCGCGCCGGGCGGGGCACAGCAAATATGGCATCACCCGTACCTTCCGGGTGCTGGTGGATCTGCTCTTCGTCAAATTTTTTCTGGGCTACAGCCAGCGGCCCATGCATTTTTTCGGGGTGATCGGATTGATCCTCCTGAGCAGCGGTTCGGCCATGCTGCTGTATCTTTTCATCGATAAATTCGGTTTTGGTGCGGAAATCTCCGGGCGCCCTATGTTGATTGCGGGAGTGCTGTTTTTCCTCGCCGGGCTGCAATTCCTCAATACCGGCATCCTCGGCGAGATGCTGGTGCGCGTCTATCATGAGTCTCAGGATAAAAAGACTTATGTGGTTCGCCATACCGTACATCTCGATCCGCCCGCGTGAAGCCGGTTCCCATTCTGATGTACCACAACATAGCGGTGGCCCCGCAAGGGGTCAGGTTGCGCGGCCTCTATGTTTCGCCCCGGCGCTTCGCGCGGCAGATGGCGCTGCTGCACTGGTTGGGTTACCGTGGTTTGTCCATGTCTGCGGCGCTGCCCTATCTGCGTGGTGAGCGCGAGGGCAAGGTGGCGGTGATTACTCTGGATGATGGCTATCGAGATAATCTCGAATATGCCATGCCGGTGTTGCAGCGCCATGGTTTTACGGCAACCTGCTACGTGGTGAGTGCCGCCATCGGTACCGACAATCACTGGGATGCGCAGCAGCTCGGCACACATAAGCCATTGATGGACATGAATGAATTATGCCGATGGCGGGATGCCGGGATGGAGGTCGGGGCGCACAGCCGCCATCATCCCCATTTGCCGGAATTGAGTGAGTCCGAGTTGGACGACGAGGTGGCAGGATCCAGGCGCGAGTTGGAAGGGCTTTTGGCGGTGCCGGTGACCCAGTTCTGTTATCCCTACGGTGCGGCGGGGCCGCGCGAGCGGGAGGCGGCCCGGCGCGCCGGCTTTGCCGCTGCGGTGACCGTACGGCGGGGTCGCGCCCAGCCCGGTGAAGACCTCTTCGGCTTGCCGCGGGTGATGGTCGGCGGACACCACGCGCCGCATGTGTTTCCCCTGCAATTGCTGACCAGGCATGAGGACCGCCATTGACCGCCGCCCCGCGTCTGCTCTGGGTGGGCACCAATCCCGGCGGTGGTGGTACGGAGACGCATATGGTCACCCTGAGTCGCGCCCTGGCCGAACGGGGGGCGGAGGTGCATTGTCTGGTGCATCCGCAAGGACGGATCGCGCAGGCGCTGGAGACCGCGCCGGTGACCAGGCATTTCGGAGTCTTCCGCAATAGCGCCGATCCCGGCGGCATCCGTGCCTTGCGTCGGGCTATCCGTATGGTGCAGCCGGACTGGGTTATCGGCAGCTTCAGCAAGGAATACTGGCCGCTGGCGCTGATCAGCCGCAGCGAGGGGCGGCCTCTGGCATTGTTCCGGCACATGGATCTACGCCTCAAGCCCAGTACCCGCTGGCTGCTCTCGCGTTGGCCTCTGCGCTTGTTCGCGATCTCCGCCTATCTGCGAGAGCGGCTGATCCTGCAGGGCGTGCCCGCAGAACGTGTCGAAGTATTGGCGAATCCCCTGCGTCTGGCAGATTTCCAGCGTGATTGCACGGCGCGAACGCGGCAGCGCGCCGCCTTGGGATTGACGGATGAGGATTTTCTCGTGGGCTTTGTCGGCGCCTGGCACCGTGGCAAGGGTGTGTTCATGCTTGCCGATGCCATTGACGCCGCGCATGCCACCGATGCACGGGTGCATGAGCTGTGGTTGGGGGGAGGCACCCATGAAGCGGAGTTGCGCGCGTATCTGGAGGATAAGCCCTGGCATCATCTGCTGGGCTGGCAAGATCCGGCAACGCCCTGGTACAGCGTCATGGATGTCCTTGCCTTGCCTTCCATCGAGCCGGATACCTTTGGCCGCGTCTGTCTGGAGGCGCAGGCCTGCGCGACACCGGTGCTGGGTGCGGCCATGGGGGGTATTCCCGAGAGCTTTGCGGCGGATCGGAGCGGTTTGTTATTGCCTGCCGGAAACATGGCATGTTGGCGGGACGCTATCCTCCGCTTGGCGGCGGATCGGCATTTATGCGCGGAGTTCGGTGCCGCCGGGCCGGAATATGCCCGGCATTTTGACGCCGGCATCATCGCCCGCAATTTTCTGGCCACCCTGGCGCGATGACACCGAAGCGTCCGCACTTTATGATGGGCGTATTCTGTTCGCTGAGCCGGGAAGAAAGTGCATGCAAGTAACGATATTGCTGCTGTTGTCTGTCAAAGGGCATCTGGCTGGACAGATCTATACCGGCGTAGACCAGCCCTTGGCCGCTCCGACCGATTGAATGCCGCGCTGATGCCAGGTCCCGCCGAGAGGGGGCTCCAGCGACTCAGCAGGTGTTGCACATGCTTTCCACCCTGGGGTACCGGATCGAATGACCACAACGAACACCAGAAACTACTGGCTGCTTTTCGCACTCGCCGCGGCTAGCTTCGTCTTTACCCTCCATAACGTCCAGTATACCGGTGAAGAAGCGGTTTATCCGCTCATGTCCTATGAAATGTGGTATCACGGCCATCTGCTCACCCCGGTCATGTACGGACAGGACTATTGGCGCCCGCCCTTGGATAATTGGCTCATCACCATGGTGTCCATGTGGATTGGCTGGTCTCACATGCTGGTTGCAGCACGATTGATCGCGGCTTTGGCGACGGTGGGTTCCGGACTGCTGGTGGGATGGTTCGCAGGAAGAATCTGGAAGGAGAGGAGGCTGGCTGCTTTCGCTGCCTTGGTGTATATCACGTTGGGGGACGTGCTCTTTTACGATGGCTGGCTGGCGTATAGTGACCCGCTGTTCGCCTTTTTCTGTTTGGCGGCCATGCTTTTTGGATGGCTTGCGGTGATGGAGCGGCGTGTTGGCTTCTTCGCTATTGCCGTGCTGGCGTTGTCTTGTGCGTTTCTTACCAAGGCTCTGACCGTCTATGTATTTTACGGTGTGGCGGTATTGGTGGTGACCTACCAAACCCGCGGCTGGCGTTTTTTGTTTTCGTGGCCTTCCTGGGCCATACATCTTCTGGCGTTGGTGGTCCCCGTCCTCTGGTATGCCATGGCCCCAGCCGGTGGCACCATGGCCCATGGAATGTTCGACGACATCATCGGCAAATTGCAGGGGCAGGGATTGCTGGATTACCTGCATCAGTTTTTTGTCTTTCCTGCGCAGACTTTCGGGCAGTTGCTTCCGGTCGGAGGCGTCGTGTTATATGCCATGTTGCGCCGTTATCCGATTTCCCGTATGAACGATCCGCAGGTACGGACGGCTCTATGGATAGCGGGAGTAAATTACCTGCCCTATTGGCTATCGCCGCAAAGTGGGATCCGTTACCTGATGCCGCTCTATGGAATAGTGGCACTGGTATTGGCGGGGTGGGTCGTTGATTCCGAAAAGACACGGCGTTTGGCCGTAAAGTGGATGATGGCAGCCATCCTTCTCAAATATTTTTTCGCGCTATGGGCCTTTCCCGCGTATACCGATCGGTTTCGCCCGCATATCAGCGCCATAGCGCGGGACGTGCTCATGCAAACCCGTGGGGCATCCCTCTATGTTACGAACGCTGCATGGGTAGGTATCGGCGTGACAGCCGACATAGACCTGGCGATAAGGCCGCATCCTCCACTGGTAACGCCGCCATCAAATTTGGCCAACGGATTCGTCATCAGCTACCCTGGGGCGGTGCCGCCCGGCTATACCGTTGTGTCACGGTATCAGGGCGTGTGGCTGCTATGTCGCGGCACGGTTTGCGGTCAGAAGGACAAAAGCCATGAATGAACCACAAAAACGTAAAGATATGAATAAGAAAATGGGACGATGTTTTTCCCTTCGCGAGCGACCACGTAGCATGGTGTGGCCTATGATTGAATATAAACCGCGCTGACGCTACGCCTATGAAAGCACTTTTACAAAAGACCATGTTCCTGTGTTTTTGTCTGCCGATTTTTTTCTTTCCGTTAAGTACTGCGGCAGCGGGCATTAGTGGCGGTATCTTTATACTATTATATATCATGAGCGGGTACTGGAAAGACTCACGGGAGATCCCGACGCGCCCATGGTTCGTACCACTGACCTTGTTAATATTATGGACGTTGCTAGGTACTATTTGGAGCAGAGCGAGCCCTCACGATACCTGGATAGCCATAAGTCGACTCGGATATTTCTTTTTTGCGTATGCCGGGACAACACTGCCTTGGAACAGAAGCAGGTTCCGGATGATTCCGGGTTTATTTCTGGCGGGATTGATATTGAACTGGATAGTCGGCTTATGTCAGTGGCTTGGAATATGGAAATGGAATCCGTTGATTCCGAGGCTTGGTCCTGTCGGTTATGCCAATCATATTTTTCTCAGCATGACGCTGACCATGGCATTGCTATGGATAGCCTACGATATGCGGGATAGGGTCTTGTTGCCGAGATGGGTAAACGCAATGCTCGCGGTAGCCTTTCTGCTGCAATTGGGCATGGGGGCCGGACGTACTGGTCAGCTGCTTTTCGTTATCCTCATGCCGCTTGCGGTATGGGTATTATTCAGGGGGCGGTGGCGTTATTGGGCGTTGGGGGGTATTGCGCTGACAATAATTGGGATGGGAATGTCTCCCATTGTTCAGCATCGAGTGCAAGAAGGATTGCAAAATTTACAAGTCGTCAGCAAGGGTGATTACGATACCAGTTGGGGACTACGTGTTTTGATGGCCCAGGGTGCACTGCACATGGGCTTCCAGCATCCTATCCTAGGGGTTGGTACAGGCAATTACGCAAACGAGATGGCACAATTACAGAAAAATCATATTCTACCTGATCTGCCATCTCCGTTGATCATGAGCCAGCCTCAAAACAGTTATCTCCTTGAACTGGCCATGCTGGGCATTCCCGGTCTATTGCTGCTGGTGTGGTTCTTATGGGCCGTAACGGCACCAGCATGGCGATTGAAGGCGGTTCCCGAAGGCTGGTTTGTTTTAGTTTATATGGCGGTATTTATAGCTGGTAGTTTTTCTGACACATTGATTTGGGGGTATGCTAATGTATTCTCGCTGGCGCTACTGGCTGCCTTACCAATCCCCCTTGCCCAGGATGGCTTACGTGGCGCGACTACAACTGACAATCGCTTCGCGTAGGGGGTACGAAGGGTGAACTGTGGTGACAACAAGCGGAGACATAAATTTGTAGTCATGGCTGTCGCATTTTCATGACTGGCTGCTTTTTGCCTGATAAATCATTTGCGTCGGTTTCGGGCGCGATGATGATATCGTTAACTGTATTGATTTTTCGCGGATTCCCACTGGGATGGCGCGTATTGCCGGTTCCAGCAGTGTTCCGGCGGGTGATGCTATATAAGGCTATAAATTGGGGTTGTGAAGACGCATTGAGATTGGCTTCGTGTATAGGACTACCCATGCAATATAGGGGGGTCGCATTATCGTGACTATGAAATTTTGCGTTATTATTGTTAACTACAATGGCGTATCAAAAACACTTGACGCAATGTCTTCCTGTCTTGCGGAGGGCGTGTTGGCGCAGCATTGTATCGTCATCGATAATGGTAGCGATGACGGGTCGGTGGAGGTGATTTCGCAACGGTTTCCCGACGCCAAAATATTGGCGAACAGTTGTAATGCCGGCTTCGCCCGTGCGGTCAACCAGGGGTTGGCAGTCGCTGATCGTGATTTTGTCATGGTTCTGAATAATGACGCGCAATTATTATCGGGTACGCTGGAGGCTGTGACATGCTGTTTTCTGGCCTGGCCTCGAGCGGCCCTTGTGGGTGCCCGCCTGATTGACCCGGTTGGTCGTACCCAAAATGTAGTGGCGGCATTGCCGCGATTCTGGCACGAAATATTGCCAAGGGCGCTGCTCAAAAGAATGGCACCAAAATACTTCGGTGGGCGTCTATCAGGGGAGCGTCAATCGGTAAATGTTCCCAGCCTGATCGGTGCAGCAATGACGGTACGCCGTTCTTTCTTGCCTCAATTGGGCATGCTGGACGAAGATTTCTTCTTTTATCTGGAAGAAACGGAATGGTGCGCACGTGCTCATCGCCTTGGATTTGACGTGGTGTTTTGTCCAGATGCCAGGGTGGAGCATGCGCTCGGTGGCACCGCTAGGAAATTTCAAGTAGGGTCGCGCATTGAATTTCAGCGCTCACGGTTGCTCTATGCACGTAAGGTGGAGGGACGCATTCCCTGGGTAGTTTTATCTTTTTGGATGCCAGTAAAGGCAGCAATTAATTTTCTTGCCAACGGAATAGCAATGGTGCTTACTCTCGGGCTTCTTCCTCGTCAGCGGAAACGTTGTTTGACCTATGGAGGAATACTGATGTGGCATCTCCTGTTCCGGCCAACACATTGGGGCTTGCCGGGGAAGTGCAGTAAATGAATGAGTACTTCTTATGGAGATCAGGTGGCCGTGGCTGCTAGTGCTCTATCCGTTATTTATATTACCAGAGATGCCGGGCGTTTGCTGCGGGCATCGCTGGGCAGCGTAGTGCCGTTAGGTGCGGAAATTGTTCTGGTAGACAGTGGTTCTACGGATGATACGCTGGCCATCGCAACGGAAATGGGTGTAAAGATCATTCAAAGGCCTTGGCCCGGCTTTGGTGCGCAACGGCAGTTTGCCGTGGAGTCGGCGGAAAATGACTGGATACTGATGCTGGATGCGGATGAAATTTTGCGCGATCAGGCGCGTTCTGCCATTGTGGATGTGGTGCGGAGTGGCGACCCTCATGTTGCTTATGCGCTAAGGCGTTATAATTACCTTCACGGCAAGGCCATACGCCACGGAGACTGGAGCCGGGATTATGTGGTGAGGCTTTTTAACCGACGCTATGGGCATTATCGTCCCGAGGATATGGTGCATGAAAGCTGGTATGGTCAGGGGGAGACGCGGCGTATGCAGGGATATATCCTGGACCATCATTCTTTCCCGAGCTATGCGGATATGCTGGATAAACTGCGCCTCTATGCTACCCTCAACGCGCAGCAGGTCCACCAGCGCGGCAAGGTGCTCCATGCTTACATGCCCATGACCCACGCGCTGGCGGCTTTTTGGCGCGGCTATTTCTGGCGCTTGGGATTTCTGGATGGTGTGGAGGGCGCCGCTATTGCCTGGACCACGGCGCTGGGCGCGTTCATGAAATATGCCATGGCGCTGGAACTCAGAGACCATAGTCAGCGATGAAGATTCTGCTGCTGCGCCTGAGTTCCATGGGCGACGTGCTGCATACCCTGCCGGCGGTGACGGATATGCGACAGGCCCGCCCGGATCTATGCTTACACTGGTTGGTTGAGCCCGCATTCGCGCCCCTCGCCCAGTTGCATCCCGGGGTCACGCGGGTGATCCCCTTCTCTCTGCGTGTTCATAAAGAACGGTGGCGAGGCTTGGCGGCTGCGCTGCGAGATTTACGCCAGGGTCTACGGGACGAGCATTACGACCATATTCTCGACGCCCAGGGCCTCTACAAAAGCGCCTTGCTGGGCCGTCTGGGCGGTGCGCCCCTGTGGGGTCTGGATGCCGCCAGCGCCCGCGAACCGGGTGCCACCCGGCTATATCATCGCCGGTTTTGCGTGGCCTGGGGGCAGTCCGCCATCAGTCGGAATCGCCAGCTGTTCGCACAGGCTTTGAACTACCCCTTACCGGAAACACCGCCGGATTATGGTTTGCAGGTGGCCATCGCGCGCCTGCGTAAAGACACGCTGGCGCAGCCTTGGAGCGAACTGGCGCGGCAGCCCTTTGTGCTGGGTTTTCACGGGACCTCGCGGGAGAACAAGGAATGGCAGGAAGACCACTGGTGGGCATTGGCCGCCCTGTTGCGACAGGTGGGGTTGCGTTTGTTGCTGCCCGCAGGCAATGCGCGCGAGGCGGCGCGCGCCCGGCGCATCGCGGAACAGGCGGATAATGTGGTCGCCCTACCCCCCGCCACGTTGCCGGAGCTTGCCGCCTTGATCGTGCGGGCTGATGCCTATGTCGGTATGGATACAGGCCTTTCTTATCTGGCCGGTGCCCTGGGGCTGGCGGGGGTTACTTTGTACGGACCGACGGCCAGGGATCGGTTTTCTGTGGCAGAGAGCCGTCAGGCCAGCCTGCAAAGTTCCGAGCCTTGCGCGCCGTGCGGTAAATCCCGATGCCCGTTGCCGGAGGCGAAAAAAGGCCTGATACTCTGCCAGCAGGCCATGCGCCCGGAGCGGGTCTGGACGGCCTTATCCCCTTTGCTGGAGCACCGATCATGAAACACCCCCTGGTGCTCCTGCCGGATGAGCGCCGCCGCTATCGGCGCCATCAGTTCTGGACGGATCACGGCATTTTCCGCGAACTGTTTTATGCAAACTTTCACGAGATTGCGCCAGGGGTGTTTCGCTCGGCCCAGCCGTCGCCGGTCCAGTTACGGCACTGGCAGCAAAAGCATGGTCTCTGCGCGGTATTGAACCTGCGTGCTCCGGCCCCCCACGAGCCCCATTACCGTCTGGAGCAGGAGGCTTGTGATGCCCTGGGCATGATGCACCTGACCCTGCACGGCTTCGGCTCCCGGGATCTGCCGGAACGCGACAAGTTGCTGGCGGGCATAGCGGTGCTGGATCAATTACCCCAACCTTTTTTGCTGCATTGCAAATCCGGCGCGGATCGGGCCGGTTTCATCAGCGTGCTGTATCTGCATCTGGTGCTGGGGATACCCCTCCGCGTGGCGCAGCGGCAACTGCGTTTGTGGCCCTTCGGTCATATTCGGCACGCCAATACCGGCATTCTCGACTGGTTTTTCATCAGTTACCACGATGCTGCCGCCCGCCGGCCCGGCTTGACCCTGCGTGCCTGGATCCAGGACGGGTATGATCGTGAGCACATCCTGAAAAACTTCCGGCCCTGGTATCGTCTGGACTGGCTGACCGACCGTATTTTGCACCGTGAATGATGAGCCGCCGCCTCTACGCCTTTCTGCTCTGGTTGCTCACCCCTGTCGTCCTGGGTTATACCCTTTGGCGGGCCTGGCGACGGCCTGCCTACCGGGAGCGCTGGTGGGAGCGTTTCGGCTGGGGGCCGCGCCGGTCGGATCGGCCTATCTGGATTCATGCGGTGAGTGTGGGGGAGACTATTGCGGCGATTCCCCTGGTGCGGGCTTTGCAGGCACGTTATCCGGAGCTGCCCATTCTGATGACCAGCACAACGCCGACGGGAGCTGCAGTAGTTAGTCAGCGTTTGGGTACGGAAGTGCTGCGGTATTATCTGCCTTATGACCTGTCAGCGGCGGTCACGCGCTTTTTGCGCCGCCAGCGACCACGCCTGGGGATTATCATGGAAACGGAGATCTGGCCCAATCTCTGTCATGCGGCCAGCCGTGAGGGCGTGCCCCTGATGCTGGCCAATGCCCGGCTCTCGCAGCGATCGCTTCGGGGTTACGCTCGTTTCCGGACGCTCTTTGCCCCCGCACTGGCCAGTATGAGCGCTGTTGCGGCCCAGAGTTCGGAGGATGCGGCGGCTTTCCGCCGCCTGGGGGCAGAGCATGTGGTGGTGACCGGTAATATCAAATATGACCTGCCCGAACCTGTCGCCGCGCGGGAGCGGGGGCGTCAGTGGCGACAGCGCTTCGCTGGGCGACCGGTCTGGGTATTCGCTTCCACGCATGCCGGTGAGGAGCAGATGGCGCTGGCGGCGCTGGAAGACTTGCAGCGCCAATGGCCGAATCTGCTGCTGGTGCTGATTCCCCGCCATCCCTCGCGGCGACCGGAGGTGATGGCGCGGATGCAGGCAAAGGGAGTGTCCTTTGCCTTGCGCTCGCGTGCCGAGGACGTGGGGGCGCGCGCGGTTTTTCTGATAGATACACTGGGTGAGGTGATGGACTTCTACGCGGCGGCAGATGTGGTGACCATCGGTGGCAGTTTTGTGCCGGCGGGGGGGCATAATCCCCTGGAAGCTGCAGCACTGGCACGCCCGGTTACCTTCGGCCCGCATATGGATAATTTTAAGGGCATCACCCAGGATTTGCTGGCGGCCAACGCGGCGGTTCAGGTGGCGGATGCCGCGGCACTGGTAGCGCAGTTGGGTGCGTGGTTGACTACCCAGGGGCCAGCGACAGAGATGGGCGACCGTGCCCTGGCGTTTCTGCAGCAGCAGCGTGGCGCGCTAAGGCGTACTTTTGCCCTGCTGGATCATCTCGTTCCGTAACTTTTTAATAGGGATGGTCCCAGCCTTCCGGCTGATCCTTGAAACGGCGGTGAACCCACCAGTACTGTTCAGGGGCTTTACGGATGGCGGTCTCCAGTGCCGCATTCATCGCCGTGGCATCGGCTGTGGCATCCCCGCTCGGAAAGGATTCCGGCATGGGGACAATCTCGACACGAAAACCCTCACCACCCGGTAACCGATAGGCGAAGAGTCCGAACACCGGGCTTCCGCGCCGCGCCGCCAGCCGGCCCAGCAAAGGTGTGGTGCAGGCAGGACGGCCGAAGAACGGGACGTAATCCCCTTCGCGCGGATCGACGTTCTGATCCGGAAGTATACCGATGGCCTCTCCCTGATGCAGTGCGTGGAGCAGGGGGCGGATACCTCCCTCCTTGGGGACCAATTGCGCGCCACTGCGCCCGCGCCCAGCCACAATGCGGGCGTTGACGGCCGGATTGCGGGTTTCCATGTAGAGTACGGTTACCGGCCAGCGTTGCCCGATGTAGAGCACCGCGGCTTCCCAGGCCCCGAGGTGCGCGGTGAAGAGAATCACCCCATGTCCTTTGGCTAAAGCGGCGTCCACCAGATCGTCCCCACGCACTTCGCGGATCAGGCCGAGGGCGCGGGGCAAGGGCCAGTACCACAATGGTCCCAGCTCCAGGGCCGCCTGGCCCAGTGCCCGGAAGTGCGCGCGCCGCAGAGTAAGCCGCTGGGCCAGACTCATCATGGGGAAAGCAATGGCGAGGTTGGCATCCACCACCTTGCGCACCCGGCTCATACTGAGCCGCACCACATCACCGAGCATTGCGCCCAGAGCTGCCCGCCAACGCCGCGGCAGGTGCCCCGCCCCGCGCAGAATGCCCGCTGCCAGCGTGGCCACTGCTTTTTGCTTCAGGTTACCCTGCACCTCTGTCACTTCTCTCTGGTCTCCTCCGCTCGGTGGAACGTATTGTAGGGTAGGGCAAGCCGTTCCGATACCGTCGTCGGGGCGGTTTCCTGTGGAAAGTTCTCCGGGACTAGCGGTGCAAGGCCTGTCGCAAGTGCCCCAGCCCTTCTTCCAGGATGCTTCGGGGGGTGGCGAAGTTCAGTCGCAAGAAACCCTCACCACCCGGCCCGAAACTGGGCCCGGGATTGAGGCCGAGACCTGCTTGCAGCAGACGCCGCGCCAGCGTCTCGTCGTTGCCGTAATGATGCACGTCCAGCCAGGCGAGGTACCCGAACTCCGGTTGCCGATAGCCGACCTCGGGTAGCTCCCGCATCAGGTATTCGCTGATGAAACGGGCGTTGTCCGCCAGATAACCGCGCAACGCGGACTGCCATTCCGCGCCGTGCCGCCAGACGCCGGTCATGGCGGTCAGCGCGAAGAGGTTGGTGTGCTGAATCTGACTGCGCCGGACCTCGGTCAGAAAGGTACGACGCAGCCCAGCGTCGGGGATGACGCTGACCCCGCCGCCCAGTCCCGCCAGATTGAAGCTTTTGCCGGCAGAGGTCAGGAGGATCGAGCGCGGGAAGCGGCTGGGGAAAGGGCTGTGCGGATGCTGACTGAGGTCGGCATGGATTTCATCGCTGACCACCACGCAGTCGGCATCGGCGCACAGTGTGCCCAGTCGTTGCAGTTCTTCCGGTGTCCAGACCCGCCCCACCGGGTTGTGGGGCGAGCAGAGGATCAACAGTTTCGCCCGCTGGACGGCGATTTCCAGGGCATCCCAGTTCATGCGGTAATGGCCGGTGTCATCCGCGATCAGCGGGGCCAGCAGCAATTTCCGCCCGTTGTCCTCCACTGCAGTCATGAACGGCGGATAAATGGGCGGCATGACGATGATCGCTTCGCCCGGCTGGGTGAAGGCCCGTACGGCTGCGTAAAGGGCGGGAACGACACCGCTGATGCAGGCGATCGCGTCGCTTTCCGGCCGCCAGTCATGGCGTCTGGCCAGCCAGTCGGCGGCGGCCTGCAACATGGTCCCTTCATTGCCCGGATAACCGAAAATGGGGTGATTCAGGCGTTCCTGCAAAGCGGTGATGACCGTGTCCGGTGCGGCGAAATCCATGTCCGCCACCCACATGGGCAGCACTTCAGCGCCAAAGCGTTCTGCGGCACCATCCCATTTGAGGCATCCAGTTCCGCGTCGTGGAATGACCCGGTCGAAGTCGACGCCGCCCCGTTCCGCGCTCATAAGCGCTCCCAGATGGTCACCTGCGCGATGCTGTGCTGATATTTGCGCGCCGTTTCGCGGATGACGAAGGGCAGATCCTGCGGACTGCCATCGCGTAGACGGAATGGCCCGGACAAAATTTCCCGCAGGGCGTCGAAGGTGCTCAGATTCTCTCCATCTCGTTTGAAACCGCCGAGCCACTCCGACCGCGCGGTGTATTCTTCCAACCAGGTGTAGGGCGACGTGATGACCAGCAAACCGCCGGGAAGGATGCGGTCGGCGATGTCCTCCAGAAATTTGCGGGGGTGGTGCAAGCGGTCGATGAGGTTGGCCGCCACCACCAGATCATAATCCTTGTACAGGGGCTTCAGATTGCAGGCGTCGGCCTGAAAGAAGTGGACCCGGTTTGCAGCCCCGGTTAGCCCCAGGGTGGCGAGATCCGCCGTTTGATAGCTTTGCAGTTCACCCTCTTCAGTCAGCGTGTAGGAGAAGTGCCCGCGCTCGCGCAGTTGCACGCCGACGCTGATGAAGCGTGCGGAGAAGTCGAGGCCGGTGACTTCGGGGCAGTGCCTTGCCAGTTCAAAACTACCGCGGCCTACGGCACAACCGATGTCCAAAGCGCGACGTAACGGCTTGCCGGCCATAGCCTCCACCGCGATTCCCACGACCTCTACCGCAAAATTGGCCACCCCATAGTACTCGCGCCCATAGTGAAATTCCGCGTATTGAGAGACCAGGGCGTCACTCTCATAGACCGGTACCTCAGGCAGTGCATTGGGCGAGGCCACATAACGGAATCCCGCGTGCTGGAAGAAATGGCGGCGGAAGGCGTAGCGAGCCTCTCGCTGCATTTCGTTGCCGAGGCTGATGAATGAGCCGCCCTTGAAAAGATTGTGCTGCTGGTCGAAGGTGGGCACCGTGAAGTCATCATAAACCGGATGCACCTCGAAACCGGGAAAGGGATAGATGGGCGTCGCGGTCCATTGCCAGACGTTGCCGACCACATCGTAGAAATCTCCCTGTTTGAATTGATCTACGGGGCAGGGCGAGCAGCCGGCGGCGAGCCCGATATTGCCAGGCACCGCGTCATCCCAGGCATCACAGTCCGCCAGTCCACTGAGCTCACGCAGACGCCGCCACTCATCCTCGCTGGGCAGGCGCAGGCTCTGACGGGTCCCGGCCGATTTCCAGCGGCAGAAGGCGTCGGCTTCCAGTGCGTTCACCTCCACCGGCCAGTTCCACGGCATGGGGCGCTCCTCCGCGATCAGGCGCAGCCGCCAGCTGTCCTGATCCGGGACCCAGAAAGTCGGGTGCCGGGCCTGGCTGAAGCGGCGCCAGCGATCGCCCTCCGCGGTCCACCAGCGGCTGTCGCTGTAGCCATCCTGCTCCACGAAAGCCAGAAACTCCTGATTGCTCACCAAAAAGCGGGAGGCATGAAAGGGCTGTAGTGCCGCCTGATGAAGGCCATATTCATTATCCCAGCCATAACGGGGATCGGCGCGTTCTTTGCCCAGACGGACGGCGCCGCCCGCTACGGCCTGCAGGATATTATCCGGCGCGGCCCCTGCGGGGGTCCAGGGACGGAAGGCTTCTACGGGGCGGACGCGGGACAGGGGCAATTGCCGTATGAGCACCGAACTGGTCTCCAGATGGATGTTTTCATGCTCCATTCCCATGAGGATCACCCACCACGGCGAATCCCAGGTGATGGGCAGGGACAGGGGCATCTCGCCGATCAGACCGTCCACCAGTTCCCGCACCCGCTGCCGGTACTGACGGACGTCATCGACGGAGGGCCAGTCATAATGGGTTTCGTCCAGGTCGTCCCAGGACATTTCATCGACGCCGACCGCAAAAACGGACTCTAAACGCGAATCGAGACGCCGTCCGATCAGACCGGCTACCTGGAGTTTGTTTACATAGAAGGTGGCGCTATGGCCGAAATAGAAGATCAGGGGATGACGCAGGGGAATGGCCTTCTCATACCACGCCGCCGGTTCTGCCAGGTGATCGAAAAGCTGTTCATACAGCGAAAAAGTCTCGTGAAAGGTCCTGCGAATCTCTTCCCGTTTTTGCTCTGCATGCTCGCCGTCGAGACGGAGCGCAGCGATACGTGTACGCGCCATGGATTCCCCCTGTTATGAGCTTTTGGTGTCTCGGACCGATCAGTTTACCACAGGATACCATCTGATCCCGTGCCCCGGGGTGAACGTAGACCGCCGCAATAGTCCATCTGCCGCCAGGCCTCGAAGACCGCGACAGCACAGGCGTTGGACAGATTCAGGCTGCGCTGGCCGGGGCGCATGGGCAGGCGCAGTACCTGCGTGGCGGGCAGACTGTTCAGGAGGTCGGCAGGCAAGCCGCGGGTCTCCGGGCCGAAAAGCAGCGCGTCGCCGGGCTGGTACGCAACGTCGTGATAGAACTGCGTTCCCTTGGTGCTGAATGCAAAGACGCGCGCATCGCCTAAAAATGCCCGGCAGCTCGCCCAGTCCGCATGGCGATGCACTTGCGCGAACTCGTGGTAATCCAGCCCGGCGCGGCGCAGGCGGCGGTCGTCCCAGGCGAAACCCAAGGGCTCGACGAGATGCAGGGTGGCTCCGGTGTTGGCGCAGAGGCGGATGATATTGCCGGTATTGGGGGTATCTCCGGCTCATACAGGATGACGTGCAAAAATGACTCAAGCATCCATGGACTCTCAGAGGGCACGGGCGAGCACCCAGACGTCGATGCGCTGTACACCGGCATCCCGCAGGGTGCTGGCAATCCGGGCGGCGGTGGTGCCGGTCGTCAGTACATCGTCGACGATGGCGACATGGTCCGGTACGCTGGCACGCAGGGCAAAGGCTGCATCCAGGTTCTCCCGCCGGGTGGCCGCGCTCAGTCCAAGCTGATGGCCGGTACTGCGGCGCCGCCATAACGCACCAGGGATGACCGGGATTCTCCAGCGTTTGCCCCAGTGGCGGGCGAGCAGCATGGACTGGTTGTAACCGCGTTCGCGCAGGCGCCGGCGATGCAGGGGCACGGGCAGCAGCGCTTCCGGGCGGGACGGCGGATATTCGCCCCAGGCACTGGCCCAGGCGTCGGCCAGAGGTCTGGTCCAGTCCAGACGCTGCTGAAACTTCCACGCGATGATGGCGGTGTTCAGGGGTTCGGCATAGATAAACGGGGTATAGACATGGTCATAGGCGGGGGCTTCCACCGAGCAGACCGGGCAGTCCCCATTGTCCAGCAAAGGTAGCGCGCAATAGCTGCAACGCTCGGCGGGCAGACGCGGCCAGTCGCCGAAGCAGTCGGCGCAGAGCGGAGCGCCAGGCGCACCGCAGGCACGACAGCGTTCCGGGAAGAGCCAGTGGTTAAAACGCCCCGCTGCGTCATATAGCCGGGACAGGTGTGGAAGAATCCGTTGCAAGAAGTTCCTTGGGTTGTTTAGCCATCTGGCAGGGCGAGTGTTATCACCGGCTACGATTCTCCCGCTCCAGCACTCCATTGACAAGGCACAGGCCCCTCCCTATAAGAAGCTATGCATAGCAAACGGGAAGAATCATGGCGCGCTGAATTGTCTGCCTTGCGTGCGCACGACCTCTGGCGGGAGGTGCAGGTCCTGCACCCTGCGCCGGAGCGCGGGCCGCCCACTTTTGTGGGGGCGCAGGGCGAACCGCTCCTGTCCTTCGCCAGTAATGATTATCTGGGCCTGAGCGCAGAGCCGGCCTTACGTGATGCCGCCATCGCCGAGATTCGGCAGAGTGGGGTAGGGGCTGGTGCCGCGCCCTTGCTCGGTGGCGAGCGGCCCGCCCATGCCGCGCTGGCGGACGCCCTGGCCCGCTGGCTGGGAGTGGAGGCGGTGCTGCTCTTTGGTAGCGGCTATCTGGCCAATCTGGGGGTCATCTCCACGCTGGTCGGACGCGGTGATCGTGTCTACGCCGACCGCCTCAACCACGCCTCTCTGGTGGACGGGGTGCGTCTCTCCGGCGCGCGCCTGCATCGCTACCGGCATGGCGACATGACCCATCTGGCGCAATGGTTGGAACGCGGCGGCCGGGGGCAGCCCTGGATCATTACGGACGGGGTGTTCAGCATGGATGGTGACATCGCCCCGCTTCCTGAACTCGCCACCCTGGCACAACGGTATGGCGCAGGGATCATTCTCGACGAGGCCCATGCCTTTGGAGTGCTGGGGACGGAGGGGCAAGGCACCGTGGCGCACTGGAACATGGACGTCCATGGGGTAGACGCCATCATGGGCACGCTGGGTAAGGCCTTCGGTGTTTACGGCGCCTTCGTGGCGGGGAGTCAGGACTTGGTGGATCTCCTACGTAATCGCGCCCGTAGCTTCATCTACCATACCGCCCTGCCCTCCGCCCTGGCGGCCGCCGCCCTCGCCGCGCTCGACCTTTTGCGGAATGGGGATGCCCGGCGCGAGCGCCTGACGCAGCACCGGCAGCATCTGCGTGCGCAAGTGCCCGATGCCCCCTGGTTGGCCAGCGAGACACCTATTCAGGGTCTCCTGCTGGGCGATGCGCGACGGGCGCTGACGGTCAGCGCCCAATTGCGCCGTGCCGGCCTTTACTGTCCGCCAGTACGGCCACCGACGGTGCCTGCCGGTAGTGCCAGGCTGCGCATCACCCTCAGTGCGGCGCACAGTCGGGATGATATCGAGCTTCTGGCTACCGCGCTCCGGGAGGTCCTATGAACTGGGCGCGTCAGGTCAGTGGTCAGGGACGTCCGCTGGTGCTGCTCCATGGCTGGGGGATGGAAAGCCGGGTCTTCGCTTCCTGGCGGCCCCTTCTGGATGTCCATTTCACCTGCATCAGCTACGATCTCCCCGGTCACGGGCAGACGCCCTGTGCGCCCTCCGGTCTGGCTTGGTCCGCCAGTCTGGAGAGTCTCCGCCAGATGCTTGCTCAGGAGGCCCCCAAGCCTCTGTTGCTCGGCTGGTCCCTCGGGGGCTTGTTGGCCCTGGGTATCGCCTTGCAGCACCCTGAATTATTGGCGGGACTGGTGCTGATCTCCAGTTCCCCCGCCTTTTGCCAGCGCCCCGACTGGTCTCCGGCCATCCCTGCCGCGACTCTGGAGGATTTCGCGCAACGCCTGCGCGAAGATCCCCAGGGTACCCGGCGGCGCTTCCTCGCCCTGCAAGTGTTGAACGATCCACAAGGACGCCGCGCTCTGGAGGGCCTCGGCGCCTGGCCCATGCCGGATCAGGTTTGTCTTGCCGATGGGCTGGGCCTGCTGCGGGAGGTGGATTTGCGCAGCCAGCTGAGGAGAATACCCATACCGGTGCATATCGTGCATGGGCGACAGGATCGGATCGTGCCCGTCGGCGCCGGTGAATATCTCCACCAGCATCTGGCCGGCAGCCGGTTTACCCTCCTGGAACAGGCTGGTCACGCCCCTTTTCTGTCTCAGCCCGAAGCCTGCGCCAACGCGCTGCTGGAGACCTAGTGGTGAGTTCCGGCAATCCGTCCTTTTTCATGGAAAAACGCGCCGTGCGGCGGGCTTTCGAGCAGGCAGCGGCCGGGTATGAGACCAGTGCCGTCCTGCAGGATCAGGTCGGCGCGCAGCTCATCGAGCGACTGGACCTCGTCAAGCTGGAACCCCAATGGATACTCGATATGGGCAGTGGTACCGGCTTGCAAAGCCGCCGTCTCAATCGCCGTTATCCCCGTGCACGACTGCTCGCCCTGGATCTGGCGTCGAACATGTTACAGCAGGCCCGGCGTCGTAAAGGCTGGCGTCAGCGCCAGTATTTCTGCCAGGGCGACGCGGAAGATTTGCCACTGGCGACGGCCAGCATCGACCTGCTCTACGCCAATATGTCCATGCAGTGGTGCAATGATCTGGATCAGGTGTTACGCGAGTTTGCGCGGGTGCTGCGTCCCGGCGGCCTGCTCATGTTCAGCACCCTCGGTCCGGACACCCTCAAAGAACTGCGTCACGCCTTTGCGGCGGTAGACGACCAGTCCCATGTCAGTCACTTCATCGACATGCATGATATTGGCGATGCCTTGGTGCGTCAGGGCTACGAAATGCCGGTCCTGGATGTGGAACATTATCAGCTCACCTATGCGGCGGTAGACGATCTCCTGCGGGATCTGCGGAATATCGGTGCCACCAATGCCGCCGCAGGTCGCGCCCGCGGTTTGCTCACCCCCCGTCGCCTGCAGGCACTGCGGCAGGCCTACGAGGGTTTTCGCGCCGACGGCCGCCTGCCTGCCACCTATGAAGTCGTCTATGGACATGCTTGGGGCGGGGGCCCCCACGCATCCCCGCGTGAAGACGGCGGTATCGTTTTTCCTCTCACGCGGCTGCGACGCCGTCCATGACCGGGGAGCATCCTGCGCCGCGTCGGCATGCGGGTCCACTGCGAGGACTATTGGTTACCGGTACCGATACGGGCGTCGGCAAAACCGCTGTCACCGCTGCCCTCGCCCACAAATGTGCACAGCACGGAATGCTGGTGGCAGCCCTCAAACCCATTGTTTCGGGAGTCGAGGCCGACGGTACCTGGGAGGATGTGGAAATCTTGCGCGCCGCCAGCCAGCCCCCGCGCAGTGTTGCCGAAACGGGTCTCTACGCTTTCGAGCCGCCAGTGGCGCCCCACTGGGCGGCACGTCAGGCGGGTGTCACCGTCGAGCGTGAGCGGGTAGCGGCTTTCGTCCGGATGCAATCCGCAGCGATGGATTGTGTGCTGGTGGAGGGCGCCGGTGGTTTTCTTTCCCCATTGGGCGATGACTGGGGTGTTGCCGAACTGGCCGGGGATCTGCAATTTCCTGTGCTGTTGGTGGTGGGCTTGCGACTCGGTGCCATCAACCACACGCTGCTGAGTGTCGAAGCCATCCGCGCACGGGGACTGCGCTTGGCCGGGTGGGTAGCAAACACCCTGAATCCCGCAGTCGCGGTGGGCACACTGGAGACCTTGCAAGGGCGGCTGGCGGCGCCATGTCTGGGGGCGTTGCCTTACATGCCACACTGGTCTCCCGCCATCCTGAGCCCTTGCCTGTCCCTTCCTGATGTCCTGTCTTGATGTTAGACTGCTTCTGCATTGTCATAAAAAACAAAAGGCAAGCGGCCGCGATGTCAGGGTGGAAATTCAGTCGTCGCGGTAAGGTCGGTGTATTCTGATGGAGCGTGCGTGTCATGAAATCATTCAAGAGCATACTGCTGTTGGTGGTGACGAATCTGCTGATATTCGTCAGCCTGTCGATCAGTTTTACTATTCTAGTCAACTTCATTTTGCCGATCTTCGGTGTCGACCTCCGCGGATCGGTGAGTGGCGCGGACCTGCTCTGGGCGCTGCTGATCGGTTTCGGCGGTGCCTTTGTTTCGCTGTTGATGTCGAAACATCTGGCGCGCGCGGGCCTGCAGATGCAACGCATCGATGCGCCGCAATCGGCCAAGGAGCAACTGGTATACGATTCAGTGGCACAGCTTGCCAATCGTTTGGGTATTCGCATGCCGGAAGTCTGGGTGTACTGGAATGATGAGCCCAACGCCTTCGCCACCGGACCGGGGCGCAACCACAGCATGGTGGCGGTCAGCAGCGGTCTGGTCAATCTCCTCGGCGACAATGAGGTGCGGGCGGTACTGGCCCATGAGATGGGGCACGTATACAATGGCGACATGGTGAGTACCACCTTGCTGCAGGGGCTGATGAATACGTTTGTATTCTGGTTGTCCATGCTTGCCGCGCGGCAGTTTGATGACCGGCCCATGGTTGCTTTTGCGGTATCCATAGTGCTGCAGATCGGCCTGTCTTTCCTGGCGCTGATTCCCATCACTTGGTTTTCGCGCCGTCGGGAATTCGCTGCGGATCGTTTTGCCGCCGAGCAGGTGGGCGTGGCCCCGATGATCTCGGCCCTGCAAAAACTGCAGCGGGGCGCGGAAGCCCTGCATGTGGTGCATGATGTGGTGCGTGATCCCATGGCGACGGCCTACATTTCCGGAAGCTGGCGCGGCTGGTTTGCCACCCATCCCAGTCTGGAGGCGCGGGTGGCAGCTCTGCGGGCATTGCAAAACGGTTATAGTTACCAGTAGTTGGTAACGCGATGGAGGAATTGGTCTTTGATGCAACCAGGAGGCAGTGCAGTTGCGCCCTGAGGGCGTCCGTCCGGTCCTCCTGCAACGCCATGACCGGTCAGCCCCCTTCCCCGACCCGGAGCAGGCCGACGGCAACCTAGTCGCCATCGGTGGCGATTTGTCCAGGGAGCGCTTGCTCCGGGCCTATGCCCACGGCATCTTTCCCTGGTTCGGTGAAGAAGACCCCATTCTCTGGTGGTCACCTGATCCCCGCGGTATTCTGGAGCCCCCGGCGATACACGTCAGTCGCAGTCTGCGCAAATCCGCCCGTAACCGTGACTGGCAATATCGCATGGACAGCGATTTTGCCGGTGTCATCGACGCTTGCGCAGCGCCGCGCCCAGGGCAGGGAGATACCTGGATTACTCCGGCGGTACGGGCCGCCTACCTGGATCTGTTCGCGGCCGGAGCAGCACATTCCCTGGAAGTCTATCAGCAGGACCGCCTGGTCGGGGGGCTTTACGGCGTAGCCCTCGGTGGACTTTTTTTCGGGGAGTCCATGTTCAGTCGGGTGCCCGACGCCTCCAGGCTGGCTCTTGTTCTACTGGCGCGTCATCTTCAGCACTGGGGCTTTGGCCTGATCGATACCCAGTTCATCACCCCGCACCTGCAGAGCATGGGCGCGCGGGAAATACCCCGCCGTGATTTCCTGCGCGCCGTTGCTGATCTGCGCACCCAGCATACGCATGCAGACTGGAACATCTTGTTACCGCTGCCCGGGATGTTTTAATCATGGCCTTTTATTTGTCCGCCTTGCAGAAGTGCCCTTACCTGCCGGATCAGGAAGAACTCCTGGTGCTCAGCGATCCTCGGGAGATGGTGGGCAGCGCCCAATATGACCAACTTCTGCAGAAAGGATTCCGGCGCAATGGTCCGGTGGCCTACCGCCCGATGTGCCCGCAGTGCGATGCCTGCATTTCCGTGCGCATCCCCGTTGCGGAGTTCCGGCCAGATCGTGGCCAGCGGCGCACCTGGGCATGCAATCAGGATATACGGATACGGGAACAACCCCCCCACTGGGAAGCCGCCCACGCACGTCTCTTCGCCGAGTATCAGTGTTCGCGGCACCCAGGGGGTGGCATGGACGAGCATGCGGATCGCCTGTACCGGGAAATGATCGTCGAGAACGGCGGCGTGGATGCCCGCCTCCTGGTCTTTGAGCAGGAAGGACACCCGTTGGCGGTGGCACTGGTGGACGTGCTCGGCGGTGGCGTCTCTGCGGTTTACACCTTTTATACCCCAGATCTGCCGCAACGCGGCCTGGGTATTTTTGCTATCCTCAGCCAGATTGAATGGACCAGGAAGTTGGGCCTTCCCTATCTTTATCTGGGCTATTGGGTCGCCAACAGCCCCAAAATGGACTATAAAAAGCGCTTTCGCCCCCTGGAGGGTTTTGTGGCGGGCGACTGGCGATTGCTGACAGAGGCGTTCAAACGCGGATGAACAGTGCCGCACCGGACATTTTCAGCACCTTTTCACCGTGGACCATGGCGGGGGTGACCGGCCTCCTCGGCAGTGCCTGGGCCTTGTCGGCCTGGCAAAAGCTGGGGGTGGGCAAAGAACTTCTGTGGTCGGCGGCCCGGGCGACGATTCAGTTGGGGATCATGGGGTTTTTGCTGGGTTGGCTGTTCCGCCAGCATCAGCCGTTTTTTCTGGTACTCTTTCTGATAGCCATGATCCTGATGGCCGGTCGTTTCAATCGTAAGCGCGGTGCCGGTATCCCGCACGCCTATTGGATCGGGGTGATCAGCATCACGGTGGCGACTGCGGTCACCCTCGCTTGGATGCTCCTTTCCGGATTGGTTTTCTGGCGCGGCGAATCATTGGTCCCCATTGGCGGCATGATTATCGGCAATGCAATGAACGCCGTATCGCTGGCACTCAACCGTTTGCGCAGCGAGGTGGACCAGCGTGAGGCGTTGTTGCTGGCCATGCTGGCGCTTGGTGCCACGCACCGTCAATCGATGCGCAGCCTGTATAGTATGGTGGTGCGCAGTTCCCTGATTCCGACGATAGACAGCCTGAAAAGCGTCGGTATGATCCATATTCCAGGAATTACCGCAGGAATGATTCTCGCGGGTATGGCGCCCCTTGCCGCAGTATCCATGCAATTGGTGGTAATGGTGATGTTGACAGCCGCTGTTACCTTGAGTGTTTCCACCGCGGTTTTGCTGGCTGCACCGCGTGCGCTGGTTTTTTCACAACAGATGGAGGAGTAACTTCTGATGGCGGCTTTGGCCGGACGGTTTCGCGGCTTTTTGCCGGTAGTAGTCGATGTGGAAACGGCAGGATTTGACTCTGAACGTAATGCGTTGCTGGAAGTGGCTGCGATCATCATCGGTGGCGAAGTGGGGCAGTTGCGGCCCGTAGCCACCCACCACTTTCAGGTCCAGCCCTTTGCCGGCGCGGTGCTTGACCCGGCAGCACTGGCGTTTACCGGTATTGATCCCTTTCAGGCACTGCGCGGCGCTGTTTCCGAGGAGGAAGCCCTGCGCGGAATTTTCAGGCCGGTGCGCACTGCTGTAAAGGTGGCTCAATGCCGACGTGCCATTCTCGTGGGGCACAATGCCGCTTTTGACCTGTCCTTTATCAAGGCAGCAGAAAAACGGACCGGCGTCAAAAACAATCCCTTTCATCTTTTCAGTACCTTCGACACCGTTAGTCTGGCCGGATTGGCCTATGGTGAGACCGTGCTGGCCAAGGCCGCCCTGGCAGCCGGTCTGGACTGGGATCATACCCAAGCCCATTCGGCACTCTATGATGCGCGCCAGACGGCGGAATTGTTCTGCCGGATCGTGAATCGCTACGATCTCAACCGGGAGTATCCGTGAAGCGCGGCCATCACGCCGCGCATCTGCTAGAATGCCCGCCGAAACATTTTTAATCGTTACGAAAGGATGTGCTCATGACTTACCGCCTGCGCATTGAACCGAGCGGCCACGAGATGGATTGCGACAGAGATGAAACCATCCTGGAGGCCGCTCTGCGGCATGGTTTTCATATCCCCTACGGTTGTCGCAATGGTACCTGTGCGACCTGCAAGGGACGTATTCTCAGTGGAGAAGTAGATTACGGGAAGGTGGAGGAAAAGATTTTGTCGGCCGCCGAGAAGGATGCGGGCCTGGCGCTCTTCTGCCAGGCAATACCCCTGTCCGACGTGACGATAGAAGTCCGGGAGATCGGGGCCACCAAGGATATCCAGATTAAAACACTGCCGTCACGGGTAGCAAGAATCGTCGATTTGGCACCCGATGTGCGCGCGGTTTTTCTAAAAATTCCGACTACGGAGCGTCTCCAGTTTCTCCCTGGACAGTATATCGACATTCTCCTGAAAGACGGTGGCAGACGGGGTTTTTCCCTCGCCAACATACCCGGTGAAGATGCGCTCCTGGAGCTGCACATCAAAAGAGTGCCTGGCGGTGTCTTTACCGGGCATGTATTCAGTGCGATGAAGGAAAAGGACATCTTGCGTTTCGAGGGACCATTGGGCACTTTTTTTATTCGTCAGGAATCCACCCGCCCTTTACTGATGGTCGCTACCGGCACCGGTTTTGCACCCATCAAGGCGATGCTCGAGTCGCTCTTTGCGCAGGGCTGCATACGTCCGATCCATTTTTATTGGGGTGTGCGCCATCCGGAGGATTTTTATTATCAGGATTTGCTGAGGGAATGGCAGGCACGTCATGACCATTTTCAGGTAACCAGGATAGTATCCCGTCCCGATGCTTCCTGGTCCGGAGCAACCGGCTATGTTACGGCACAAGTGATCCATGACTTTCCGGACGCGAGCCTGCTCGACGCCTATATTTGTGGGCACCCGGACATGGTGTTTTCCTTAAGCGCCGCTTTACAGGGAGCCGGATTGAATCCGGAACACATTTATGCAGATGCGTTTGTATTTGCCAAAGCAAAAACAAGCTGACATAATTATTAAATTGGCGAGGGGTTCTGCCAAGTTAACCTGACTTAGAGGAGCGATAGCATATGGAAGCACAAGTAAAAAAGCGTCACCGTCGTAGTTCGGAGGAGCGTCTCGCGGATTTGGAGGAGAAGCAGCGCCAGACGGAAATGCGACTGCGTGAACAGTTGGCAAAAATCGAACAGCAGAAGCGGAGCCTGCAGGAAAACCCGCGCGCCCGTCGTGAGCGGGAAGCACAACGGCGGTCATTGATGGACCGTATTTCCCGTCTGGTACCTGATTGGGAACCCGCCCAGATTCTGGCGGCTGTTGCCGAAGTGCGTGACCGCGTGGGTAGTAATGACCATCTGCTGGGTGAACTGAACCACCGCGGTGATGCGCTCATGCAGGAGCTGAAACCCCGTCGCGGTCGTCGTCCCCGTTCCGCGATTTAATTCTGGTCCGATCGGTTTTTCACCTACAGAAGCCCCCGGCGCTGAGCGGCGGGGGCTTCTTTATATAGGGCGCGGCGGCGTTTTCTAACGCTTTTTGCATCCCCGCCAGCGAGCCAGTGTCGGCACGCGATGCGCCATGTAAGCTCGGACGTACCATGGCGCATTACGTTGGCGCATCAATTGCCGGACACGGTGCTGCATGGCATCCAGCGCCAGTTCCGGCTCCCGGAATTGACCTCCGGCATAGCAATAGCTGCAGTAACAGTTGCTGTGGCTACCATCGGCTTCCGTTCCCCCACCTTCGGGATCAAACTGCAGCGGCATGCCACAACTCTGGCAGCGGTTTCTTTCAAGTTCCAGTTGGCGTATCCATTTTTTCATAGGGAAATTAGACATCCTCCGGTGCTACCAGTTCGAGAGCCTCAACATAAATGTGTGCCATACCCAGCAGAAACACCACATTGGGGAGAATGAATACCAGTGCGCCGGCCAAGCCCATTCCCATGCTGAGTCCAGCGTTATACAAGGAGGTATTTGCCGCCATCGCCGGTACAGGCATTCCGCTGCCAAAAACCCTGTCTCCCGACAATGCTCCCAGCATTTGCCAGAACATGTCCGCACTGCGGCTGATTTCGTCAGCCAGCACCGGGGTAGCCGCCGTTAATGTCATGCCATATCCAATATAGAGAATCATTGCAATGATAATTCCCATGCTGGTCGCCAGGGCGGCGAGCAACAACATCATCAGCAGGATGGAACCGGGTTTATTACGGGCGATGGCAATGGTATGACGAAGTGACTTGCCCACGCCTTCGCCGTGCCACAACGCCGGTCCGGAAAGGTTGAAGACAATAATGGCGAGGACAAAAACAACGGCGTTTAGCAGCATGATGGCAGGGAAAATCGGGACGAACAGTATCGCGCCCACCCCGGGTATCTTGCAGGCGAGAAACGCCAATACCTCCACCACAAAAATGCCGAGAAGCAGAAGACTTTCGATAATCAGTAATCCCAGCAGACGTGGCAGCGCCCGTATGCCGAAGCGGAGGCTTTTGATTATTCCGGGCAGCGGGTCGCCGCGCGCCTCGTGCAGCAATACGCCACCGGAGCCCAGATAGCCGACACCAAAACTGATCAGCAAAATGACCATCCCGATGGTGGTACCTGCCCACCCCCCGGCCATTGTGCGAAAAATTCCAGACCAACCATACCCAGGAAAACCGCGATCACGTATACCAGAATGGGCTGCCATAAAGTAATGCCGCGAAGCGCCCGCAACAACAAAGAAAAAGACAGGTCTCCCTGGCTGGGAGTATGGGTAAACATGCGTAGTTCCCTTGCTAGAATTTCCAGCCCCTAGAATAGCAAATTGCAGGCGGATGGTGGACAGCTTCCACCCGTGCCCACAGAGGGACAACTGCCACGGGTGATGCTACACTGTCCTCAATATTGACCGATTGGTCGGGTGCCGCGCAAGTGTGGCCATCACATGCAGATTGGGGGCGGGAGACGGTTTCATGGGGGAGTTGCCACTGATACTTGAAGGCGAAGGACGGCAGCGGATTCTGGCCGCTGCCGAAAAGCTCTTTTCCGATAAGGCATTTGATGCGGTCTCCATGAATGCCATCGCGTTGCAGGCGGGTATCAGCAAGGCCAATATCTATCATTATTTTCCCAATAAGGATGCCCTCTATCTGGCAGTATTGCGCGCGGCCAGCCGCAACTTGCGGAAACTGCTCAACGATGCGGTCGACGCCCACGGAACCGTGGTGGATGTGCTCCGGCATTTTGCACGCTGCCACCTCCAGGCTCTGCTGGATCGGCCGGAACTGGTGCGTCTGGTATGGCGGGAATTACTCGAAAAAGGCGCGCCCAGAGCACGGGAGTTTGCGGAACAGGGTTTCGCGGATGTGTTTTCTGCCTTGGTTGCGGTCTTGGAAAGCGGGCAGGCCCGGGGCGAACTGCGGGCGGATTTCAACCCTGCCTTGGTGGCAACCCTGATGTTGGGCGCGAATGTTTTCTTTTTTCAGTCCCGGGATATTCTGCGCCATTATCCGGCCGTGGGCTTTGCCGATGATCCCGCAGGTTATGACGCTGGGGTTGTCGAGATTCTTCTGCGTGGGCTGATTCCGGAATCTTCAACAGACACGGTACGTGCATGATAAACTCCATACACAGCGATCCCCACCTGCAGGCCCGCATACTGGTGGAAGCCCTGCCTTACATGCAGCGTTTTCACGGCCGTACCATCGTCATCAAGTACGGTGGCAACGCCATGATCGATGCCCGACTTCAGGAACAGTTTGCCTACGATGTAACCCTGATGAAACAGGTGGGCATGAATCCGGTGGTGGTGCATGGGGGTGGGCCGCAGATCGGTGCCATGCTGGAGCGACTCGGGGTGCATACCCATTTTGTGGATGGCATGCGGGTGACCGATGCCGCGACCATGGAAGTGGTGGAAATGGTCCTTGGCGGGGGTGTCAACAAGGAGATCGTGCAGGCCATCAATCGTGCGGGCGGCCGCGCCGTGGGGTTGACCGGCAAGGACGGCGGCTTGCTCCGGGCGCGCCCCCTGCGCCGGGATGGTGTGGATCTCGGACTGGTGGGCGAGGTCGCACGGGTGGACCCGGATATTATCCGTCTGCTGGATCAGGGTGATTTTATTCCGGTGGTGGCGCCAGTCGGGGTGGGCTCCCTGGGCGAGTCCTATAATATCAATGCCGACCTGGTGGCGGGCGCTCTCGCTGCGACGTTGCGAGCAGAGAAGCTCATCCTGATGACCAATGTCGCCGGTGTGCTGGATTCTGACGGACAGTTGCGCACTCGTCTGGAGGCCGCCGAGGTGGACCGGATGGTCGCCGATGGCCGTATTTACGGCGGCATGTTGCCCAAGATCCAGTGCTGTCTGGACGCTGTGGCGGCGGGCGTGCAGGCTTCACATATCATCGATGGTCGGGTACCCCATGCATTATTGCTGGAAATATTCACCGACGCCGGGGTCGGTACATTGATCTCCGACACGCGCTGAACCTGGGTCACCTGCGCGTGCGTTGGTGCAGATCTCGCCGGCACGGCCGGTAACGCCGGGGCCTCAGAAGATCGGTCGCAGCGCCTTGACCCAGCCCGGTGCTCCGCCCGTATCCACCGTTACCGACGCGCTGGTACCGATCCGTAGCGGGAACCTGGGGTCCGGATTGGTGATGAGCACGCGCACCGGTACCCGCTGTGTCACCTTCACCCAGTTACCCGTAGCATTTTCCGGGGGCAGCAGGGAGAAGGCGTTTCCGGCACCGCCGCTCAGGCTTATCACCCTTCCCTTGAAGCGATGGTCGGGGTACATGTCCACAGTGATTTTCGCACTCTGTCCCGGGTGTACCCGGCTAAGATCGGTTTCCTTGTAGTTGGCCTCGACCCAGTATTCCGCATTGCCGATCAGGGGGAACAGGTCTTGATTGACATTGACCACGTCGCCCACATGGATTTTATCCACTTTGCTGACGACTCCCGCGATGGGCGCGTAGAGCGTGGTTTCAGACAGATAGAGCCGGGCTGTGCGCAGGGCGGCCTTGGCGGCGGCGATGCGGGCACCATTGAGGACTTGCTGTGCCTGTGTCTCCGCCAGGGCCGCCTGATCGGCGGTCAGGCGCGCCCCGGCACTTTTCGCCGCGGTCATTTCGTTATCCGCCTGTTGCGCGGATAGATATTTCTGTGCCGCCAGCGCTGCCGCGCGTTGGGCGTTGTGCCGGGCATTCTGGTAATTGACCTGGTCGGCGCTGATATTGGCGCGCGCTCCGGCAATATTGGCCTGAATGGCGGCCGTCTGCCGTTCCGCCTGGGTCAGTTCGGCCTCGGCTTTCTGCACGTCGTAGACGTAGGCCCGCGGATCCACCTGGAGCAGGGGCTGTCCAGCCTGCACGACCTGATTATCATGCACATAAATGGCGACAATATGTCCCGTAACCCGCGGTGCGATGTTCACGACATGGGCATGCAGATAGGCATCGTCGGTGTTGGGATAGTAATCAGAAATCTGGAAGTATGCATAGGCGCCAAAGGCAACCACGACGATGATGACCAGAACCAAAAGGCGTTTGAGCCAGCGCATATGTGTCCCTTGTTGAATCCCAGCAGCCGGGCGACTCTCCGGACCTGTTTCGACGGTCGACTCATGCGCAACCCCTGCTTACAATGGGTTTTGCGCACAGTATATGCGCGGCTCAGGTCCATCAGGCTTTTTTGACATGCGCGCTGAGCGAACGCATACTGACCGTTCGGTTGATACCATAACGCAAACGATTCCTGTCGGCAAGGCGGCCGACACATCTTTACTAAGGAGCAGTCATGAAGGACGGTAGTAAAATCCTGGCGAGGATCCTGGGTGTGACGGCATTGGCTCTGCTGGCAGCCGGGCCAGCCTGGGCAGAAGGCGCAGGCTTGCATGTGGTCCAGGGCGGACCTGCGTATTTCGACGCCGGTATCGGCGCCTTTAACGCGGCTGGCGTCGAGCCCGGTCCTGGACATCGGGGTAATGCAACCCTTCCGGAGATCGATCTGGAATACCAGTCTGCCTCCAAGTTGTTCGGCATCGGCGCGCTATGGGGTATCGTCGCCAATACCAACGGCGGTTTCATGGGCTACACCGGCTTTTACTCGGATATTGCCTGGGATCACTGGGTACTGACGCCGGTGCTCGGCATGGGCGGATATAATCAGGGGCGCGGCAAATATCTGGACGGCACCTTCCAGTTTCGTCTGGAGTTGAGTCTGGCTTATCAGTTTGCCGATCAGTCGCGCTTGGGAATCAAGATCGCCCACATTTCCAATGCATATATCGCCAACGAGGATCCCGGCGAGGATGAGGTGCTGCTGACCTACGCCATCCCCCTGTCTTTTGGTGACCACTCCTGAGCTACACCGGGGTCGGTCCGTCCGGCTGGCCCCTGTCGCCGACCGTCAGTCCGCGCTGCGGTGCAGGCCCAGTCGGTTGAACAAGGCCTGATCATGTCCGGTGCTGGCATTCCCTGTCGTCAGCAGGCGATCCCCAAGAAAAATGCTGTTGGCACCGGCCAGAAAGGCGAGCGCCTGTAATTCGTCGCTCATGGCTTCGCGCCCTGCCGAAAGCCGTACGTAGGCCTTGGGGAAGAGGATTCTGGCGACCGCGACGGTGCGCACGAATTCAAAGCCGTCAATCGGCTCCGCAGCCTCCAGCGGGGTGCCGGGAATGGGCACCAGGGCGTTGATGGGGATACTCTCCGGAGCCTGGGGCAACTGCGCGAGCACTTGCAGCATCCGCGCCCGGTCCCGGCGGGACTCTCCCATGCCGAGGATGCCGCCGCTGCAAATCCGGATACCGGCGTCACGCACCGCTTCCAGGGTGTCGAGGCGGTCCTGATAACTGCGGGTGTGGATGACTTCACCATAAAACTCGGGGGAGGTATCGAGATTGTGGTTGTAGTAGTCGAGGCCAGCATGCTGTAAGCGTTCCGCTTGCCCCGGTTTGAGCATCCCCAGCGTCACGCAGCTTTCCAGGCCATACTCCTTGACCACGCCGATCATGGCGGCTACTTTTTCGATATCCCGGTCGTGGGGCGAGCGCCAGGCAGCCCCCATGCACAGGCGTTGGGCCCCATTGGCTTTGGCCTCCCGCGCGGCGGCACGCACCTGTTCAAGATCCATCAGCGGTTCGGCCTGGAGGGCCGTCTGGTGATGGACGCTCTGGGAGCAGTAGCCACAATCCTCGGGGCAACCGCCGGTCTTGATGGAGAGGAGGGTGGAGCACTGGATGGCATTTGGATCAAAGTGTAGCCGATGCACCTGTTGCGCCTCATAAATCAGATCGTTGAAGGGGCTGGCATAGATTTCGAGGATGGCATCGAGAGTCGGCAGTGCTGCGCTGTGGTTCATCGGTCTTCCCTGTCGAGAGCAGGTGAGTGGGCGGATTCGGCATATTTTCTGAGTTGAGTCTGCACGTGTGTGGGCGCTGCGCTGATCCTGAGCACTTTGTCCCGCGCGCTCTCCCCCTGCACCAAAGTGATCTGCTGTCTTTTCAGGCGCAGGGTAGCACAGAGCAAAGCCGAAAGGGCAGTATTGGCAGCGCCATCCACGGGCCGGGCACGCAGGCGAATTTTGAGGGCATCGCCGTGGCATCCGCCGATGGCATCGATCTTGGCACCCGGCTGTACGTGGACGCGTACATACAGGTCGTCACCGTCTGCCCGCAGATATGGGGGGCGTGTTTCTGAGGAAGTCATGTGCTGCAGTCCGTCGTAATGGGGTTACCCGCCCAGATTGAGGATGGCATGAACCAGCAGCCCCTTGAGCACTTCGATGATCAGCAGCGCTGCCAGCGGACTGAGGTCGAATCCGCCGATGGGCGGGATGATCCGCTGTAGGGGATAGAGAATGGGTCCGGTCAGCCGATCCAGAAACTGTATGACCGGATTGCGTGGATCGGGCTGTACCCAGGACAATATGGCACGGATGAGAATTGCCCAGAACAGCAAGGTCAGAATGAGACTGGTAAGGCGCGCCGCCATAATGCTCAGTTCGGTCATGATATATCCTTTTCGGGGCTGCCTAGGGCGCGGCTGCGCTCCGCCGCGGCGGCTAGGGCCCGCTGCGCCAGTGGCCGCAGGTGCTCTTCCCAGACCGCCAAACCCGCCGCCGTGGTGCCCCCCGGACTGGTGACCTGATGGCGTAACTCGGTCGGACTGAGGGCGCTGGCAGCCGCCATCTGTGCGGTGCCGAGCACCGTCTGCAGGGCGAGGGCGCGCGCAGTGACACGGTCCAGGCCCTGCAGCACGGCGGCATCTTCAAGGGCTTCCAGGAACAGCAGGACATAGGCAGGGCCGCTTCCGGATAGTGCCGTAACGGCGTCCATCAGTGATTCATCGCTTAACCAGTAAATCTGGCCCACGGCGGACATGATAAACCCGGCAGTCTGGCGTTGCGCGGCGCTCACCGAATCGCGGGCATACAGCGCCGTCGCTCCGGCGCCGACTTGCGCCGGGGTGTTGGGCATGCCGCGCACGATGGCGCTCCCGGGGTTTAGTTCGGCGGCAATGCGTGCGCTGCCGATGCCGGCAGCCACAGAGAGGAAGAGCACGCCGGCATCGGCGAAAGCCTGCCGCCACAGCGCGAGCACTGCGGATATCTGCTTGGGTTTGGCTGCGTAGATGACCACGCTGTTGGCAGGCAGACTTTGCGCCGTTGCCGCCAGGCTGCGGATGCCGAACTCTTCGGCAAGTGCGTCACGGTGTGCACTGCTGGGGGCGTGAACCTGAATCTGCTCGCCTGCAATGCCCTGACGCCGCAGACCGGCGATAAGGGCGCGAGCCATATTGCCGGCACCAATGAAGACAATATTCTGAGGTATCATAAGGGCTCCTGGGCACGGGCTCCGAAGAGGATGGTACCAAGACGGATTTCTGTGGCACCCTGCTGCAGGGCCTGGAGGTAATCCGCCGAAGTGCCCATGGAGAGGGTATCCAGATCGGCATGGACCTGGGTTTGCCGCAGCGCGAGAAAAAGTTCTGCCATCCGGCGGAAGTCGGCCTCTGCCGGCTCCGGTTGCGGGTGGACCAGGGCCATCAGGCCGCGGAGCCGTAAACGGGACAACCGGGAAATGACGAGGGCCAATTCCGGAACCTCTTCTGGCGCGCAGCCGCCCTTGGTTTCCTCCCCACTGATGGCGACTTCGATCAGCACATTCAACGGCTCCATGCCGGCGCGGGCGGCATGGAGCCGTTCCGCGATGAGTGGGCGGTCCACACTTTCCACCCAGTCGAAATGCTGGGCTATTAGTGCGGTCTTGTTGCGCTGGATGCGACCTATGAAATGCCAGATGATGCCATCCAGATCTCTCAGTGCCGTCTGTTTGTCCAGCGCCTCCTGCAGGAAGTTTTCGCCGAAGTGGCGAAGTCCGAGGGCATAGGCGTCACGCAGTGTCGCCGCCGTAACGTGCTTGCTTGCAGCCAGCAGGCACTGCGGCGGGTGATCGGCAATCTCCCATTGCACATGGGCCAGGCGTTCAGCGATGGACATCAGTCTCCGGCAGACGTGGGCGAAATGGTCAAGGTCGACTATAGTAACGCCCAATAGCCTTTGGCCCCAAATCATGGGGCGTTCATGTCGGGAGCCGCACGATGGATATTTCAGAACTGCTCGCCTTCGCGGTAAAAAACAACGCATCGGACACCCATATCTCGGCAGGTCTGGCGCCGATGCTGCGGATCAACGGCGACATCCGTCCGCTGAATGTGGAGGCGCAGGACAGCAAAACCGTACACAGCATGATTTACGACATCATGAACGATTTCCAGCGGAAGGGGTATGAGGAGAACCTGGAAATCGACTTTGCCTATGAACTGCCGGGTGTGGCGCGTTTCCGGGTTAACGCCTTCAACCAGGACCGCGGACCGGCTGCGGCGTTCCGGACGATTCCTGCGAGTGTGCTGACACTGGAAGACCTCCATGCGCCCAGTTCTTTCAAGGAGATCATCAACGTGCCGCGCGGACTGGTATTGGTCACGGGGCCGACCGGATCGGGTAAGTCAACGACGCTGGCGGCGATGGTAGATCATATCAATGCGAATCGCGCCGACCACATCATTACCATTGAAGATCCTATCGAATTTCTGCACACCCCCAAGAAGTGCCTGATCAACCAGCGCGAGGTGGGTGCCAGCACCCACTCCTTTGAAAACGCCCTGCGCTCGGCTTTACGTGAAGATCCCGATATCATCCTGGTGGGCGAGTTACGTGATCTGGAGACCATGCGCCTGGCGCTTACCGCGGCAGAGACCGGCCATATCGTGTTTGCGACGCTGCATACCAGTTCCGCACCAAAAACCATCGACCGTATTGTCGATTCCTTTCCCGGGGGGAAAAGGATATGGTCCGCGCCATGCTGTCCGAATCCCTGCGCGCGGTCATTTCCCAGACTTTGCTCAAAACGGCCGACGGCAAGGGAAGGGTCGCCGCCCACGAAATCATGATCGCCACCCCGGCTATCCGCAACCTGATTCGTGAGAACAAGGTTGCGCAGATGTACTCGGTGATCCAGACCGGGCAAAATCAGGGCATGCAAACCCTGGACCAATGTCTTGCCGACCTGGTGCGTGCCCACAAGGTGACTCGCGAAGATGCGCTGCGCCGGGTACAGAACAAAGACAGCTTCATGAACGTGGCCTGAGGATAATTTATGTCTGTACTGCTGAAGTTTAGACATACAGCCCGGCTCCGCCGGGTTTTTTCTATTTTTGCTACGAAAGTGCTTGACACAGTGATAGTGCCGTGCGGCCGACCCTTGTAAAAAAGGGTCGGCCAATGAGAAGCGTTTTAGGCTTCTCGGAATCACTGTCATGCCCTTTCATCGTCTCGTTGCCCTCCGCCTCTCGGAGTGGATTTCCTACTTTCTGACGGTCGTGCCGCCCCGCTCGCGGCGCAGTTTTGTGGAGCTGCTTTGCGGTTGCCTGATCTCGCCCGAAGGCTGGGTCACCCGCGCCCTCAGCAGCATCTCCCTCCGCTGCCACTGGACCACCTATTACAAACTCCTGGAGCGTGCGTCCTTGCGTACACAGGCGTTGGCCATAACCCAGGTACGCTGGCTCCTGCAGTCCTTGCCCAAGCCCCTGATCGTCGAGTTAGTCGTCGACGACACGATGGTCCTGCGGCACTCTACCAAGGCCCCAGGCGCGGCCATCCGCTTCGACCACAGTCATAAGCACAACCGCCCCAGTTATGTCCTCGCCCAGAATTGGGTGGGTCTGGCGTTGACCCTGCGTACCCGTTCCGGCAAAGCCATTTCCTTTCCCATCCGCTTGCGCCTGGTGCCCAGTACCGGCAACACCCACAAGCTGAAAATCGCCGGAGCATTGCTGCGCGCCTTTATACCCCACATCCCCGTACCCGTCCGGTTGCTCACCGATGCTTGGTTCATGCGGCGGCGCCTGCTCTTGCCCCTGTTGCGTCAGCACGGCCTGCAGCCGGCAGGCCAGTTCATCGGCCAGGTGCGCAAAGATACTGTACTGCTCCGCGACCCACCGCCGAGGACATCCCAACGCGGGCGTCCTCGGATATATGGAAACAAGTACACCGTGGAAGACATGGCTGCGCTGCCCACCGAGATCGTCTCTCTGGATCTCTATGGGAAACGGCAGAAGGTCCGTCTTCAATCCATCATCGCCAATGCACGATTCCTGAACGGCCATCCGGTCCGTGCCGTATGGAGTGCGATCTACGATGAAAAGCATCATCGGTGGTCTCCCACCCGCCTCTATCTCGCTTCCGAGACGGATCTCACCGCCAGCGAAATCGTCGTCCTCTACAGCAACCGCTGGCAGATCGAACCGATCTTCCACAATCTCAAACGCTGGTGGGGCATCCATAACCTCTGGCAGCAAAAACGCACCGTCTTGGAACGCTGGATGCAAATCCGCTGCATCGCTTGGTCCATGGTGCAACTCCTCGCCGAAACCCTATCCGAAGATTTCCCCATGACTGCAGTAGCGCCCTGGCGTATCGCTACTCCTGTCACCGCAGGACTCATGGCCCAATGGCTTCATCTGCAATTTCTGCGGGTTCCATTCTGGAAGGGCTACGACCCGAAGTCCGGGAAATTCCAGTGCCCCGCCCCCGCCTTTTGGGCCGATACCGATGACCCACCCCGCAAAAAGGTCGCCTGACTCAATCCTGCTCCACATTTACTACGCCATATCGCCACACATAGAAGCTGGCGAGGAGGCTGCATGTCTAAACTTCAGTCTGTACTGGATGACTTGCTGGTCCTGATGGTGGAAAAAAACGGCTCGGACCTGTACCTCACCGTGGGCTCGCCACCGGTCATGAAAGTCGACGGGCGGACGGTTCCGCTGGGGACAGAAATGCTGAAACCGGGTCAGGTGCTGAATCTGGCCAAGGAAATTCTGGGGATGGAGCGCTTACAGGAGTTCCAGCACGAGAAAGAAATCAACATGGCCATTTCCGTGCCCGAGGTGGGGCGTTTCCGGGTCAACGGGTTTTTCCAGCGTGGTGAACTGAGCTTTGTCCTGCGCGCCATCAAGACCCAGATTCCCAGCCTGGAGCAGCTCAGGCTGCCGCCGATACTGAAAGATCTGGCCATGACGTCGCGGGGGCTGGTGCTCTTCGTCGGTTCTACCGGTTCCGGGAAAAGCACCTCCCTGGCGTCGATGGTCCAGTATCGCAACCAGAATGCGGCGGGTCATATCCTCACCATTGAGGATCCAATCGAATTTCTGCACCGGAATGCGAAGTCCATCGTCAATCAGCGCGAAGTGGGCATCGATACCCTGAATTATGAGCGGGCGCTGGAGAATGCGTTGCGGGAAGCGCCGGATGTCATCCTGATCGGCGAAGTGCGCAGCCGGGACACCATGGATCATGCCATCGCTTATGCCGAAACCGGGCACCTGTGTATGTCCACCCTCCACGCGAACAATGCCAATCAGGCCATTGAACGGATCATCAATTTTTTCCCGGAAGATCGTAAAAAACAGTTGCTCATGGATCTTTCACTCAATTTGCGTGCCGTGGTCTCACAGCGCCTGTTGCCGGTCAAGGGGCAGAGCGGACGAATCGCTGCCATGGAGGTGCTGATCAATACCCCGGCCATTGCCGATCTGATCTACAAGGGTGAAGTGAGTCTGCTGAAGGACGCCATGTCGCGAACGAACGACGTCGGTATGCAGACGTTTGATCAGAGCCTGTTGCAGTTGTTTATGGATGGACTGGTGGAATATGACGATGCCCTGCGCGCGGCCGATTCGCAGAACGATCTGCGCCTCGCCATCAAACAGGCGTGTATGCGTTCGGGCATGGCCGATCCTGGGGCCGCCACCTCTGCGGAAGGGCAGTGGCGTATTCAGTCTTGAGCGACGTGTGGCTGTTACCGGCCGCATGGGCCGTTCTGGTGGCCTGGCTGGTGCTGTTCCTCGGGCGGGGCGCTTTCTGGCGGGCAGATCAGCGTCTTCCACCCCGCGAAAGCAACCCACGGCGAAGCTGGCCAGAAGTCACCGCCGTAGTGCCTGCGCGTAATGAAGCAGAGGGTATTGGTGCTTGCGTAACGGCCCTGCTGAGACAGGATTACCCCGGCGTCTTGCGGGTCATCGTGGTGGATGACCAGAGTACGGACGGCACCGCAAAGTGCGCACGGGAGGCGGCGCGGCAGATGGATGCCTCCTCCCGTCTGGAGGTGCTGACTGGCGCGCCGCTGCCGGAAAACTGGGCGGGTAAGGTCTGGGCCATGGACCAGGGGGTGACCGCGGCCGGCCCGGTGCCGCTTCTCTGGTTCACCGACGGAGATATCGTGCATGGGCCGGATGTCTTGCGGCGCCTCGTCACCCGGATAGAGGATCGGGATTTGTCACTGGTCTCGCTGATGGTGATGCTCTCCTGCCGCGGTTTTTGGGAGCGTCTTCTGATTCCGCCCTTCATCTTCTTCTTCCAGATGCTGTATCCCTTTCCCTGGGTCAACGACCCACACCGTACTCTGGCCGGTGCGGCGGGGGGTGTATGCTGCTGCGTCGGGAGGCACTCGAAAAGGTCGGCGGGTTCGCCGCCATGCGTGCCGCACGCATCGATGACTGCACGCTGGCAGCATTGCTGAAGCCCCATGGCGCGATCTGGCTGGGTTTGGGGACGGAGAGCCATAGTCTGCGGGATTACCGCCAACTTGGCGAAATATGGCGGATGGTAGCTCGCTCCGCCTACGTGCAACTGCGGTTCAGCCCCTGGCGGCTGCTCGGAGCAACGTTGGTGATGACTTTTCTCTATGCCGGGCCGGTAGGAGGGCTGCTGTATGGACTTTGGACCGAAAATGTCTGGCTGGCGATGCCCACGCTGCTCGCCTGTCTGCTGATGCTGACGGCCTATGTGCCCACTTTGCGGCTTTACGCGCTGAACCCCCTCCGGGCGTTCAGTCTGCCCATTGCGGCACTGTTCTATACACTCATGACGCTGGATTCCGCCCGCCGTCATTACGGCGGCCGGGGCGGAGCGTGGAAAGGGCGGCATTATAGTGCGCCCGGACAGGAGCGCTGAAGCCCCGCCGCGCGTTGTCGGGGCCGCATTGCGCTGGCTCAGCGGTAATGCAGCAGATAACGCCACTCAAAGGCGACCTTGGCCGCATGCCAGAGCGAATTTGGCAGGATGCTGGCATGATTGGGGCTGCGATAGACCATGATGCCGCTGTCCAGGGTGTCGACAATGCAGATCAACTCGCTGCGGAAGGTGTTGTCTGCCGCCTTCCCTTGCAGATGCAGGAGCAGGTTATGCACGGCGGTCCCGGCCTGCAGGTCCGCCATGTGGCCCTGCTTGGGTAGCCAGTCCGGGCTGCCCGCGTAGGACCCCCCGTCACCAATGACAAAGACGCCCGGATGGTCGGGAACCGTGCAGTGCAGGTCGGACTGAAAAAAGCCACCGGCAGAGAGGGGCAAACCGCTGTTGGCTGCCCAGTCCGGGCCGGTCATGCCGGGCATGAACAGGATCAGGTCCGCGGCAATGTCGCCGCCTTCGGTCATCACTTTGTTTACCGAGAACCCACTGATTTTATGACCAAGATGGGTGCGAATATCGCGCCGCTGCATTTCCGCGAGCAGTCCTTCCACCGCCTTCGGACCCAGCCGGTTACCCGGTTCGGTCATCGGATTGAAAAATACCAATTCGATTTGTCCGCGCTTATCGATCTGACGAAGGTAAGTGTCGATTCCAAAGAGCAGTTCAAAGACCGGACCACCGCGTACGGCGGTTGGCTCCAGGGGGTTGCCGGCGAAACCGAAGGCAATGGTACCTTTGTCCATCAGCGCCAAGCGGTCTCGGATGTTTTCGGCGGCATCGATGCCGTCGCAGATAGCGAAACTGTGCTCGATGCCCGGTAGCTTACGGATACCGCGACCGCCGCTGGCAATGATGAGCGCGTCGTTCCGCACTTCACCGTGGTCGGTGATGACGGTACGGCCACCGTCGCGCAGGCCAGTGACGCGACCCTGATGAAACTCCACCCGTTGGCGCTGAAAGAAACGGTCCAAGGGAATCCGCAGATTCTCGCCTTGCCGCAGCCCGGTGGGAATCCAGATCAGGCTGGGGTAGTAAACGAACTCCGCCCTGGGTGCGATGACGGTGATTTCCGCGTCGGGCATCCGGCGGCGCAGGTGGCGGACGGCCGTCAGGCCACCAAAGCCTGCGCCGATAATGGTCACTTGGGTCATATGCTATTCCTCAGTAGCAGAAAACGTGGAAGGAAGCCGCAATCGGCCCCGTTCACACAGTATACTGCATCCGCCTGGCAGGGCGCCCGGCAGGCCGGACGCCGTTGCCCCTCCGGCAGACTGCTCAGCCACCCAGTACACGCTGATAGTTGTCTGGCAAGGGGCTGACCTCCTGGGCCTGGGCAAAGCCGCGTTGCACGAAGAGGCTGACGACGATGCCGTGGGCTTGAATGAGGGTCACCACGTTGGGATCCTCGCTGGTCTCTTCCACAAGAACTCCATTGGGTACCAGGGTTACTTCCATTTGTACTTTTTCGCGCTGCGCGAAAATTTCCGGAAATGCTGGATCCCAGAAGCGCAATCCAAAGTTTTCTTCCAACCGGTGGTGCATGGCCGGAACATGGTCGTGCAGCAGGCTGACGATCTCCGGGTTGGCGGAAGTCGTCAGCGAACGTATGCCATCGGGAAGCCGGGTCAATTCACGCTGAATCTGGTCGTGATGGCGAAGCAGGGTATGGAAGACCTCCTGATCGTGCTGATGGCGTGCCCTTTTGTCCGTGTTCCCGGTGCTCACCAGCATCCGCTGTTCCATAGCTTCCTCGTCGGCCAGGCTCATGCCGGCAGGCCGCATGCCCGGCTCATTCCCGAAACGAATGCCGCCCTGCCCGCGTCCGCGACCTCCGCCGCCGCCACCACGTCTCATGCCTGCCAGCACCCCGTGCACGGTATTTTTTTTGCTCATCTTTAAGTACTCCTCATATATTGAGCGCTCCACAGCGCTGGTTGGCGGGCACGGCAACATGAATTTTCTTCGGTTTTGACAAGTGGAGTTCCGCCATGATGGCGATGAACTCCTCCCGGCTTTTACCCGCCAGGCGACGGTTCATACGCTTTTCCTCGCCGACGCAACTGACGTGGCGACCGGCATAGTCGTGGCCAGGATAGACCAGGGTCTCGTCGCGCAGTGTGAAGATCTTCCCGGTGATGCTGTCATAGAGCGCCCCAGCATCGCCACCCTGAAAATCCGTGCGGCCACAGCCCCCGATCAATAGTGCGTCGCCCGTGAAGACCCGGTCGCGCCAACGGTAACTAGCGCATCCCGGAGTGTGGCCGGGCGTGCTAATGACCCGTATGACGTCATCACCCAGCACGATAAAATCGTTATCATCCACCGGTACGTCTGCACAGGGCGCGGCAGCTCGGCGGCTGATCACGACCTGCGCACCGGTGTGCGCACGCAGTGCGCTGGCGCCGGTAACGTGGTCGGCGTGGACATGGGTATCGAGCACGTATGCTAGTCGCATGGATTCCCGATCAAGTATGCGCAGTATCTCATCGATGGTTTCCAGAACCGGGTCGATAACCACGGCCTCGTGCCAGGTCGGGTCCCCCAGGATGTAGGTATAGGTGCTGGTTTCGGTTTCAAGAAGCTGTCTGAAAAACATGCTATCACCCCTTGTCGGCAATGGTGTCGGAGCATCATCCTGTGTTCTGAGACGCCCATACTCTCACCATAAGGCGTAGAAAGAGTGTCTGCATTGACAATTGTCAAAATTGACAGATTTGGTTAACTAACAGGGGAGGCTCAGGCGCGGGTGCCGTCGCTGCTCGCGTACAGGAGTAGGTTTTGGGGATCAGGAATTTCGATTTGCCCCTTGTGTTCGTGGAGCAGCCCATGGCGTTTCAGGTCCGCCATGATGCGGCTGACGTGCTCGGTGGAAAGGCCGAGAAACTCCCCCAGGTCCTGACGGGTGAGGGGGAAAGGCGCCGCACGCTGTTGCGGGTAGGCGCTGACCCATTGGCAGAGGAATGTGGCCAGCCGAGCATCGGCCTTTTTGGCACCCAGTTCGACAATGCGGTCTTCAGCTTCCTGCAGTGCCTGCTGCCAGCGCGCGAAAATGGCTTCACGCACCGCTGGGAGACGCTGGGAAAGCGCATCCAGTGCCCTCAGTTCCAGGCGGCAGAGATCGGTGCCGGTCAAGGTAATGGCACTATGACGATGCCGCTCGCTACGCAATCCTTCAAAACCCAGGAGGTCGCCGTGGTTGAGCAGGCGAACGATTTGCGCGTGACCATTGGGCAGACTCTTGACCAGCTTGATGCCGCCCTGACGAAGCGTATAGGCATATTGCGCAGGGCCGCCCTCGTGATAGATCGACGTTCCCGTCGGGACGTGGATATCCTGGACGTCCATACCGAGTTCGCAGACTTCGTCCCTGCTCAACCCGGCAAAAATGCTTCGTCCGCGCATGAGGCAATGCACACAGTCGGAGCGCTTGGCAGTCACGGGATGCGCCGATAGCAGAGGTCATAAACTGTATGCCCCAGTCGCTGCCCGCGCCGCTCAAATCGGGTCAGAATGCGGTTGTCGGGGCGGAAGACATAGCCATTGTCGGGAGACGCATTTTGCAGGCCTGGGGTGGCGTTGAGCACGGTGAGCATCTGCCCAGCATAGTCCGCCCAGTCCGTGGCCAGTTGCAGTTCGCCTCCGGGCTGCAGCAGGCGACACAACACTGCAGCAAAATCCGGCTGGATAAGGCGCCGTTTTTGTTGCCGTTTTTTAGGCCATGGATCAGGAAACTGAATGATGATGCAGCGCAGAAGAGCGTCCGGCAGCGCCTTCAGCCATGTGACGGCATCGTCGTGGACGATCCGGACGTTATCGGTTCCGGCCTCCACCAGTTGCAGCAGCAGGGACCCCACGCCGGGTGTATGCACCTCGATGCCGATGCAGCCCCAGGTCGGCCGTTGCGCGGCAATGGCGGCCAGGTGCTCACCGTTGCCAAAGCCTATTTCCAGCAAGAGCGGTCTTTGGTTATCCCAGGGATCCCGCCACTCGGCATGGGCATCTATCTGTCGGGCCGGCAAATATTCCGCAACTGCCCGGGTCTGGGCAGCGGTGATGCGGCCCTGGCGCAGCACGAAACTGCGGATGGCCCGATGGCTGGTCTTGAGCGCTCCTTCCATGACAGGCATTATAACCCGTTTGGGGTCAGGGCGTAGAGGGGCAGGTATGGAACAACCGGTAGTCGGTGTGGTGATGGGCAGCGAAAGTGACTGGGAAGTGATGCGCGCCGCGGTGGAACATCTGCAGGCGATGGCCATTCCCTGCGAACAGCGTGTCGTATCCGCACACCGCACGCCGGACCTCCTTTTTGACTATGCGGCTGGTGCCGCGCCGCGGGGGTTGCGATGCATCATTGCCGGCGCTGGCGGCGCTGCGCACCTGCCCGGTATGCTGGCGGCCAAGACCATCGTGCCGGTGCTCGGCGTGCCGGTGCCTTCCCGGCATCTGCAAGGCCTGGATTCTCTATTGTCTATCGTGCAGATGCCAAAGGGGGTGCCGGTGGCCACCTTTGCCATCGGCGCGGCGGGTGCTGCCAATGCTGCCCTGTTTGCTGCCGCGATGCTGGCTGGTGCCGATGCCGCGCTGGCCCTGCGCCTCTTGGATTTTCGCGCGCGCCAGGAGACTGCAGTGATGGCCATGACCTTGCCGGAGACCGGCCTTTGATCCTGCCCGGCGCCACTCTCGGTATGCTCGGCGGCGGACAACTCGGTCAGATGTTTGCCCTCGCCGCCCGGCGCGTCGGCTACAGCGTATGGGTACTGGACCCCGATCCGGATTGTCCCGCCGCCGCGGTGGCAGACCGCCATCTCTGCGCGGCCTATGACGATATCCACGCATTACGGGAGTTGACGGGTACCTGTGCGGCGGTTACTACGGAATTTGAGAATGTTCCGCTGGCTGCCTTGGAGCGTGTCGCCCGGGAGGTACCGATGCACCCCGGCGTCGCGGCGGTGGCCATTGCCCAGGATCGGGCACGGGAAAAGGCCTTTTTCCGCGACCTGAATCTGGCTGTTGCGCCTTTCGCACTGCTGCGCAGCGCCGCCGACCTGGCAGCGGCAGCGGCAAATGTGCCCTTTCCAGCCATTCTCAAGACTGCGCGTCTCGGTTATGACGGCAAGGGGCAGATCGATGTGGCTTCCGCAGCAGACCTGGCTGCCGCCTGGGCATCACTGGGAGAGACGGAAGCGGTGCTGGAAGGGCGCGTTGCGCTGGCTCAGGAGCTTTCCATCATTCTGGCACGCACCAGCGATGGCATGATGGTGTTCTACCCGATGGCCGAAAATATCCATTATCGGGGCGTTCTCGACCTCAGCATCGTACCCGCCCGTGCCGTCGAGCCGCTGCAGGAACGGGCGCGATACAGCGCCGCTCGGATTGCCGGGGCGCTGGATTATGTCGGTGTGTTGGCGGTCGAATTTTTTGTGGATGGCGCGGGCCAACTGTTGGTGAACGAGATGGCGCCCCGTCCTCATAACAGTGGTCATTTTACCGTGGACGCCTGTGTGCACAGCCAGTTCGACCAACAGGTGCGGACCCTCTGCGGTCTGCCTCTCGGGGATACCCGCCTGATCAGCCCCGTGGTGATGATGAACTTGCTGGGTGATCTCTGGGATAGGGGTAGCCCGGACTGGGATGCGCTGCTGCGTCATCCCCAGCTCAAGCCCCACCTGTACGGGAAAAAGGAGGCTAGACCGCGGCGTAAAATGGGGCATGTGAATGCGCTCGCCCTGGACACGGGTCGGGCGCTTGACGTACTGGAAACCCTGCGTCGTGACTGGCGATGGCCAAACTGAAGAAGTCGGAAACCCTGTTTCTGTGGTCGAGGCCTAACGCCTGTCCTGCCGTCCGCAAAGCCATTGGGCAAGCCACAGCAGTACGGCGCAGGTGAGGAAAAAGACCAGACTCCAGTGCGTAACGGGCCATCCAGCCAGGGTGCGGGCTCCGGCGGCGGCACAGGAGCCCTGTCCCGAGAAGACCGAGGCTGCCTCTTTGCCCCAAGGCCCGAAACTGCGCCCACTCCGGAAGATACTCACCGCTGCGCATGCCTCGGGTGCGTGGCTTGCGATCGCGCTGAGATGCCATTGCCAGCCGGCAAGCCCTGCGCCCGCCAGGGCATAGGCACTGGCCAGCATCCACAATCCGCGCCGTGCCACCCTCGTCCAGAAAAATCCCATCACGACGATGAGCAGCACGGCGATATTGGCCAGGCGCTGATACACACAGAGACTGCACGGTTCGTAGCCTCGTGCGAATTGCAGCCAGAGGACCAGGACAAAGGCACCGGCCGCCGCGCCCGCCACCAGCACCGCAATCAGGCCGGACAGCCTCGCTGGGCTCATGAAGCGTCGAGCAGGTCTTTCCATTGTGCGTTGTCGGGCGGGCCTAAAAGGTAATGGATTTTTTTGCCCCGCTGGTAGACCAGAAAAGGCACCGCGGCACCTTCCATCCCAAAAAGTTCAGATTCTTTGCCATCGAGACGGGACTGGTTGAATTGAAGTTGCTTCTGCACATTGGCGATTACTGCGGCGTCGGCAGGCTTGATGCCGCCTTCCGGACCGTTTTGGGTCATGGCAAAACCTTTTTCCGTCCGCCGGAGGGCGGCCAGAGGTTCGGGTGCCGCGAGAATGGCCGCAGCCTTGCCCTTGCTGCTAGGCGACAGGAAACCGACGATGACGAAGCGCACGCGCAATTGTCCACCATCAACGGGATTTTGCAGCCAGACATAAGTCTGATGGCAATAGGGACAGTTGGGATCCAGAAAATCATAGAGGATGGGCCCCTTGCTGCCTTCTTCGATGTAGTGGGTGTGGCTCAGGGCTTGCCAGTAGTCGAGATCATGATCGGCGGCCGCTGTCGCCCCCTGGGCGATGCCGACGCCCGTGGTCAGGATGACCCCGCCAATCGCCAGCGAACGAGCCAGGGTCTGAATTGCGTGAACAATCGTCATGATCCGTTTTTCTCCTGAGATATGGGGGACTCGATGCGTAACAGGGCGATATGCTGCCGACTATAGAGTTCATAACCCGAGTAGAGTTCCTGTACATGCAACGCTCCGGGTAAGCCTGTCCGCAGGGCCGGTATATCGCGGGTCGGCAGGGCGAGATAGGCGGTGCCGTGGCCATCGGCAACGACGCGCCGGATCGCCTGCGGGTTTTTCAACTGATGCACGCGCATGGCGCCACGCCCGGCATAAAAAAGAAAACTGGGCTCAAACCACTGCCAGGTCGCGATGGCGTAGGGTCGTGCGCCGACACTCGCGCGGATCATGCGACCCATGGTCACCGAGGGTTTCAAGACATTCAGGGCGGGCATGGCCAGCAATACCAGGCAGGCCGTGAGGGCTACCGCGCCTGCTCCGAGACTGCTGATGATCGGCAGCAGCAGGCCTCGCCAGGCGAAGAGCAGACCGAGCATTGCCGCGGCGATATAGGGCAGGCCCAGATAGGCCATGCTGCCCAGGGGCGGAATTTTTTCCGGTACCAGCCAGGCCCCCAGGGCCGCCAGGATGACACCCACCAGCAATAATGCCACGAGGGACAGGACGACACCGCGACGACCGAGGGGCTCCGTCCCGTTCAACGCCCGGTAAAGGCGCGCCGCGATAAGGACGAAGAGCGGGGGGTAGGCTTCCCAGACGTAATTGGGGAGCTTGGTGGCGCCGAGGCTGAAAAAAGCGACCCAGATAACGGCCCAGACCAGCATGAAGGTATCAGCGGGTGCCTGTTGCAGCAGCGTTGCCCGTCTCTGCCAGATTTCCGCAATGGTTTGCGGCAGAAAAATCGTCCAGGGCAGCAGCGCCAGCGCTATGGTGAAGAGATAATAGTAAATCGGACCCGAATGACCCTGCATGGCGGCGGCGTAGCGATCGATGTTCTGCTGGTCAATGAACAGGCGATCCCAGGCCCAATGGGTCTCTATACCCACCGCCAGATACCAGGGTAGGGTGACGACCAAAAACAGTGGGATACCCCACGCCAGGCGGCCGCGGCGCCAAAGATCCGGCAGTTCCCGGCGCAGCAGCAGGAAAACCACAATGACAAGGCCAGGCAGGAGGAAGCCTATGGGGCCTTTGGCCAGGGTCGCCAACCCCATCGCTGCGTAGGCGATCAGATAGTCACGCTTCGCTTTTTCCGGGTAAAGATAACCCCGCAGGTAGGAAACCAGTGTGATAGTGACAAAGAGAATCAACAGAGGATCCGGTACTGCGGCCCGGAAGATGATCTGGCTATGGAGGGCTGTGGCAGCCAGTAGTCCGGCCAGCAGCGCAGTCTGCTCCCCATAGGGGCGACGCAAAGCCAGCGCCAGATAGAATACCAGCAGCGCCCCCATCGCCACCGAGCCGATACGCAGGCCCCAACTGTTCATTCCCAGCACGTGTACCCCGGCCCACATCAACCAGTAATTGAGGATGGGCTTGTCGGGACGCAGCGCGGCGTTGAAGGTGGGGACCACCAGGTTGTGATGCACCATCATTTCTTTCAGCGCCTGGGCATTATTGGGCTCATCGATGTCCCAGAGGCTGGAATTTCCGGTATGAAAGGCCAACAGCCAGAAGGCAAAAAGGAACAGAATCAGCGCCTGAAAGAGAAAAGTCCCCTGACGCCGTTCAGACATCCCGCGCTCCGCCCTTCATGATGCGCGCCCTGTCCCGCTGCCACTCCCGGTCTTTGACCGTGGCACGTTTGTCGTGCTCCTGTTTGCCCTTCACCAGTGCGATTTCCACTTTGGCACGGCCCTGCTTCCAGTACATGGCCAGGGGCACGATCGTAAAGCCCTTGCGCTCGACACTACCGATCATGCGATTGATCTGTTCCCTGTGCATCAGCAGCTTGCGGGTACGTGTCGGGTCAGGGTTTATATGAGTGCTGGCGGTAAGCAGTGGACTGATGTGCGCGCCCAGCAACCAGAGTTCCGCATTTTTGACGATGATATAACTGTCTTTGAGAGTGAGCCGATTGGCACGCAGGGACTTCACCTCCCAGCCCTCCAAGACCATGCCGGCCTCAAAGCGCTCTTCAATGAAGTAATCATGTTTCGCCTCGCGATTGAGGGCGATTGTGCTGCTCATCCTGCACCTCCCGTGCCGGTCAGTCGCGTATTGTACGGGAAAAGGCCAGCGCGCAGAAAGGTGGCATTGACTTTGTCGTTGTTCCTGTGGAAGGTAACCAGCATGCACCATAGCGGAGCCTGAAGACGTGCCGAAGCTGTTGCCCGACCATTTCGCGGCGCATCGCCAAAGACGCTGGGAGCCCATTCCCGCAGCCGTGCTGCTGAGCGAGATGCCTGCTATCGCCGAATGGCTGGAGCAGTGCCTGCGCGACGCGCACAACGAGATTCTCTTTGAGAACTATATTTTTGCCGGAGGCGACTGGCCCCGGCGTGTCGTGCGTATCCTCTGCGACAAGGCGGCGGCTGGGGTAGAGGTCTATATCACCCTGGACGCTGTGGGCAGCCGCGGCTTTCCGGGCGCCTGGGCGGCTGAGTTGCGCGCCGCTGGTGCCCGGTTACACTGGTACCATCACCTGCAAACCAAAGGGCTGGAAAAAAGGCTGCGACGCAGCCACCGGCGCATCGTCGTGGTGGATGGTAAGTGGGTTGCGGTCGGTGGTTTCGCGATTGCGGATGACTGGCTCACCGGCGTTCCCGGTACCGTGCCCTATCGTGAGACGCTCTTTGCCTGTCGTGGTCACTTGGCGGAACAAGGTCGCCAGATTTTTTTTCGTCATCGCCCCGAGTCGCTTCCGTCGCCGGGCATGGCGGCATCTTTCCCCTCCGATACCTTGTGGTGGGGTTTTGGCCGTTTCGTAGAGGGGGCGCCGCCGAAAAATCTGGCGGTGCGTCGCCGTCTGCTCGCCGCCATCCGTGCGGCGCATCGCAGTATCTGGATCGCTACCCCCTATTTCAATCCCGATCCTATCGTCCTGCGGGCGGTATATCATGCCGTTCAACGGGGTGTCGACGTCAGGCTTCTGCTCGCCGGCAGAATCACCGATCACCCGCTTTTGCGATTTGGGATTCAGGCGTACTATCAAAAGCTGATGCGCAGAGGAGTGCATATATACGAATATGAGGGTGCCTTTCTGCATGCGAAATATCTGCTGGTGGATGATTCCTGGGCATCCATCGGCTCCGCGAATCTCGATTTTCTGAGCCTGTGGTTCAATCATGAACTGAACCTGGAGCTGCGCGCTCCCCTCGCGGCGCTGTTGCTGCATACCCTGTTTTTACGTGAATTCGCCCAGGCGCGGAACATCGACCCGGAGCCCTGGCGCAAACGGCCCCGCTGGCGGCGGGTCGTGGAATGGTTTTTGGTACAGATAGATCGTTGGGTGCAGGCGCGCGCGCTGGGGCAGCGCCGATATTGAGAGGATTTCATGCATCATATTTGTAAGACCGCCGTGCTGCCTTACAGCGCGGCGCAGATTTTTGCCCTGATAGAGGATATCCGCGCCTATCCGCAATTTTTACCCTGGTGTGGGCGAACCCGGATCATCCAGTCGAAGGAGGATGAAGTGGTTGCCGAGATCACCATCTCCCACGGCGCTTTTGGCAAATCCTTCACCACCAAAAATCGTTATCAGCGGCCCAAGATGGCGGAGGTGCGGCTGGTCAATGGTCCCTTCCGCTTTCTGGAAGGGCTCTGGCAACTGGAACCGGACGCCAGGGGTACCAAAGTAACCCTGGATATGCGTTTTGAGTTCGCGTCCCGGTTGTTGGGTGCGTTTCTAGAACCCATATTCAAGCAGGCGGCGGAAACCATGGTGCAACGCTTCGCTCAACGTGCGCGGGCCGTATATGGCCAGCCGCGCGCGTTGGGGGCACAAGAACCTGGGGACGCCCCGCACTCCGGCCATCCCTAAGACGCAGTGGCCGCTGTCGTCGGCGTGGTGCTCCGTACGTCTCCCTGCACGCCGGTCAGCTTGTCGTCCTTGTCAAAAAGCACCAGCACCTTGCGGACCTCCGTATTGCCATAGGCCGGTTTGAAGCTGTAGGCATACACCCACTGATGGGGATGCCACGGGTCCTGCAGGAGTGGCGAGCCAAGGATGGCGCGCACCTGCAGCTCATCCATTCCCGGGTGTAGTTCAGCCAGCTCCTTGGCGGTGATGACATTGCCCTGTTGCACACTGACGCGGTAAATGCTGCAGGCGCCGAGCGGTAGGGCACAGAAAGTAAGCAGAATAATCAGGCGGAAGCTTCTCATGGTCCTTGTCTTGGGCGTCAGGTGCAACTATCCTAAACCATTACGCATGGCTATTGCTACGAGCGAATGATCGACGAACGAATGAACAGCGATGAATTGAAACGCGCCGGTCTCAAGGCGACCTTGCCGCGGCTGAAGATACTCCGCATTTTTGAGGACAGCGACGCACGGCATCTTACGGCCGAGGAAATTTACCGGCTGTTGCTGGAGACCGGTGAAGAAGTGGGCCTGGCGACGGTCTATCGAGTGCTTACACAGTTTGAAATGGCCGGATTGGTGCGAAGGCACCACTTCGAGGGCGATAAGGCGGTCTTTGAGCTCAATGAAACCGGCCACCACGATCATATGGTGTGTACCGCCTGTGGTAAGGTGCTGGAGTTTTTCGATGAGATGCTGGAGGCCCGGCAGCGGGAGCTCGCTGCGAACCAGGGCTTTTTTATCAGCGACCACAGCCTCTATCTCTATGGTACCTGTCTTGGCATGCAGGACGTGGGGATTTGTTCACTAAGGGACGACGATGCCCCGGGAGCCGGTACGAATTAGCCCTGGTCGCTGCTGAGCACCAGGTTGTCACGGTGGATGATCTCGAACTCGTCCACATCGCCGAACAACGCGCAGAGTGCCTTGCTGCCCTTACCTAGCCGCAACAGGACTTCATGCTGCGCGAAGTTCACCAGACCGCGCGCGACTTCATGACCTTCCGGGTCCACACAGCGCACCAAGTCGCCGCGCTGGAAGTCGCCCTCGCTGGCGGTAATACCGACTGGAAGCAGACTGCTGCCCTTTTCCCGGAGTACCCGCACGGCGCCCGCGTCCAGATGGAGTGTCCCGGACGGGCGCAGCTGCCCTGCCAGCCAGCGCTTGCGCGCAGCCAGTTTGGCAACGCCCGGACGAAAATACGTCCCCACATCTTCCCCGGACCAGATTCGCAACAGGATGTTGTCGGCGCTGCCTGGGGCGATAACGGTGGCGGCGCCCGACTGGGCGGCACGGCTGGCCGCCCGCACCTTGGTGATCATGCCTCCGCTCCCCAGCATTGTCCCGGCACCACCAGCCATCCGTAGTAGTTCCGGGTCTCCGGCCCGCACTTCCGAAAGCAGGCTGGCATGGGGGTCGTGGCGCGGGTCCCGGTCATAAAGCCCGGCCTGATCGGTGAGTATCACCAGCAGGTCAGCTTCCAGTAGATTGGCGACCATGGCCGCCAGGGTGTCATTGTCGCCAAAGCGGATTTCGGCGCTGGCAATGGCGTCATTCTCATTGATAATGGGGATTACACCCATTTCCAGCAAGATGCGCAGGGTGGCGCGGGCGTTGAGGTAACGCTGACGATCCTGCAAATCTTCATGGGTCAGCAGGACCTGGCTGCCATGCACGTTGCCCCGGCGCAGAAAATCTTCATAAGCCTGAATGAGAGCAGCCTGGCCAACGCTGGCAGCCGCCTGGAGTTTGTGGAGTGATGTAGGGCGAGTCGACCAGCCGAGGCGCTCCATGCCGGCAGCTACCGCGCCCGAAGAAACCAGCACCAGTTCAATACCCTGCCGCCGCAACACCAGTATTTGCGTAACCCATGCCTCGATGGCGGCGAGATCAAGGCCCTGACCGTTATTGGTGAGCAGGCTGCTGCCGATTTTTATGACCCAGCGTTGCGCGGTTTTGAGGTTGCGGCTCACACCTGCCCCTCCTCCCAGTCGGCATCGAGATCGTCGCCCTCCCAGTCTTCAAGGTGCTCGTCGCCATCGCTTTCGTCACCCCAGTCCTCTGTCTGCGTAGGGTCAGCGGCCGGAGGAAGGTCGGGAAGGGCCTGCCAGATGGCATACACCAAAGCCTCACAGCCGGCGCCGCTGGCGGCCGAGATCAGAAAGGCCGGCCTTTCCCATTGCAGAGCCTTGCAGATCTGTTGAAACCTCGCCTCGGCTTCTTCGCCCGGAAGGAGGTCTGACTTGTTGACCACCAACCAGCGGGGACGCGCGGCCAGGGTTGGGCTGTAGGCGGCCAGCTCCATTTCCAGTGCGCGGATATTCATCGCCGGATCGCTCCCGTCGACGGGGGCCATGTCTACCAGATGCAGGAGTAGGCGGGTGCGACTCAGGTGCTTGAGAAAGCGGGTGCCTAGTCCTGCACCTTCAGAGGCGCCCGGAATGAGGCCGGGAATATCGGCAAGCACAAAGGACTCGTGCGCTGCGACGCGCACGACGCCGAGATTGGGATACAAGGTGGTGAAGGGGTAGTCCGCCACTTTGGGGCGGGCAGCACTGACGGCACGGATCAGGGTGCTTTTGCCGGCATTGGGCAGTCCCAGCAGGCCGACGTCGGCAAGCAGGCGCAACTCCAGGCGCAGATCCCGTTCCTCACCCGCGCCGCCTTTCTCAAACTGACGAGGGGCGCGATTGGTACTCGATTTATAGGACAGATTACCGTGCCCCCCCCGGCCGCTCCGGGCGACCAACAGCCGTTCGCCTTCGAAACGCAGGTCACCAAGCAATTCATGGGTGTCGTCGTCATACACCAGGGTGCCGACCGGGACTTTGATCTCCAGGTCGTGACCGGCGCGGCCCGTCATTTGGCGCCCGGCGCCGCCGTGACCATTTTCGGCGCGATAGCGGCGCTGGTAACGGAAATCGATGAGCGTGTTGAGGCTGGCCTGGGCCACCAGATAAACACTGCCGCCGCGCCCGCCATCGCCGCCATCGGGGCCGCCAAAAGGAATAAATTTCTCGCGGCGAAAGCTCACCGCGCCGTGGCCACCGTTGCCGGACGCCACATGAATGCGTACTTCATCAATAAATTTCATAGAAAAACCCCGCTCCCGCAAAAACGGGGCGGGGTCCCTCCGGGCGGTAGCCTGATCAGCCTGCCGAAACGACGCTGACGGTGCGTACCTGGCGCGGACCTTTGCGCTCGAACTTCACGACACCTTCGGCGGTGGCAAAGAGGGTATGGTCTTTGCCGATACCGACGTTGGCGCCCGGATAAAACTGGGTGCCACGCTGACGAATGATGATGTTGCCGCTGATGACCTCCTGTCCGGCGTAGCGCTTGACGCCCAGACGCTTGGACTCGGAATCGCGACCGTTACGGGAGGAACCGCCAGCCTTCTTGTGTGCCATGATTGTGCTCCTTAGGCTTCAATGCCGGTAATGCGGACTTCGGTAAAGTACTGACGATGGCCCTGCTGCTTACGGTAGTGCTTGCGCCGACGCATCTTGAAAATATGTACCTTTTTCGCGCGGCCCTGGCTGAGTACGGTGGCTTTCACTGCGGCACCTTCCACCAGAGGTCGTCCTACCTGGACGTCCTCACCAACGCCGACCATGAGCACACGGTCCAGTGCAAGTTCGGCTCCCGGCTCTACTTCCATCTTTTCGAGCCGGAGCTTGTCGCCCACTGTCACCCGATACTGCTTGCCACCATTTTCAATGACCGCGTACATCACAGACCTCCAACAAGGGTTTCGCCGGGACTGCCCGGAAAAGTTCGCAAGGATAGCGTTATCAGTCTATTAACGCAAGAGGAAATCCAGAGCGTTGGCAAAGGCCTGCCGGTCGGCTTGACTCAGGGTGGCGGGACCGCCGGTACGGACGCCGGAATCTCGAAGTTGCTCCATCATATCCCGTATCCGCAGGCGCTCGCGGATGGTTTCGGGGGAATACCGCTCGCCGCGCGGGCTGAGGGCATGGCCATTTTTTTTCAGCACAGCAGCGGCTAGGGGAATATCGGCGGTGATGACCAGATCGCCCGCTTCAATGCAGCGCACGATTTCATCGTCGGCCACATCAAAGCCTCCCGGCACTACCACACTGCGAATATGAGCAGTGTGGGGCACGCGCAGGGGCTGATTGGCGACCAGAGTCAGGGGCAGTTTCAGACGCGTACTGGCGCGAAACAGAATTTCCTTGATGACATTGGGGCAGGCGTCGGCATCGACCCAGATATGCATGGAAGCACTCGGAACTGTTGGAGGAATAGACCTTGGCACAGACGGGGCGAGCTGGCAATGCCAGCATCCCGTCACGCAAGCGACTCACCACTTAACGGAAAGCGGTAAAATTTTGTCCTATAAGCCCAACAGCGTAGAATGCACCAAAACATGTCGCTGGAGAACGCATGAAACCGGAAGACCGCACCCGGAAACAAATCAACGCTCCAGGCACCTACAGTCGGCCCGCTGATCGCCCGCATTCCGCCGTCCGCGAGGACACCATCGAATACGGCTTCATCGGCACCCTGCAAAACCTCAAATACGACTATCGCGACGATATTCATGACCGCGCCGCGCTGGAGCAAAACTTCCGCGAGAAATTCGAGGCGCTCAACCGCGTCCGTCTCACCGATGCCGAGTTCGCCCGCCTGCTGGAAGAAATCGTCACCCCGGATGTCTTTACCGCCGCCAGGACCCTACGCAGCATCAATGCCTTCACCCGCGACGACGGCACGCCGCTCAACTACACATTGGTCAACCTCAAGGACTGGTGCAAGAACACCTTCGAGGTCATCCACCAGCTGCGCATCAATACCGACTACAGCCACCACCGCTACGACGTCATCCTGCTCATCAACGGCGTGCCCTGCGTGCAGATCGAGCTGAAGACCCTGGGTGTCCATCCGCGCCGGGCCATGGAGCAGATCGTCGAATACAAGCACGACCCCGGCAACGGCTACACCAAGACGCTGCTCTGTTTCATGCAGTTGTTCATCGTCAGCAACGGCGACCGGACCTACTACTTCGCCAACAACAACGCCCGCCACTTCGCTTTCAATGCCGACGAGCGCTTTCTGCCCGTCTATGAATTCGCGGACGAGGACAACCGCAAGATCACCCAGCTCGACGCCTTCGCCGAACGCTTCCTGAAAAAGTGCGAGCTTGGCCAGACCATCAGCCGCTACATGGTGCTGCTCGCCGGTGAGCAAAAGCTCATGATGATGCGGCCCTACCAAGTCTATGCCGTGCAGCACATGATCCAGTGCATCGACGAAGATAACGGCAACGGCTACATCTGGCACACCACCGGCAGCGGCAAAGCTCTTTGACGTGAGCACGGACAACGTGGGGTTGCACCTCAAGAACATTTTTACGGATGGCGAACTAGAGGAGAAACCAGTTACCGAGGAATCCTCGGTAACTGCGGCCGACGGCAAAAACTACCTCACCAAGCTCTACAACCTCGACGCCATTCTGGCCGTGGGCTATCGGGTGCGCCAAGGCGGGCACCACATTGACGAGGCGGTGATCCGCCGCCGTTTTTCTGCCGGACGGCGCAACCTCGATCAAGCCTACAAGGCCGCTGTGGATACCTGGGCAGAATATGACAATGTCGGCGAAGAGCCGACCCTCTTGCAATGGGGAGAAAACCGATGAGCACCAAAGACATTTCCAATGCCAAAGACCCCGACCTGCGCGCATCCCTGGGGGCGTTGCGGCGGGCCGCCCAACAGGCAAACACCGAGAAAACGCTCAAACCATGACCGAAACCAACCAAAAACAACTGGGCAATACCCTCTGGAGCATCGCCGACCAACTGCGCGGGGCGATGGATGCGGACGACTTCCGCGACTACATGCTGTCTTTTCTCTTTCTGCGCTACCTCTCCGACAACTACGAGACGGCGGCGAAGAAGGAACTGGGCAAGGATTACCCCGATGTGGGCAAAGACACGCGCAAGGTGCCGCTGGCGCTCTGGTACGCCAACAACGCGGACGACATTCCGGCCTTCGAGAAGCAGATGCGCCGCAAGGTGCATTACGTTATTGAGCCACAGCACCTCTGGAACAGCATCGCCAACCTGGCCCGCACGCAAAACGCGGAGCTGCTCAACACGCTGCAGGCGGGCTTCAAATACATCGAGACGGAATCCTTCGAGAGCACCTTTCAGGGCCTGTTCTCCGAGATCGACCTGAGTTCGCCCAAGCTGGGCAAGACCTACACCGACCGCAACGCCAAGCTCTGCACCATCATCCAGAAAATCGCCGAAGGGCTGGCGGAGTTTTCCACGAACATCGACGCGCTGGGCGATGCCTATGAATACCTGATCGGCCAGTTTGCCGCTGGGTCGGGCAAGAAGGCGGGCGAGTTCTATACGCCGCAGCAGATTTCCGACATCCTCTCCGCCATCGTCACGCTGGACAGTCAGGAACCGAAAACCGGCACCAAAAAACGGCTGGAGAGCGTGATGGACTTCGCCTGCGGCTCCGGCTCGCTGCTGCTGAACGTGCGCAAGAGGGTGGCCAAGGCGGGCGGCACCATCGGCAAAATCTACGGCCAGGAAAAGAACATCACCACCTACAACCTCGCGCGCATGAACATGCTGCTGCACGGGGTGAAAGACACGGAGTTCGAGATCTTCCACGGCGACACCCTGCTCAACGAGTGGGACATGCTGCGCGAGCAGAACCCGGCGAAGAAGCCGAGCTTCGACGCCATCGTCGCCAATCCGCCCTTCAGCTACCGCTGGGAGCCCACCGACGCGCTGGCCGACGACGTGCGTTTCAAAAGCCACGGCCTCGCGCCGAAATCCGCTGCCGACTTCGCCTTTTTGCTGCACGGCTTTCATTTCCTGAAAGACGAAGGCGTGATGGCGATCATCCTGCCCCACGGGGTGCTATTCCGGGGAGGGGCGGAGGAACGCATCCGCACCAAGCTGCTGAAAGACGGCCACATCGACACCGTCATCGACTTGCCAGCGAACCTGTTCTATTCCACCGGTATTCCGGTTTGCGTCCTCGTGCTGAAAAAGTGCAAGAAGCCCGACGACGTGCTGTTCATCAACGCCGCCGAGCATTTCGTGAAAGGCAAGCGCCAGAACCAATTGAGCAAGGAACATATCAAGCGGATTGTCGATACCTACCAGTTCCGCAAGGAAGAACTGCGCTACGCCCGCCGCGTGGACATGGCGGAGATCGAGAAGAACGACTTTAACCTGAATATCTCCCGCTACATCAGCACGGCGGTGGCCGAGGAGGAAATCGACCTCGCGGCGACCCATGCGCGCCTGGTGGACATCGAGCGGGCGATCCAGATCGCGACGGCGAAACACAACGCTTTCCTCAAAGAACTCGGTATGCCGCTGTTACCGTCGGCGGACTGAAAATTTACATGACTTAGAGCGCGGTGCTTCGTAAAATAAGGACTTATGCGATACGGTAAGATAATTTCAGTGCGCCGGCCTGGATGGACTCGGAGATAGGAAAGCGTTACGTCGAGCGCGAGGAATCTCGCGAGCGCTTCAAGCAGGAAGCCTTGGCCTCATGGACGGCCTACAAGGAAACCGGCCGACACCTGACCGGCCAGGAAGTGCGCGCCTGGTTGAGCTCCTGGGATACTGATGACGAAAAGGCTATTCCTGAGTGCCACGAGTAACCGTCACCGAAGGCGCAGCGGAAGGCTTGGAACGCTGCCGGCAGTTTCTGGCGTCCACGGCCCTGGTAGTACCACAAGGCGCATAAAACCCGCAGGTGAAAAAAAGGAGGTAGGCACAGGCTGATCATGAACCCGATTACCTGCTGCAAGGAGCCTTATCGGAATGTCTCAAACCCGTTTACAATCAGTTTTACCCGGTGAACCTGCTGATTCCCCGGATTTTATTCGGAACAATGTGACACTGCCGCCCCCGTACCGGGATGAAAATCAGCAGGTTGAGGCGTTGCTGTCGGCGCTCAACGGCAAGCTGAACTGGCTGAATGTCATTGATCAGGCGCGGCCCTGGGTGGAGGCGGTACGCAAGCAGCCAGCCCCGTTCTGGGCGTTGGAATCGCTGTTGCGGGAATACCCCATCACCAGTGCCGAAGGCTTGGCCTTGATGCGTCTGGCCGAGGCCCTGCTGCGGGTGCCCGATACCGGCACCGCAGCGCTGCTGGCGGCGGACCAGTTGGGCAGAGCGCGCTTTGCCGGTGAAGAAAAACAGTCCTGGATCACCCAGATTTCCGGTCGCGTGCTGATTTTATCTCGCCGTCTGCTCGCCGAAAAAGAAACGCGCAGTCTGGTGCAAAGACTTGGTATGAATACCGTAGTGACGGCTGTGGTGCGTGCCATTGCGCTGCTAGGTCGGCAGTTTGTACTCGGACAGGATCTTGGCGAGGCGCGCCGGCGCTCCGCAGAGGCCCGGAAAAAACAGCCCGCACTATGTTATTCCTACGATATGCTCGGAGAGGGTGCCCGCAATAGTGCCGATGCGACCCGCTACGCGGCTTCTTATGAATCCGCATTGAGAGCACTCGCCACGCAAACCGGTAATGGAGGTCCTCGGGAACGCGATGGTATCTCCATCAAACTGTCAGCATTACACCCGCGCTTCGAAGAAGCCCAGCGCGCCCGTCTTTGGAGAGAACTTTTCCCCAAGCTGCAGCAACTGGCCGAGTTGGCCGCCCAGGGACGCCTGAATCTGACGCTGGATGCAGAAGAAAGTGATCGCCTTGAGTTGCAGCTCGATTTGCTGGATGCCTTGCAACAGCATATTGCCGGGCATGCGACTTGTGCAGGCTGGGACGGGATGGGTATTGCCGTGCAGGCGTATCAGAGCCGGGCGGATGCTGCCATTGATGAAGTTCTGGCCCGGACGCGTCGCAACCAGAGCCGTTTGATGTTGCGTCTGGTCAAGGGTGCTTACTGGGATATGGAAATCAAGAGAGCCCAGGAAATGGGTTTGTCCGGTTATCCGGTGTTCACCCATAAACATCATACCGATATCAGTTATCTGGCCGCTGCAGCGCGTCTCCTTGAAGAGGCGAATGGTCCACAGGCTCTGGTCTATCCGCAATTTGCCACCCACAACGCAGCGACCATTGCCGCGGTTTTGCAATTGGCGGATCAGCAACCCGATGCCCGTTTTGAGATGCAGCGCCTGCATGGTATGGGAGAAGGGATTTACCGGGAAGTTTTACGCCACGCCCGCATTCAGCACTTGCGGATATATGCCCCGGTAGGCCGTCATCGGGATCTGCTCGCCTACCTGGTGCGCCGCCTTCTCGAAAATGGGGCCAACACGTCTTTTATTCATCAGCTGGCCAATCAGCATGTGGCAGCCGAAGATTTGCTGGTCAGCCCGCTCTGGCGGGCTGAAGAAGTGGCACTGCCCAAACCGATAGAGATTTACGGCCGTTTGCATGGTGAATTGCGACTGAACAGTCAAGGAATGGATATGACTTATATTGTGGAACGCGGCCCGGTTCTGGAAGCTGCCCTGGCGCTGCGGGTACAGACCCCCGAAGAAATACAGGTGGAAGAGGTGGATCCGTTGATGCGCACGCTGCATGCCGGGCAAACACGCTGGGATGCGGTGCCCGTGGAGCGACGCGCCGAGATTTTGACCCAGGCGGCAGAGCTGCTGGAAACCCGACGGGATTCAATGATTGCTCTGGTGATGCGCGAAGCGCACAAAACTTTGGCAGATGCTGTGGCCGAACTGCGCGAAGCTGTGGATTTTTGCCGTTATTATGCCATTCAGGCCAAGACGCTCATGCGTAAGGAAGCCCTGCCCGGTCCTACCGGTGAGGCCAATTCCCTGAGTTTGCGGGGGCGTGGTGTGTTCGTTTGTATCAGCCCCTGGAATTTCCCCTTGGCGATTTTTGCCGGACAGGTTGTAGCGGCTCTGGTTACGGGCAATAGTGTGGCTGCCAAGCCCGCCGAACAGACCATGGCTATTGCCAAAGCTTTTGTCGCACTGCTGTGGGAAGCAGGTGTTCCCCGCGATGTGCTGGCGCTGATGCCGGGTGCTGGCGAAACCGTGGGTGCCGCTCTGGTGGCGCATCCGCTGACCAGCGGGGTGGTGTTTACCGGTTCGACGGGTGTTGCTCGCCACATTCATCAGGCCCTGGCCGTCAAAGAGGGCCCCATTGTGCCCTTGATTGCCGAAACCGGAGGCATCAATGCCATGATTGTGGACTCCACCGCTCTGGCCGAGCAGGTGGTGGATGCGGTGATTGCCTCGGCATTTCGTTCCGCCGGACAAAGATGTTCTGCACTGCGTTTGCTATGTGTGCAGGAAGAATGCGCGGAAGAAATTCTGACCATGCTGAAAGGCGCCATGCACGAGCTGGTGATTGGCCCTACGGTAGAATATGCCACTGATGTGGGACCAGTGATTGATGCCGACGCGCAGTCCAATATCCTTGCCCAAATGGCCCGTATTGAGCAGGGCGGAGGAAGATTGCTGGCCCGTTGTGCCTGGCCCGCATCCTTGCTGGAAAATGCCCACGCTACGGATATTTCTGTAGCGCTGACGATGCAGGATGATCAGCAGCGGGATCTGCATTTTGTGGCCCCCTGTGCTTACGCCATTAGCCATGTCAGTCAGGTTCGCGAGGAAATATTTGGTCCGGTGCTGCAGGTGGTCACCTGGAAAGCCGGACAAATCGACGCGCTGATTGATGCTATCAACGCTTTGGGATTCGGACTGACTTTGGGTGTCCAGACCCGGATTGATGACCGGGCGGCACATATTGCTGCGCGGTCCCGCTGCGGTAATGTGTACGTGAACCGCAACATGATTGGTGCAGTGGTTGGTGTGCAACCATTTGGTGGAGAAGGGTTAAGTGGAACCGGCCCGAAAGCCGGTGGTCCACATTATTTGTTGCGGATGGTGGCGGAACAGGCGGTGAGCATCAATACCACGGCAGCTGGAGGCAATGCGGAATTGCTGTCGCAGGGTCGACTGTGATCATTATACGGGGACCTTCAGCACCGGCGCATCAAAGCCCTGTTCCCGTAGGCGGATTTCACGCAAGGGCGCAGAGCGTTCAAAATCCCTGATCACTTCGAGGACATCGTGATCAATGAAACCCACATGTTCACCATCCAGTATGACCTCTGCGCCCTTTGGCAGTCGTTCCAGGATGTGGGAAAGTCGCGCCTTGTTGACAAATGTCACCTCCCGGTTCAAGGCAATTTTATAAGCGGGGCCCTCCCGGCCAATCTCTATGGCACTATGGTAATTGGCCTTGAGGACAAAGAACACCCCGGCCAGCAGGCCGATGATCACGCCGGTAATCAGGCTGGTGAATAAAATGGCAACGATGGTGATGAGGAAGGGTAAATACTGGGATTTATCCAGCTTGAACATTTTTTGGAAAATGTTTGGGTGGGCCAGCTTGAAGCCGACGAAAATCAGAATGGATGCCAAGGCAGCCAGCGGAATCTGGTTCAACAACGTCGCCAGAAACAGCACGGCGAGTAGCAGGAACAAGCCATGCAGAAAGGCACTTGCCTTGGTGCGGGCCCCGGCAGCCACGTTGGCCGTACTGCGCACGATAACCGCCGCCACAGGAAGCCCGCCGATCAGACCGCTGGCAATATTGGCCACACCTTGTCCGAGTAATTCGCGATCAAGGGGCGTACGTCGTTTGAATACATCCAGTTTGTCCGTTGCCTCGACGGATAACAGGCTCTCCAGACTGGTGATAAAGGTGAGGGCGATGGCGGTCACCCAGACGGCTTTCGATCCGATCATCCCCCAGTCCGGCATTTGCAGCATGCCCTGCAGATCCGCAACGGAGCGGATGATCGGCAGATTGACCAGGTTATGGCCGCTGACGGCCAGACCTGGAACGGCGTAGAGGAACAATGTGTTGAGCAGGGTGCCCAAGATCACCGCCATGAGTGGTCCCGACAGCCAGGTCTGTTTACGCAGTACCGCCACCTTGTCCCAAGTGATGAGAACCGAAAGGGCGAGTACGCTGACCAGCAGTGCGCCCCATTCCAGGTGGGCGAGGGCAGCGATGACACCAGTGAAGGTATTCTCGCCATGGGCGCTGATGAAATCCTGATTGCCAAATTCGCCCAGGTCAAAACCGATGGCATAAGGAAACTGTTTGAGGATGATGATGATACCGATCGCCGAAAGGATGCCCTGAATGACCGCGGAGGGGAAAAAATATGCGACGACGCCGGCACGGATGGCACCCAGAACGATCTGGATGCCCCCGGCAATGACTACCGCCAGCAGGAAGGCGGAGAAACTCGGCAAAGTCTGCATGGCCAGGAGCACCGTGGCGACGATGGCGGGCGTCGGACCGCTGACGGCCAGTTGCGAACGGCTGAACAAGGGGACCAGCAGGCCGCCCATAACGCCCGCAATCAGTCCGGCGATCATTGGTGTCCCTGACGCCAGAGCTACGCCGAGACAGAGCGGCATCGCTACCAGGGCGACGACCACGGCAGCGGGCACATCCGTGCGCAGATTTTTGAATGGCGAAAGATTGGCGCTGTTTTCCATATCGTGTCCTCAGGCCAACGGCTCGAACTGATGTTTCTCCGCACGATAGCTGAGGAGAGTGCCTTCTTCCATGTCGAAGTACCAGCCATGCAACTGCAACTCACCCCGCACCACGCGGCGGCGCACACTGTCGAAGGTCAGCAGGTTTTCAAGAGAAATCAGAATGCTGGCTTTTTCCAGTGCACGTGCCTGCTCTTCCGGGCTGGCATCGGCGTACTCCCGCAGCACGTCGGACCGGGCGTCTTTGGCAATCTCCACCCAGGGGCCGACATATTTGCCGTCGCTACCGTGAAGCAGCGCTTTTATGCCGCCGCAGTGTGAGTGGCCGTTGATGATGATATGTTCGACTTCCAGGCGGCTGACTGCGAATTCCACTGCAGCACTGGTACCGTGGAGATGGCCATCCTGCTCCGCCGGCGGCACGAGATTGGCGATATTGCGCACTACAAAAATGTCCCCGGGCTCGCTGCCGTAGAGGGCTGTGGGGGTGACCCGGGCATCGGAGCAACCCACCAGCATGACTTTCGGGCTTTGCCCATTATCCACGAGGGAATCGAAAAGGTCGGGGCGATCATCATAATAGGTACGGTGGAACGCCTTGAAGCCGTTGATCATGGCATCGGTCACGTCGTTTTTCATGGCTGTCACTCCCTCGTTATCGGTTGAAATTCAGACGTAAAGCGCCAGTTGGACCATGACGCCGACAACAAGGTTCAATAACCATATGCTTAGTTAATGATGGTCCGAAATGATTATAAAAAAGCCCTCGGAACAACGAGGGCTTCTTCACGGCTCCAGAGGTGGATGTCAACCGTGCCGGGCGCGAACCTGACGGGCTGCTTCGACCATATTCTCCAGTGCCGGGGTGACTTCCGCCCACTTGCGGGTTTTCAGACCACAGTCGGGATTGATCCAGAGACGTTCGGCGGGAACCACTTTAACTGCCTTCTCCATCAGACCCACCATCTCTTCGACGCTGGGGACGCGCGGGGAGTGGATGTCGTAGACGCCCGGTCCGATTTCGTTGGGGTAGTTGAAGGTTGCGAAGGCGTCCAGCAGCTCCATCTGCGAGCGGGAAGTCTCGATGGTGATGACATCGGCATCCATGGCCGCAATGGCGGGCAGAATGTCGTTGAACTCCGAGTAACACATGTGTGTGTGAATCTGGACATCATCGGGGGCGACCTGCGCCGAAATCCGGAAGGCGCGGGAGGCCCACTCGAGGTAGTGACCCCAATCCTTGCGCTTGAGGGGCAAACCCTCACGGTAGGCCGGTTCGTCGATCTGGATGATGCCGATGCCTGCGTCGATCAGGTCCTTGACCTCATCACGGATGGCCAGGGCGATCTGTAGTGCAGTACGTTCCCGGGGTTGGTCATCGCGGACGAAAGACCATTGCAGAATGGTCACCGGACCCGTGAGCATGCCCTTCATGGGCCGCTGGGTGAGAGACTGGGCGTACTTGCTCCAGGCTACCGTCATCGGAGTGGGACGGGAGACGTCGCCGAAAATCAGCGGCGGTTTGACGTAGCGTGAACCATAGCTCTGTACCCAGCCATGACGGGTAAAGGCGAAACCGGCGAGCTGCTCACCAAAGTATTCCACCATGTCATTGCGTTCCGGCTCACCGTGGACGGGTACGTCGATGCCCAGACGTTCCTGTTCCTTCACCACCAGGGCGATTTCTGCTTCCATGGCTTTCTGGTAATCAGCGTTGCTCAACTCACCCTTGCGATTCTGCAGGCGGGCTTTACGGATCTCGGGAGTCTGCGGGAAGCTGCCGATGCTGGTGGTGGGGAAGGCAGGCAGTTTGAAACGGGCGCGCTGCGCGGCTTCGCGGGTGGGGAAAGGGCTCTTGCGCCGACCATCATCCTGACCCAGTCCCTCCAGACGCTGGGCGACCGCCGGGTTGTGAATGCGTGGCGAGCTTTTGCGTGAGGCGGCGGCTGCGCGGGCGGCGGCCAGTTCCTGTGCCACCGACTCGACGCCTTCATTCAGCGCGCGTCCGATGATGGCGACTTCGTCCAGTTTCTGTACCGAGAAGGACAGCCAGGACTTGAGTTCGGCGTCCAGCTCGGTCTCCTGCTCCAAGTCTACCGGAGTGTGCAGCAGGCTGCAGGACGGTGCCACCCAGAGGCGATCACCGAGTTGTTTGTGAGCGGGTTGCAGCAGTTCCAGAGCAGCGTCCAGATCGGCGCGCCAGACGTTACGGCCATCGACGACGCCAAGGGAGAGTACCTTGTCGGCGGGATAGTCGCTGAGGAAACTGTTCAATTGCTGCGGCGCACGGCGCAGATCCAAGTGTACGCCGGCCACCGGCAGCGCCTTCAGTGCTTTGGCATGGTCGGCGACGGAGTCAAAATAGGTCGCCAGCAGCACCTTGGGCGTCTTGTGACTGTGCAGTGCCTGGTATGCGGATTCCAGCGCCTTGACCCATTCCTGGGGGAGATCGAGGGCGAGGGCAGGTTCGTCGATCTGTACCCATTCGACACCCATTTCCGCCAGACGCGCGAGTATCTCGGCATAAACCGGCAGGACCTTGGACAGCAGGGTCAACCGGTCAAAACAAGCGGTCCCGATCGGGGCGCCATGGCCATGACAGGCGCTGTCATCGTGATGATGTTGCGCTTCATGGTGTGCTTCTGCTTTCAGGTCCTTTTCCTTGCCCAGCCACAGATAGGTGATGGGGCCGACCAGTACGGGTTTGGCCTTGAGACCCAAGGACTGCACCTCTTTCACCTGATCAAACAGACGCTCGCTGCTGAGGCGGAAATCCATCCCCTCGTGGAACTCGGGGACGATGAAATGATAGTTGGCATCGAACCACTTGGTCATTTCCATGGCTGGCTGGGTGGCGGAGCCGCGGGCCATGGCGAAGAAGGTGTCCAGACCGACCTGACCGCCGGCGAAGCCGTAACGGGGCGGAATGGCACCAAGGGTGCAGCTCATGTCGAGCATGTGGTCGTAAAGGCTGAAATCACCGACGGGTACCAGATCCATGCCGCAGGTCTGTTGAATCCGCCAGTGACGGTCACGTAACTGGGCAGCGCGGGACTGCAACTCCTGCTCGTCAATTTCCCTGGACCAGAAGCTTTCCAGCGCCTTCTTCAGCTCGCGCTTGTGGCCGATACGGGGAAAACCGAGACTGTGGACCGATGTCATGGGCATTACTCCTCTGCGAAAATTGCCGCCATCATGCCCTGCCATGTCGGTGGGCTCAAGAGGGAATTTTTAGGCGTGGTGATGAAAAGCATTCATTAGTCCATCCGGAACCCGCGATGCAGTGCGACAATCCCGCCGGAGAGGTTGAATACCTCCACCCGCTCCAACCCGGCATCTTCCATCATTATTTTGAAGGTTTCCTGATCGGGGAAGCGGCGGATGGATTCCACCAGATACTGGTAGCTCTCACGGTCTTTGGCCACCAGTTCGCCAATTCGCGGCAATAACTTGAAGGAGTACATATCATATACGGTCTGCAAACCGGGCCAGCGTGGATGGGAGAATTCGAGGATCAATACCCGCCCACCGGTTTTCAGCACCCGATGAATTTCTTTCAGCGCCCTTTCCGGGTGGGTCATATTGCGAATACCGAAAGCCAGGGTGACCAGATCGAATTCGCGGTCAGGGAAAGGCAGATCCTCGGCGTTGGCCTCGACAAACTCCACTCCCGCGATGATGCCTTTGTCAGCCAGCCGACTTTCCCCCACCGCCAGCATCTCGGGATTGATGTCCGAGACCACGATGGAGCCGTTGGGCCGCACCCGCGGATAAATGGCGGCCGCCAGATCGCCCGTACCACCCGCCAGATCCAGTACCCGCTGCCCCGGCCGGGGCCGGGCGAGATCTACGGTAAAGCGTTTCCACAAACGGTGGACCCCGAGGGACATGAGATCGTTCATCAGGTCATATTTGCTGGCGACGTTGCTGAAAACCCCCCTGACGAGTTGCTCCTTCTCCGTCTCGGGTACCTCCTGGTAGCCGAAGTGGGTGGTCGGCACCAGTGCCTGACTCTGTTCCCCATTTTCGTGATGTGCGCTCATATGGTCTACTCCCCTGTTCTTTATCGGATTTGTGGTGCGGCGTTGGTTCAGGCAGTACGCAAAAACAGACTGCCTCTCTCACTAATATAGTTGCGCAGACGATCGGGGAAGTCCGCAGTTACCGATCCCGCCACTTCCGGCAGCTCCATGAGCAACGCCGTCAAACGTCGCAGTTTGCCCAAGGATTCCCAGCGCGGCAATGGGCGCAGGGTATGGAGGATTTCCATGCGCATGAACAGGGGAGCCAATGCGGCGTCTATCAGACTGAAGTCATCGCCAGCAAAGAATGCGCCGTTTCCCATGGCTTTATCCAGTCGCTCCAGTTTATCAAAAAGCTGACGACTGGCGGCGGTAAAACGCTCTTCTCCCTGAGCGACCATCATCTGCATCTGATCGCCCAGTATTTCGCTGCCGAAGGCAATCCAGGCGCGGTGCTGCGCCCGCTCCAGCGGGTCGGCAGGATGCAGCGCGGGGGCGATGGTTTCGTCCAGATATTCATTGATGACCTGCGAATCGAAAAGAACGGTGTGTTCATCGATCTTCAGGCAGGGGACTTTGCCCAGGGGCGACAGGGCCAGAAACCACTCCGGCTTATGCGCCAGATCAATGTGGGTGAGGGTGAAGCCCACCTGCTTGTGGAGCAGGGTGATGACGGAGCGCTGCACGTAAGGGCAGAGGGGAAAGCTGATGAGTTCTAGTCGCATGGCGTTCTCCTGCAGCGGGTCAGTGCACCTTCAGGGCGCAACGATAGAGGGCGACCTCGCCGAAAAGATTGGGCAACAGGCGGTTGCGCCAGGTCTCGCGACGCAGATCGTTCAGCACGACCCGCTGATGGACGGCAATCCCGTTATCATGGCACAGCGACTCGAAATCGCGGATCGTACACAGATGGATATTCGGCGTATCGTACCACGTATGGGGCAAAACATCCGTCATGGGCATGCGGCCACGGATACCCAGTTGCCAGCGCGCGTGCCAGTGCCCCATGTTGGGAAAAGTGACGATGACCTCGCGTCCCACCCGCAGCATCTCCAGCAGCAGTTCGCGCGGGTAGGTTGTAGCTTGCAGGGTCAGGGAAAGGACTACCGTATCGACGCTTTGATCGGCAAAATTACGCAAACCTTGATCGAGATCCTGCTGAATCACCGGTATGCCGCGGCGTATGGCCGCCACCACCCTCGCCTCCTCGATTTCCACGCCATAGCCCTGCACCCCTTTTTCGGCGCGCAGGTAAGCCAACAGTTCGCCTTCCCCGCAACCCAGATCGAGGATACGGCTCCGGGGGGCAATCCAGTCGGCGATGATCGCCAGGTCCTTACGCAGGGTCATGCGCCGACCTCTTCAGCAACCCGCCCCAGATAGGTGCCCAGCACTGCCACGTATTGGGGGATGGGCATCAGGAAAGAATCGTGACCATGCTCTGCCTCGATCTCCGCATAACTGACGTCCCGGTTACAGGTATACAGGGCTTGCACGATTTCGCGGGAGCGTTCCGGAGAGAAGCGCCAGTCCGAGCTGAAGGAAATCACCAGAAAGTTTGCCCGAGTGGAGGCAAAGGCCTCGGCCAGATTGCCCCCCCAGGCGCTGGCCGGATCAAAATAGTCCAAGGCCTTGGTGATATAAAGGTAGCTGTTGGCATCAAAGCGCTCCACAAAGCTGGAGCCCTGATAACGCAGATAACTCTCCACTTCAAAATCCACGTCGAAGCCGAAGGAGAAAGCCTTGCCGCCCCGGGTGTCGCGGCCGAATTTGGTACGCATGGCGTTGTCGGAGAGATAGGTGATATGGCCGATCATGCGTGCCAGCGACAGGCCGCGACGCGGTTTGGTGTTGTGCGCATAATAACGGCCGTTATAAAAGTCCGGATCCGTCATGATGGCTTGCCGGCAAACCTCGTTGAAGGCGATGTTCTGGGCGGTGAGCTTGGGTGCGGCGGCGATGACCACAGCATGCCGCAGGCGCTCCGGATAATCCATGCTCCACTGCATCACCTGCATGCCGCCAAGGCTGCCTCCCACAACCGCCGCCCACTGTTCAATGCCCAGATAGTCTGCCAGTTCGGCCTGGGTTTTCACCCAGTCGCGCACGGTGACCATGGGAAAATCCAATCCCCAGGGTGCACCGGTTTCCGGGTTGGTACTGGCTGGGCCGGTGGACCCCTTGCAGGAGCCGATGAAGTTGGCGCAGACAAAGAAAAACCGCTCCGTATCCATGGCCTTTCTCGGTCCCAGCAAGTGTTCCCACCAGCCGGGTTTGCGATCGTCCATGCTGTGATAGCCCGCTGCGTGGTGGTCGCCGGAAAGGGCATGGCAGAGCAGGATGGCGTTGCTCCGCTGCGCATTGAGTGTGCCGTAGGTCTCGTAGGCGAGGGTGTAGCCGGGCAGCCAGCGCCCGCACTCCAGCTCCAGAGGTGCCGAAAAGGTCACAGTCTGCGGGGTCACCAGTCCAACGGAATCGACGGGTATCTCTACTGGCATTATGCACTTCGATTTATAGGGAGAGCTGAAAGAGTCTAATCGCGCCGGCCCCCAGCTACAAGACGTGCCGGACAGATCCTGGTGCAGGTGTTTTGTCATGACCCGCATTCTTGGCTACACTGATCCCTGTTGTACCGGCCTGGTACAGGAATTGCGCGCAGGCCGTTTGTCCTTAGTCCGGGAGCAGCGCTTTGGCTTGGAATTGGTTGAATCGAATGATGACCTGGGTGGAAGGTGGAGCCGAGTTGGTAGCGGTGCGCCCCAAGCCATGGCTTGCCTTCGCCGCCGGGGCCCTGATCTTCGCCGCCATTCCCTTTCCGGGTTGGCTTATGGACGCGCTGGCACCGCTTGGATTGCTGGTCGGTCTGCGCATCGCCGGCCGCAGTGAGGGAGAGGAATACACCCCGCAGCAAACCCGGCACGCACTCCATGTGGCCGTTTTATGGGGCATGGTATTCGCGATATTCGGGATGATCTTCGAGTTCGGCCAGGATACGGTAGTGATGGGGGCCATCCTCGCCGGAATTCAGATGCCCTGGAATGACGGGTCTGGCTTGGGGCAGGGGTTCTGGGGCTGGTGGTTCGCATTCGGCGAGCGCTTCTCCAATCTGGCGCTCATGCCCTACTTCTGGTTCTCTCCCGCCTTTTTTGGTATCGCCCTTGCACTGCATAAAGGGCATGGCTGGCTGGAATCAGAGGTAGAAACCACGCTGACCCTGATTTTCCGGCCGGAGTTGCGCGACCCCCTGATTGCCCTGTGGGCCGCCATTCTGATCAGCAATGTGCTGATGCCCGCATTCTCTCAGCTTTGGCTCGGACTAGTGGTCTGGGTGCTTGGGCCACCGGTCATTTATGTGGCTTATCAGGATATTTTTGCGGACAAACAGCGGCCACGCCGTGGCAAGAAAGAAAAGGCGGCACCAAAGTTCGTTTTGCAGGGCCATCCCCAGCCGGTGCGTATCAAGATCTGAGCCGGCGCATGTCCAGGCGCTGGCGCCGGATGAAAGAGATTCATGGGTTATGCCAATTTTTCACCCTTGCTGTGACCGTGTGCATCCATTAGTGTTTACGCCTGCTTTTTCTGAAGCCCAAGGAGTTTCGCCATGTTTTCCAAGACCCTGACCATCGCTGATTTTGACCCCGTGCTTTGGGATGCCATGCGCAAAGAAACCCGGCGTCAGGAGGATCATGTCGAGCTCATCGCTTCCGAGAACTATGCCAGCCCCATGGTAATGGCCGCGCAGGGCTCGGTGCTGACCAACAAATACGCAGAAGGCTATCCTGGTAAACGCTACTATGGCGGTTGCGAGTACGTAGATATCGCCGAGCAGCTCGCCATGGACCGTGCGCTGGAGCTTTTTGGCGCCGAACATGCCAATGTCCAGGCGCACTCCGGCTCGCAGGCCAATCAGGCTGTTTACTTGTCCGTGCTCCAGCCCGGTGACAAGATCATGGGCATGAGCCTTGCTCATGGCGGCCACCTGACCCACGGCGCCAAAGTGAACGTGTCCGGCAAGCTTTTTCAGGTGGCGGCTTATGGCGTGCGCGCGGAAGACGGCCGCATCGATTATGACGCCATGGCGGAGCAGGCGGAGCGGGAACGCCCGAAGATGATCGTCGCCGGTGCCAGTGCCTACTCTCGCGTCATCGACTTCGCCCGCATCGGCGAGATTGCCCGCAGCATCGGCGCCTATCTGCTGGTGGACATGGCGCACATCGCCGGCCTTGTGGCCACGGGCCTGCACCCCAGCCCCGTGCCCCATGCGGATTTTGTCACCACCACCACCCACAAAACCCTGCGCGGTCCTCGCGGCGGATTGATCCTCTGCCGGGAGCAATATGGCAAAAAAGTGAACTCCCTGATCTTCCCCGGCTTACAGGGGGGGCCGCTGATGCATGTCATCGCTGCCAAGGCCGTCGCCTTCCGTGAAGCGCTGCGGCCGGAGTTCAAGTCCTATCAGCAGCAGGTCATTCATAACGCGCAAACCTTGAGCAAGGTGTTGGCGGGGCGTGGTTATGGCGCGGTTTCGGGTGGTACCGACAACCATCTCTTCTTGCTGAACCTGGGCGAGAAGGTCACGGGTAAGGAGGCGGAAGAGGCACTGGGACAGGCCAATATCACCGTCAACAAGAATGCCGTGCCCTTCGATATCCGCCCCCGGCGGTTACCAGCGGCATCCGGATTGGTACGCCGGCCGCTACCACGCGAGGTTTTGGCGAGGCCGAAATGCATCGCCTGGGCAACGGCATTGCGGATGTCCTGGATGCGAGCAGCGATGCTGCGGTCATTGAGCGGGTCCGTGCAGATATGGAGGCCCTCTGCCATCAGTTCCCGGTGTACGGCTGAGTATTCATGCATTGTCCGTTCTGTGCCTACGCCGATACCCGCGTGGTGGATTCCCGCCTCGCGGATGACGGTGGAAGTGTACGGCGGCGGCGCGAATGTCCTGAGTGCGGGCAACGCTTCACCACCTTTGAACGGGCAGAGCTGGCGTTGCCCATGGTCGTCAAGACCGATGGACGACGCGAATCCTTCAGCGAAGACAAACTCCAGCGGGGTCTGACCCGGGCATTGAGCAAGAGGCCGGTAGCCACTGCGCGGGTGGATGCCGCCGTGCGGATGATCCAGCGCCGTATCCGCGAACGCGGTGAGCGGGAGATCCCGGCGCGCCTCATCGGCGAACTGGTGATGGAGGCTTTGCGTGACCTCGATCCTGTCGCCTATGTGCGTTTTGCCTCTGTTTACAGGCGCTTTGAGGACGTCGATGCGTTCAGCGTGGAGATTGCGCGGATGAAGGAGGCGGAGGTCCCCGGCGGGGGAGACGATCCGAATCGTGGCGACTGAGCAGGATCTTGCCTTCATGGCTGAGGCTCTGGTGCTTGCGAAGCAGGGCCAGTACAGCGCGCACCCCAATCCCTGTGTTGGTGCTGTTCTGGTCAAAGACGGACGCGTCATCGGGCGGGGCGCTCATCTGCAGGCCGGTGAGGCGCATGCGGAGGTTCTTGCGCTGAAGGAGGCGGGTGCTGCTGCGCGCGGCGCTACGGCTTATGTGACTCTGGAGCCTTGCAGTCACTATGGCCGTACGCCGCCCTGTGCGGATGCGCTGATTGCCGCGGGTATCGCGCGGGTGGTGATTGCCATGCGCGACCCTAACCCTCTAGTGGCGGGGCGCGGCGTGGAACGTTTGCGCGCCGCCGGCGTGGTGGCCGAGGAGGGCTGCCTGGAAGCGGCGGCAGAAGCCCTGAATCCTGGATTTCTGCGCCGGATGCGCCATGGCCGCCCCTGGATGCGGCTCAAGCAGGCCATGAGTCTGGACGGCCGGGTGGCGCTTGCCAACGGACAAAGCCAATGGCTGACGGGCGAGGCGGCGCGTGCGGATGTGCAGCAGGAGCGCGCACGGGCCAGTGCCATCCTTGTCGGCATCGGCACGGTGCTGGCCGACAATCCGCGCCTGGCACCACGCCTGGAAACTCCCCTGCGGCGCTATCCGGTGAAAGTCATCGTGGACAGCCATCTGCGCACGCCGCCGGATGCGGCGCTTTTTGGTACACCTGGTGCGGTATGGATTTTCCACCGGCAGGATGCTCCCGTTGCCGCCCGGGCGGCGCTGTGCGCTGCCGGTGCGGAGTTGCTGATCTGTGGCAGCACGGTACAGGGACTGGACTGGCAGGAAGTGACGGGCATGCTGACCGAGCGGCAGATCAACGAGGTGCTGGTCGAAGCGGGGCCTGGCGTCGCTGCCTCCCTGTTCGCGGCTGGTCTGATCGACGAATGGCTGCTTTATGTGGCACCGCTGCTGCTCGGGCAGGATGCGCGGCCGGTGCTTGCTACCGGCCCCTATTCGGATCTCGCGGAGGTGCCGCGCTGGTCGGTGATCCAAAGCTCCCGATTGGGCAACGATATCAAGTGGACATTGCGTCCACAGGAGCGATAGGCGATGTTTACTGGCATTATTCAGGCATTGGGGCAGATCCGCGGGATGCAGCCCCAGAGCGGCGACCTACGGCTGACCGTCGCTGCCGGGAACCTTGATCTTAGTGATGTCCAGTTGGGCGACAGTATTGCGGTTTCCGGCGCCTGCCTGACGGTGGTGGAAGTCCAGCGCGACGCCTTCGCCGTCGATGTCTCCCGCGAAACCCTCGATAAAACCATTCTTGGACGTCTTCAGGTGGGCAGTCCGGTCAATCTGGAAAAAGCTCTGCGACTGGCAGATCGCCTGGGAGGGCATCTGGTCGCTGGCCATGTGGATGGTGTCGGACAGGTTCGCGAAGTGAGCGCCTCGGGACGCTCGCAGGTATTTGCCATCGCCGCACCTCCGGACCTGCTACGCTATGTTGCCGCCAAAGGCAGCGTCTGCGTGGACGGCATCAGCCTGACCGTCAACGCGCTCCGAGGCGACCTGTTCATGCTCAATCTCATCCCCCACACCTTGGCACAGACGACAGCCGCGCAGTGGCGGCCGGGGCAGTCCGTCAATCTGGAGGTGGACCTCATTGCGCGCTATCTGGAACGCTGGGTGGCCACAGGCCCCGGGTCCGGGTTAAAATCAACAGTCGATCGCGATTCACTCGCCGCAAAAGGGTTTCCGGTATGAGCAGTGCCAGTATAAGTTCCGCAGAGGAGATCATCGCCGACATCGCTGCCGGCCGAATGGTGATTCTGATGGACGACGAGGGGCGTGAAAACGAAGGTGACCTGATCATGGCGGCGGAGTTTGTGACACCCGCCGCCATCAACTTCATGGTTTCGCAGGGACGTGGTCTGGTGTGCCTGCCGCTTACCCGTGAGCGTTGCGAGCGATTGCGTCTCCCGCAGATGGTAGGGCATAACACTGCCAACCTCAGCACCGCGTTCACGGTCTCGATTGAGGCCGCCCGCGGTGTCACCACCGGCATTTCCGCCGCCGACCGCGCGGCGACGGTTCAGGCTGCCATTGCCGATGACGCCGGCCCTGAGGACATCGTGATGCCCGGTCACATTTTCCCCCTGGCCGCAGAACCCGGGGGCGTACTCGTTCGCGCCGGTCATACCGAAGCAGCGGTCGACCTTGCGCGACTGGCTGGCTGCAAACCCGCTGGCGTCATCTGCGAAATTCTCAATGCCGACGGCGAAATGGCGCGTTTGCCCGACCTGCTCCCCTATGCTGCGGACCATGGCCTCAAAATTGGCACCATTGCCGACCTGATCCGCTATCGCCTGGAACGGGAGCGGATCGTACAGCGGGAGGCGAGTGGCCCGTGGCATACCCCATATGGCGACTTCGAACTCCACGTTTATCGTGACTGGGTCGCCCGTGAAACGCATTTTGCCCTGGTTCTTGGCGACCTGGAAGCGCATGATGAACCCGTACTGGTACGGGTACAGGTTGGCAAAACGCTGAATGATCTCTTCGCCGGTGAAGCCAGCCCGAATGTCATCGCCTTGCGGCGGATTGCTGCAGAAGGTCGTGGCGTACTGGTCTATCTCCACCATCAGGAGAGTGTCGAAGAACTCCTGCGCGAGATTGCCGCATTGCCTGAAAAGCCCAAGGGGCCTGGTCAGGCAGGCGACGCCGGACGAGTTCTGCGCACCTTTGGTATCGGTGCCCAGATTCTCTCTGATCTGGGGGTGCATCAGGCGGTGGTCCTCAGCGACAGTCAGTTTCAATACCGTGGTATCGGCGGCTTCGGTCTGGAGATCGTCGGCCAGCGTCCCTTTCTGGAAGTCCCCGAGGATGAGTCATGATTCGTCATATCGAAGGCAGTCTGCAGGCCGGTGAGCATCGCTTTGCCCTGTTGGTCAGCCGTTTCAACAGCTTTATCACCCAGCAGCTGGAGCAGGGTGCCATCGATGCGTTGCGCCGTCACGGTGCAAAAGAAGAACAGCTTCATGTCGTTCATGTCCCGGGTGCTTATGAGATGCCGCTGATCGCACAGAAGCTGGCGCGTAGCGGTAATTATGACGCCGTGCTTTGTCTGGGGGCAGTGATCCGCGGCAGTACCCCACATTTTGATTATGTCGCGGCCGAAGTGTCCAAGGGGGTGGCCCAGGTATCCTTGGACACGGGAGTGCCGGTGATTTTTGGGGTGCTGACCACGGACAGCATTGAGCAGGCCATCGAGCGCGCCGGAACCAAAGCAGGCAACAAGGGCTTCGATGCTGCCATGACTGCGCTGGAAATGGTGCAGTTGTTGCGTCAGATCTGAACAGCACTCGATGAAAATCAGTCGCCGTCGTCTGGCGCGTCAAGCTGCTGTTCAGGCCCTCTACCAGTGGCAGATGAACCCGGGCCATTGTGCGGAGATCGAGTTGCAATTTACCTCCGATCCGGAGCGCCTGCAGGGCGCCGATGTCGCTTTCTTTAAAAGCCTCTGGCAAGGAGTCTGTGCCGCAACCTCCGAGCTGGACCCGGCCATCGCCGAGGAAGTGCAGGACCGTCGCTGGGCCGACGAGGTCAGCGAAGTCGAACGGGCGATCCTGCGTCTGGCGGCCTACGAATTGCGGGACTATCCGCAAACGCCATACCGGGTGATCATCAATGAAGCCATAGAACTGGATAAGGACTTTGGTGGTGAGCAAGGCCATCGCTTCGTCAACGCCGTCCTGGATAAACTCGCGCAGAGGTGGCGGGCTGCGGAGATGTTGCAGACCGGTCGCTGATGACACGATGATGGTCTTCATTCTATTCCACAAAATGGAAAGACGTCTTGCCCGGACTTTGAAAACGCTGCCGCCATGTGCTATCTCTTATAAAGCGGTTTTTCATGTCGTTCAGGAGAGTAGTCATGGCGGAAGAGCAACCTAAAAAACGGGTCACAAAGCCCAAGGAAGTTTCAGCGGATCCCAAGGTGGCGCCGACGCCTCGCGCAACGGCGCGGAGTGCGGTCGTCGTGCCCAAGAAGCCCCGGGCTGCCGGACGTCCAAAGTCTCCGCAGGTCTCTGCTGCGGATCGCCAGCGCATGATTGCGGAACGTGCCTACTATCTTGCCGAGGCGCGCGGTTTTGCGGGAGGCGACTGTCAGGCGGACTGGTACGCGGCGGAGTCTTGGATCGACGCTCATCTGTCTGCTTGACGCGTCTGATTTGCGGCGCCTGCGCGGGGAGAGACGCGCAGGCTGTGGCCAGTCGGCAATTCCCGTTTGGCATGGCCTGAAAAACTTCTGGTTATCCGTGAGGTTTTTGGTGTAACCTCGCTATCTGTAAGGTGTGGGCAATCAGCTAGGAGTTTCTATGCGCAATGATCACGATTTCAGTAAACGATTCCTTCCTGCTGTCTGTGGGGCAGTATTTTTGGCGCTTTCTGCGCCCTGGGCCGGTGCGCATACCGCAAGCGGTGTAGCCCCGGAAGATGTGGCTGCCGCCCACTCTGCGGATCTCACCACGGCCAGGCTCGAGAATACGATAGGTACTCGTTGTGCCTTGGGTGACGGAGTTCCGCAAAATTATAGCTTGGCTGCACATTGGTTCAATAAGGCTGCCCTCCATGGTTACGCCAAAGCGGAATACAACCTTGGCATGCAGTATTATTTTGGCCAGGGCGTGAACAAGGATGAAGCCAAAGCAGCTTACTGGTGGGAGAAGGCGGCAGCGCAGGGTATTCCCGCCGCTCAGTACAACCTGGGCAATCTCTATTTCCTGGGGCAGGGGGTGCCGCAGGACTATGGCAAGGCCGGCCTCTGGTGGCGCAAAGCAGCGGCGCTTGGCAACGTACAAGCCAGCCGTAACCTGGCGACTTTAGCGCAAGTACACCCAGAGTACCGGGAGGTGGCTGCTGTTAGGGAAAAGACGGTAGCTGCACCATGACGCGCGACTGATCACCTTCAGTCCGCGCTTCTCCCAGTGTTGCCGGTCGCCGTGTTGTTGCCTTTCTGGACGCGCATGGCGGCTGCATGTTCCTTTTCGAAGTACTCCCGCTTGCCGCGTTCCGCGTTGAGCTGCCCTTCAAGATCGGTCTCGCGTCGTTCATGGCGGCGGATCTTCAGCTTGTTACGGATATGTGTGGGTAGGTAAATCAACATACTCGCAATAAAACCGGCGACAAAACCACTAAGCAGGACCACCCCCTGGGATTGTGCAAACGTCCACGAGAAGAAATGAATGGTGGCGGGTGCTCCGTTCTGAACCGCGAAAATGACAGCCAGCGCCGCTATCAAAAATGAAACGACCATCCACATGACACCCTCCTTTCCCTAGCTCGGTGTATCTGTTGTAACGGACCCCCGCCTACCTTAGTCGCGACGGACAAATATGCTGCGTACCCATCTGGTCCCTGCCCAGAGCGCCATCGGCAGGATAATCAGCCAGGCCCACACCGGCAAATGAAGTACCGGGCTATCCAGCCGGTGCTCCAGCGCCGCAATAATACCCAAGCCTACCACAATAAACGTGCCGCCTACGCTATAGGTAAGTTTTTGCAAACCATTATGCAGTTCCTGCCGAATACCCTGGATGTCGTTGCTACGGATCACCAAGGGTAGTTCACCCTGCTGGGTCTGGCGCAAGATGTTATGAAGGAGCACCGGTATTTCCGGAAGAACCAAACCCCACTGGGGAAAGTATCGTTTCAGCTCGGACCACCAACCCTGCGGACCGCGCTGACGGCTGAGCCATTCTGTCAGAAGCGGCGTAGCCACTTCCCAGATATTGAGTGCCGGGTTGAAATCACGGGCGATGCCCTCGACGTTGACCAGCGTTTTTTGGAGCAGCAGGAGTTGTGGCTGGGTTTGCATATGAAAGGCGCGCGTAGTCTGAAAGAGCCGCAGCAACAGGCTGGCAACGGATATTTCATTCAGCGGTTTTTCGAACACCGGCTCCGCAATGGCACGGATGGCGGTTTCAAAATCCTGCACATTGGTATCCGCTGGGACCCATCCGGCTTCCACATGCGCTTCTGCCACGCGCCGGTAGTCGCGTCGGAAAAACGCAACCATATTTTCTGCAAGGTAATGCTGGCTTGCATCATCCAAGCTGCCCATGATGCCAAAATCCACTGCGATGAAGCGCCCGTTCTTCGGGTCGATGAAAATATTGCCGGGATGCATGTCCGCGTGAAAATATGCGTCACGAAAGACCTGCCGGAAAAAGATTTCCGCAGCGCGCCGCGAGAGCTGATCAAAATCGATGCCGGCATCATGAAGTGCCTCACGCTGACCGATGGGGATACCATAAATGCGCTCCATCACCAGTACCGGAGACGCGCAATAGTCCCAGTATATTTCCGGCACATAGAGCAGTTCCGGTTCTGCGGTAAAATTACGTCGCAACTGACTGGCGTTGGCCGCTTCACGTAGCAGATCCAGTTCCCCGCGAATGACTTTCGCGTATTCTGCGACAACGGCGCGCACCCTCAGGCGCCGGCCTTCCTGAGAGTAGCGCTCCGCGAGATCAGCGAGCAGCGCAAGGATGGCCAGATCCTGTTCGATGATCCATTGCAAGCCCGGCCGTCTGACCTTGATCGCGACCTCGCGGCCATCCAGCAATTGCCCGAAGTGCACTTGGGCAATGGACGCCGCTGCGGCAGGCTGATCATCAAACCGGGAGAAGATCGCATCCAGCGTTTTGCCAAGCGCTGCCTCGATGATCTGCCGGGCAACATTGGAGGGGAAAGGGGGTACTGCGTCCTGGAGTTTCGCAAGCTCATGAGTAATGTGGTCGGGAAGTAAATCCCGGCGGGTTGAAAGCATCTGTCCTAGTTTGATAAAGGTGGGGCCCAGTGTTTCCAAGGCCTCGCGCAGGCGTTCGGCAAAGGAGCCCTGGGGACGCGGCGCCAGCCATGTCATGGGGTTTAGGCGCAACACGGCCTGATATGGTTTTAACAAAGGAAGAAAATACAGCACTTCGTCCAGGCGGTAACGCACCAGAACGCGGGTGATTTGCAGTGTTCGCACAAAACGAAGGAAGGACTGTCGCATGGCGTTTAGTCTATCACGGAAACGATGCCATGCGCCGCCATGGCCGCCGCAAAAAAAGCGGGCCTTGGCTGGCCCGCATCTGCAATATTTGGAAGGAGATTAACGAACGGTCTTCTGAACCTTGATGCTGGAATTGATTTCCACGCGCTGATTCAGGAAGCGGCCTTGGGGGGTAGCGTTCGTGGCGACCGGATTGTCGTAGGAGTGACCCTTCAGTACCATACGATCACTCGCCACCCCGTGATGGGCCAGGTACTGTGCGACACTCTGGGCACGCAGCTTGGACAGCTTGAGATTGTAGGCGTAGGTGCCCACCTTACTGCAATATCCATTGACGTCGAGTACGGCCTCGGGATGATTTTTGGCAAAACTCGCCACTTCGTCCAGTACCCGGATGTCATGATCCAGCAGCTTGTACGAATCGAACTTGAAGTTGATACCGGTGATGGTGATCGGCTTGCTCACCAGGATCGTCTGCTCCACAGGCGCGATGGGGGCAGGTACAGGGGCCGGAGGCGGTGTCGGCGCAGCTGCCACGGCGACCGGCGCGGGCGCACAATAGGCGGGTACTGGACCATCCGTTACCGGACGCCCGCCACGCACGCAGATACCCCGACTGGTGACAACAGGCTTGGCGCCGTGGTTGACTGCATAACCCACATAGCCACCGTCCGCATAGGCTGCGCTGGCGAAAAGCCCCCCGCTGATGGCAACCAGCAGTGTGATACCTTTGATTCCTTTAATATGTTCCATTATCAAAACCCTCCTCTCTCAAGCCCTGGCGAAGCTGCCCGGCAAAAAACCTGCACTATTCTTTTACAGGATGTTGTAAATGGGCAACGATGTCAAGGCGCTGAAAGCGCAGAATACGCATCATTCGTCAAGTTGATGTGCGTTCCGGAAGTTTCCGGACGCCCGGCACCGCTTGACAAAGAAATACCCAGGCCGCACAATGCGCCGCTAATCGTGGGAGGGGTTCCCGAGCGGTCAAAGGGATCAGACTGTAAATCTGACGGCTCTGCCTTCGGAGGTTCGAATCCTCCCCCCTCCACCAAGCTTTTATTTTTATGGCATTCTGCCTAGAGCGGGCGCCAGTATGGCAGGTTTTGATTTGTGCGGGTGTAGTTCAATGGTAGAACCTCAGCCTTCCAAGCTGATGGTGTGGGTTCGATTCCCATCACCCGCTCCAGTGTCCATGCCCACATAGCTCAGTCGGTAGAGCACTTCCTTGGTAAGGAAGAGGTCACCGGTTCGAATCCGGTTGTGGGCTCCATATTTTCGGGTCTTTCTTGGGTCTGGTATTCTTGGGGAGTGTCTGATGTCCAAAGGGAAATTTGAGCGGACGAAGCCGCATGTCAACGTGGGAACGATTGGTCACGTGGACCATGGCAAGACCACATTAACGGCGGCGCTGACGAAGGTGTTGTCGGCGAAGTTTGGCGGAGAGATTCGCGCCTATGATCAGATAGACAATGCGCCGGAAGAGCGGGCGCGAGGGATCACGATAGCGACCTCGCACGTGGAATACGAGACCGCGAATCGTCACTATGCCCATGTAGACTGTCCGGGTCATGCGGATTATGTGAAGAACATGATCACCGGGGCGGCGCAGATGGACGGCGCGATCCTGGTGTGTTCGGCAGCGGACGGCCCGATGCCCCAGACCCGTGAACATATTTTGCTTGCCCGTCAGGTGGGCGTTCCCTATATCGTCGTGTTTCTGAACAAGGCGGACATGGTGGATGACGCCGAGCTGCTGGAATTAGTGGAAATGGAAGTGCGTGAACTGCTGTCCAAGTACGAGTTCCCCGGTGATGACATCCCGGTGATTATCGGCTCGGCGCTGAAGGCCCTGGAAGGGGATCAGAGCGACATCGGGGAGCCTGCGATTTTCCGTTTGGCGGATGCCATGGACAGCTACATCCCGATGCCCGAGCGTCCCATAGACAAACCCTTCCTGATGCCGATAGAAGACGTATTTTCGATTTCGGGTCGTGGCACCGTGGTGACCGGGCGTATTGAGCGTGGTGTGGTGAAGATTGGCGATGAAATCGAGATTATCGGCATTCACAACACCGCCAAGAGCATTGTCACCGGCGTAGAGATGTTCCGCAAGATTCTGGATCAGGGGCAGGCCGGAGACAATGTCGGGGTACTGCTGCGCGGCACGAAGAAAGATGACGTAGAGCGTGGTCAGGTACTGGCCAAGCCTGGCAGCATCAAACCGCATACGCGTTTTGAAGCGGAAGTATATGTGTTGTCGAAAGAGGAAGGTGGTCGACACACGCCGTTTTTCAACGGGTACCGCCCGCAGTTTTACTTTCGTACGACGGACGTAACGGGTGCGGTGGAATTACCGGAAGGTGTGGAGATGGTGATGCCGGGAGACAACATATTGTTCAAGGTTGCGTTGATTGCGCCGATTGCGATGGAGGAAGGTCTGCGTTTCGCGGTACGCGAAGGCGGTCGTACCGTTGGCGCCGGCGTCGTCTCCAAGGTGGTCGAATAAGTTTTCATGTTGTAGTGTTGAACGGCGGCATTGTCCGCCGTTTGCCGTCTGCAGGGCAGTAGCTCAATTGGTAGAGCAGCGGTCTCCAAAACCGCAGGTTGGGGGTTCGAGCCCCTCCTGCCCTGCCATTATTAAAAAGGTGTGGTGTTCATGTCGGAAAAAGTGAAGCTCTATTTTGCGGCAGGATTCGCTGCCCTCGGGGTATTCGCCTATTTCCTCATCCCCATCCACTTCGGTACGTATTACCCTGGTGCGGCGCTGATTCTGGCTTTGTTGATTGCTACCGGTCTTTTCGCTTCCAGCAACAACGGCAAGGCGCTCCTGATCTTTTTTCGGGAAGCATACGTGGAGTTGCTGAAGGTGGTTTGGCCGACGCGCCCCGAGGTCTTGCGCAGTACGGCCATCATTATTGGCTTGATCGTGGTAATTGCCATCTTCCTTTGGCTGGTGGATATGGCACTCCTTGGGATCGTGCGCCTGCTACTCGGAGGAGTCGCGTAAATGTCTATGCGTTGGTATGTGGTTCATGCGTTCTCGGGCTTCGAGAAAAAGGTGCAGGGCGAGATCCGCGAGCGTGCCAATCGGGAGGGGCTTGCCGACAAGTTTGGTGATATCCTCGTTCCCGTCGAAGAAGTGGTGGAAATGCGGGGCGGTCAAAAAACGAGCTCGCAACGAATGTTTTACCCCGGTTATGTCTTGGTGCAGATGGAAATGGACGACGTGACTTGGCACCTCGTCAAGAGCACACCACGGGTCACCGGATTTGTCGGCGGCTCTGTAGGGCGCCCCCATCCGCTGAGCGACGCAGAGACCAACGCCATCATGGACCGCATCAAGGAAGGCGTTGAGAAACCGCGTCCGAAATTCAGTTTTGACGCAGGTGAGCAGGTGCGTGTCGTAGATGGCCCGTTCAAGGATTTCAACGGCGTCGTCGAGGAAGTCAATTTCGAAAAGAGCAAGTTACGAGTTTCGGTGACCATCTTTGGTCGCTCCACGCCCGTAGAATTGGATTTTGGCCAGGTCGAGAAGGCCTGATCGTTTTCAACAGAGGGAGCCTGACAGCGTTCGCACCTCGCAGGAGTTAAATTATGGCAAAGAAAATAACGGGATATATCAAGCTGCAGGTAAAGGCTGCGCAAGCCAATCCAAGCCCGCCTATCGGCCCGGCTTTGGGTCAGCGTGGATTGAACATCATGGAGTTCTGCAAGGCGTTCAATGCCCAGACCCAGGGTGTTGAACCGGGTTTGCCGTTACCCGTGGTCATTACTGTTTTTGCAGATAAAAGCTTCACTTTCGAGGTGAAAACGCCACCAGCAGCGGTGCTGCTGATGAAGGCTGCGGGCCTGCCAAAGGGCAGCGGGCGTCCCAATACGGTAAAGGTTGGTAAGGTTTCGGAAGCGCAGATCGAAGATATCGCCAAAACGAAAATGCCGGATCTCAATACGCAGGATATCGAGTCGGCAAAGCGCAGCGTGCGTGGTACTGCCCGCAGTATGGGCCTGACGGTGGAGGGCTGAAATATGGCGACGAAATCCAAGCGCACACTTGCCATCAGGGCGATGGTGGATCGGAATAACCGTTACGCGATCGAGGAAGCCCTCGAGCTCGTCAAGAAGATGGCCACGACCAAGTTCGACGAGTCGGTGGATGTGGCGGTAGGTCTGGGTATTGATCCGCGCAAATCGGACCAGGTGGTGCGTGGTGCGGTAGTGCTTCCCCATGGCACCGGTAAGCAAATGCGGGTGGCCGTTTTTGCCACCGCCGATAAAGCGACCGAAGCGCGTGAAGCCGGTGCCGATATTGTCGGCATGGAGGATCTTGCGGAGTTGGTAAAGGCTGGGCAGATGGACTTTGACGTGGTCATTGCTACGCCGGATGCCATGCGTGTGGTGGGCACCCTGGGTCCCGTACTGGGTCCCCGTGGTTTGATGCCGAACCCCAAAGTCGGAACGGTGACTGCAGATGTTCGTACTGCCGTAATCAATGCCAAGGGTGGACAGGTGCGTTATCGCGCCGACAAAGGCGGTATCGTGCACAGTACCATCGGCAAGTCTTCCTTTGAGGTGAAGGCGTTGCAGGAAAACCTGCTGGTGCTGATCGACAGCTTGCGTAAAGCCAAACCGGCCACCAGTAAAGGTATATATATCCGTAAGGTGAACCTCTCTCCGACCATGGGTCCTGGCGTTGCCGTGGATCTGAGTGGTCTCGGCTAAAGATTTCCGTTTCCGGGCGGGAAGGTCGGCGTAAGCCGGCGTACAAAGACCGCAGGGGGCGTAAGCCTTAATGATTTTCCCTGCGTAGGCGACGGCGCGCCAGATCTTCTGGCCGCCTCGGTTAGATAGGAGGTGACATTCACGTGAGTCTCAAACTCGCAGAAAAGGAACAGGTCGTTGCCACCTTGCAGACCAGACTCACTAGGGCGCAAGCCACAGTGGTAGCGGAGTATCGCGGTTTGACGGTGGCGCAGATGACTGTTTTCCGGGCAGAAGCACAAAAGCAGTCGGTGCATGTGCAGGTTGTGAAGAACACGCTGTTGAAGCGCGCCCTCGCGGGAACGCCATTCGCAGTGATGGACCATCTGCTGAAAGGCCCTCTGGTATTCGCGGCAGCAGAAGACCCTGTTGCCCTGGCGAAGCTCTTCACTGACCATGCAAAGCGTTTGGAAAAACTGGTCATTATCGGTGGTGTGCTCAGTGGTAAGCAGATCGATGCGGCGGCAATCGCGCAATTGAGCAAAATGCCCTCACGCGAAGAATTGCTGGCCAAATTGCTCGGCACCATGCAGGCCCCGGTTGCCGGCTTTGTTCGCACCCTTAACGAGGTCCCGAGCCGTTTCGTCAGGACCTTGGCGGCAGTTCGCGATCAGCGCGCTGCTTAAAATCAACTTGAACTGAAGGAGTTAGTAAAATGGCATTGTCCAAAGCGGAAATTTTAGACGCTATTGCGGGTATGACGGTCCTCGAGCTGTCTGAACTCATCAAGGAAATGGAAGAGAAGTTCGGCGTATCTGCAGCGGCCGTCGCGGTCGCAGCACCTGCCGGTGGCGCGGCGGCTGGCGAAGGTGCGGCTGCTGTGGAGGAACAGACCGAATTTGACGTGATCCTCACCGCCGCCGGTGCCAACAAGGTGAATACCATCAAGGTGGTTCGGGCCATCACCGGTCTTGGCCTGAAGGAAGCGAAGGATCTGGTTGACGGTGCGCCGAAGCCTGTGAAGGAAGGCGTAGCCAAGGCCGAAGCCGAAAGTGTCAAGGCGCAGCTCGTCGAGGCCGGTGCCGAGGCGGAGATCAAGTAATCTATAGTTGATGTAGTAACCCTTATCGGCTGGCCGCGTAAAGCGCTGCCAGCCCCTCATTGTTTGCGGAAAGCAGCTTTAACCGCTGATCCCTGAACCATGCAGTCGTCGCGCGGAGCATCCATGGCCTACTCTTTTACTGAAAAGAAACGGATTCGTAAAGACTTTGGCAAAAGCCAGAGCATTCTTGCTGTGCCATATCTGCTGGCTACGCAGATGGATTCCTACCGGGAGTTTCTCCAGGAGTCGGTACCCCCGGCGGCGCGAAAGGAAACGGGTTTAGAAGCTGTTTTCCGTTCGGTTTTTCCGATGGAAAGTTATTCCGGCAACGCAATGCTGGATTATGTTTCCTACCGCCTGGAAAAACCGGTGTTTGATGTGGTGGAGTGCCGCCAGCGCGGGCTGACCTACTGTGCCGGTTTACGGGTACGTTTGCGTCTGGCGGTGATGGAAAAAGACGACACCACTGGCGCCAAAAGAGTCAAAGACGTGAAGGAGCAGGACGTCTATATGGGCGAACTGCCGCTGATGACGGAGCACGGTTCCTTCGTGATTAACGGCACGGAGCGCGTCATCGTCTCGCAGTTGCATCGTTCGCCCGGCGTTTTCTTCGATCATGATCGCGGCAAGACCCATTCTTCGGGAAAGCTCCTCTTTAACGCGCGCATCATTCCTTACCGGGGTTCGTGGTTGGATTTCGAGTTTGACCCCAAGGATCACGTTTATGCGCGCATCGATCGCCGTCGTAAGTTGCCGGCGACGACGCTGCTGCGTGCGCTGGGCTACAGTACCCAGGATATTCTTGAGATGTTCTTTGATATGGAGACCTTTCGCCTGATCGACGGCGATCTGCGCTATGTGCTGATCCCGCAGCGTCTACAGGGCGAAGTGGCGGCGTTTGATATCATCAGCCCGGAAACCGGCGAAGTGCTGGTACAGACCGGTAAGCGAATTACGGTGCGCCAAACCAGGGCGCTCTCCGAGGTTCAGGGTCTGCATGAGATTCCCGTGCCGGATAGCTTCCTTCTGGGCAAGGTCGTCGCCCGGGATATCGTTCATCCTGAAACCGGCGAAGTGGTGGTACAGGCCAATGAGCCCGTCAGCGGTGAGCTTCTGGACGCTCTGCGAAAAATGCCGTCACTCACACTGCATACGCTCTATCTGAATGAACTGGATCGTGGGCCTTATATTTCAGAAACGTTGCGTATCGACACGTCACGTGATGCGCACGACGCCCAGATGGAAATCTATCGGCTGATGCGTCCGGGCGAACCGCCGACGAAGGATGCGGCGCAAAACCTGTTCCAGGGACTGTTCTTCAGTCCCGATCGCTATGACCTGTCGGCCGTAGGCCGCATGAAGTTCAATCGTCGGGTGGGACGCGATGAGATTACCGGTCCTGGCATACTGAATGATGCGGATATCATCGCAGTACTCAGGGTACTGGTCGCCCTGCGTAACGGTGTGGGGGAGATCGACGATATCGATCATCTCGGTAACCGGCGCGTGCGCTCGGTTGGTGAGTTGATGGAAAATCAATTTCGGCTTGGTCTGGTGCGTGTGGAAAGGGCCGTCAAGGACCGTCTTGCGCTCGCCGAGAGCGAGGGCCTCACGCCTCAGGATCTGATCAATGCAAAACCCATTGCGGCAGTGGTCAACGAGTTCTTCGGCTCCAGCCAGCTTTCCCAGTTCATGGATCAGACCAACCCACTTTCCGAGGTCACCCACAAGCGGCGTGTCTCGGCTTTGGGGCCGGGCGGCCTGACCCGGGAACGTGCGGGTTTCGAGGTGCGTGACGTACATCCGACGCACTACGGCCGGATCTGCCCCATTGAAACGCCGGAAGGCCCGAATATCGGACTGATCAACAGTCTATCGTGCTACGCGCGGACGAATTCCTACGGGTTTCTCGAAACGCCGTATCGACGCGTCGTCGATCGCCGCACCACCGACGAGGTGGAATATCTGTCGGCGATTGAAGAAGGCAATTATATGATTGCCCAGGCAAACTCGACGGTGGACGAGCACGGCGTGCTGACCGACGAACTGGTGTCCTGCCGTTTCAAGAACGAGTTCACTCTGGCAAACCCGGATCAGGTTCAGTTCATGGATATCTCGCCGCGGCAGATCGTCTCGGTGGCGGCGAGTATGATCCCGTTCCTGGAGCATGATGACGCCAATCGCGCCCTCATGGGTTCCAACATGCAACGCCAAGCGGTGCCGACGGTGCGTTCCGATGCACCGATGGTGGGTACGGGCATGGAACGGGTGGTCGCCATCGATTCCGGCGCGGCCGTCGTCGCCCGGCGTGGTGGCGTGGTGGATATCGTTGATGGTGCCCGTATCGTCATTCGGGTCAGTGATGAGGAAACCCTGCCGGAAGAGCCCGGCGTGGATATCTACAACCTCGTCAAGTACGCGCGTTCCAACCAGAACACCACCCTGAATCAGCGCCCCGTGGTCAAGGTCGGCGATGTGGTGAGTCGTGGCGACGTACTGGCCGATGGGCCGAGCACGGAGATGGGTGAACTGGCACTCGGCCAGAACATTCTAGTCGCCTTTATGCCCTGGAATGGCTATAACTTCGAGGATTCCATCCTGATCTCGGAACGGGTCGTAGCAGAAGACCGCTATACCACGATTCATATCGAGGAGTTTTCGGTCTTCGCCCGCGACACCAAACTGGGGCCGGAAGAAATCACCCGGGATATTCCCAACGTCGCCGAAGGTGCCTTACGTCATCTGGATGAGTCGGGTATTGTCGTAATCGGTGCGGAGCTAGCGCCGGGTGACATTCTCGTCGGCAAGGTCACGCCCAAGGGCGAGACTCAGCTGACGCCGGAAGAGAAGCTTCTGCGGGCAATCTTCGGTGAAAAGGCCTCCGACGTGAAAGATAACTCCATGCGAATGCCTGCCGGTATGTATGGCACGGTGATCGACGTGCAGGTCTTTACCCGCGATGGTATCGAGAAGGATGCCCGTGCCAAGTCCATTGAAGAACATGAACTTGCACGGATCCGTAAGGATCTCAATGATCAGTATCGCATCGTCGAGGAAGACAGCTATCAGCGGATTGAGCGTCAGCTGATCGGTAAGGTTGCCGAGGGCGGTCCCAACGGCCTGGCGGCCGGAAACAAGGTGACCAAGGCTTATCTGAAAGACTTGCCGCGTGCTAAATGGTTTGAGATCCGTTTGCGCTCGGAAGAGAGTAACGAGTCTCTGGAACAGATCCGTGCGCAGCTCGAGGAACAACGCCAGCGTCTCGATGCGGTGCTCGAAGAAAAGCGGCGCAAGCTGACCCAAGGGGATGATCTGAGCCCGGGCGTTCTGAAGATGGTTAAAGTGCATGTGGCCATAAAAAGGCACCTGCAACCCGGAGACAAAATGGCGGGCCGCCATGGGAATAAGGGCGTGGTCTCCAAGATCGTGCCGGTGGAAGACATGCCCTATCTTGCCGATGGTACATCGGTGGATATCGTGCTCAATCCTCTGGGTGTACCGTCCCGTATGAACGTGGGACAGATCCTCGAAACCCATCTGGGATGGGCTGCCAAGGGGCTGGGCAAGAAGATCGGCGCGATGCTGGACAGTGAGATGGCAATGGCGGAGCTGCGCGCTTTCCTTGCGGAAATCTACAACCGATCTGGCAAGAAAGAGGATCTCGACAGCCTGACAGACCAGGAAATTCGCGAGCTTGCCGCGAATCTTCGTGGTGGCGTGCCCATGGCGACCCCGGTCTTTGATGGTGCCTCCGAAGAAGAGATCGGCGATATGCTGGAGTTGGCCGGCTTGCCGCGCAGCGGCCAGGTCACGCTGTATGACGGACGAAGCGGTGATGCCTTTGATCGCCAGGTGACGGTGGGTTATCTCTATATGCTCAAGCTCCATCACCTGGTGGATGACAAGATGCATGCCCGTTCCACAGGTCCCTACAGTCTGGTTACCCAGCAGCCTTTAGGTGGTAAGGCGCAGTTCGGCGGCCAGCGCTTCGGTGAAATGGAGGTGTGGGCGTTGGAGGCCTATGGCGCGGCATACACCCTGCAGGAAATGCTCACCGTGAAGTCGGACGACGTAAGCGGGCGCAGCAAGATGTATGAGTCCATCGTCAAGGGTGATTTCCGCATGGATGCCGGAATGCCGGAGTCTTTCAACGTGTTGTTGAAAGAACTGCGTTCTTTGGGTATCGATATTGAACTGGAACAGTCCAAGTAAAATTTCCGCCCGTGGCGGGCAAGGATGGATGCGTTGAAAGACTTACTGAAGCTCTTCAAACAAAACGATCAGCAGGAAGAATTCGATGCGATTCGGATCGGTATCGCGTCTCCGGATAAGGTGCGGTCATGGTCTTTCGGTGAGGTAAAAAAACCCGAGACGATTAATTATCGGACCTTCAAACCGGAACGCGAAGGCTTGTTCTGTGCCAAGATCTTTGGGCCGATCAAGGACTACGAGTGCCTCTGCGGCAAGTACAAGCGCCTGAAACACCGCGGCGTGGTCTGCGAAAAATGCGGTGTTGAGGTAACCCAGGCGAGGGTCCGCCGCGAGCGGATGGGACACATTGAACTTGCCAGCCCTGTCGCCCACATCTGGTTCCTCAAATCTCTGCCGAGTCGTATGGGCATGATTCTCGATATGCCGCTGCGTGATATCGAGCGGGTCCTCTATTTTGAAGCGTATGTGGTCGTTGATCCGGGGGTGACCGCGCTGGAACGCGGGAACATCCTTACCGAAGACCAGTACCTGGACGCCCTGGAAGAGCATGGGGATGAGTTTACGGCAAAAATGGGCGCAGAGGGTATTCGTGACCTGCTGCGTGGCATACCCCTGGCTCAGGAAATTGAGCAGATCCGCAATGAACTGCGAGAGAGCAACTCCGACACAAAGACCAAGAAGCTCAGCAAGCGGTTGAAGATCCTGGAGGCCTTTGAACAGTCTGGCAATCGTCCCGAATGGATGATCATGGAAGTGCTTCCGGTGCTGCCCCCGGACCTGCGGCCCCTGGTGCCACTGGATGGCGGCCGTTTTGCAACCTCTGATCTCAACGATCTCTACCGGCGGGTCATCAATCGTAACAACCGGCTCAAGCGCCTGCTGGAACTAAAGGCGCCGGACATCATCGTGCGCAACGAAAAACGCATGTTGCAGGAAGCCGTAGACGCGCTGCTCGATAACGGTCGGCGTGGACGTGCCATCTCGGGACCCAATAAACGCCCGCTCAAGTCGCTTGCGGATATGATCAAGGGCAAGCAGGGTCGCTTCCGTCAGAATCTGCTGGGTAAACGGGTGGACTACTCCGGCCGCTCGGTTATCGTCGTCGGACCTGAACTGCGCCTGCACCAGTGCGGTTTGCCGAAGAAGATGGCCCTGGAGTTGTTCAAGCCATTCATTTTCAACAAGTTGGAAGAGCGCGGGCTGGCGACCACCATCAAGGCCGCCAAGCGTTTGGTCGAGCAGGAAAAACCGGAAGTCTGGGATATCCTTGAAGAGGTGATTCGCGAACATCCGGTCATGCTGAACCGCGCGCCAACCTTGCATCGCCTGGGTATCCAGGCCTTTGAACCGGTCCTGATCGAAGGCAAGGCCATCCAACTGCATCCACTGGTATGTGCGGCATACAATGCGGATTTTGACGGTGATCAGATGGCTGTGCACGTCCCGCTGTCGCTGGAGGCGCAGTTGGAAGCCCGGACCCTGATGATGTCCACCAACAATATTCTCAGCCCGGCCAATGGTGAGCCCGTTATCGTCCCGTCCCAGGACATCGTCCTCGGACTCTACTACGTCAGCCAGGAGCGGGCCGACGCCAAGGGCACGGGCGGGGTCTTCGCGGATACGGCAGAGGTGCGGCGCGCCTATGAAACGGGCAACCTGGGTCTGCATGCCCGTATCACCGTGCGCTTTCGCGGTGAGCGTATCGATACCACGGCAGGACGCGCCCTGCTCGGGGATATTCTCCCCGAGGGGCTGCCGTTCAGTGTCATCAACCGGGTACTGAAGAAGAAGGTGATCGGCGAACTTATCAATACCTGTTACCGGCGTTTGGGTATCAAGGATACGGTTATCTTTGCGGATCAGTTGATGTATACCGGCTTCCGTATGGCGACACGCGCAGGCATTTCCTTTGGTGCCGGGGATATGGTCACGCCGCTGGAAAAAGAGGGCATCCTGGCGCGGTCCGAAGATGAGGTCAAAGCCATTCAGGCCCAATACACCTCGGGTCTGGTGACCGAGGGTGAACGTTATAACAAGGTCGTCGACATCTGGTCGCGGGCTACCGACGAAGTTGCCAAAGCCATGATGGATCGAGTCAGTAAGGATACCGTGTACCTCCCGGACGGCAGTTCGGTGCAGCAGGATTCGTTCAACTCGATCTTTATGATGGCGGATTCCGGCGCCCGAGGTTCGGCGGCGCAGATTCGCCAGCTTGCAGGCATGCGCGGCCTGATGGCGAAGCCCGACGGTTCTATTATCGAGACTCCCATCACCGCAAATTTCCGTGAAGGGCTCAACGTCCTGCAATACTTCATTTCCACCCATGGTGCCCGCAAGGGACTTGCAGATACCGCGCTGAAAACCGCCAACTCCGGCTATTTAACCCGGCGTCTGGTAGACGTTACCCAGGATCTGGTGGTGGTCGAGACCGATTGTGGATCGGAGGAAGGCCTGCCCATGACCTCCCTCGTCGAGGGCGGTGAGATCATCGAACCTCTGCGCGATCGCGTGCTGGGTCGTGTAGTTGCGGAGGATGTGGTCCACCCCAACACCGGTGAGATTGTCATCCTCCGCAATACGCTGCTGACAGAGCGGCATCTCGGTCAGTTGGACGAACTGGGCGTGGATGCACTGAAGGTGCGTTCGCCCCTGACCTGCCGGTCACGCCATGGGGTCTGTGCACTGTGTTATGGGCGTGACCTGGCACGTGGGCATCTAGTCAACGCGGGTGAGGCAGTCGGCGTTATCGCCGCGCAATCCATTGGTGAACCGGGTACCCAGCTCACCATGCGTACTTTCCACATCGGTGGTGCGGCCAGTCGTTCTGCTGCGCAAAGCAGTATCGATATCAAACAGGGCGGGGTTTTTCGTTATCAGCCAAACCTTCGTCTGGTTACGCACAGCAGTGGACGCCACGTAGTGGTGGGCCGGAATGGGGAGGTGACCGTCACTGACGAACAAGGCCGGGAAAAAGAGCGTTACAAGGTGCCCTATGGTGCCACCATTCTGGTGGATGACAACGCCGCGGTCACCGCGGGCCGTCGGGTCGCGGAATGGGATCCGCATACGCGGCCCATTGTCAGCGAGGTCGGCGGCAAAATTTCTCTGAAAGATGCGGTGGAAGGCGCGAGCGTAGCCATCCAGACCGACGAGATCACCGGGCTGTCGACACTCGTCGTCATCGACGCCAAACAACGGCCACCCCAGGGACGGGATTTGCGCCCGGTGATCAGCCTGCTGGACGAGCACGGCCAGGACCTGAAGCTGCCCGGTACGGACCTGCCCGCACGCTATTTCCTGCCGGCAAAGGCGATTATCGCGGTGCACGAAGGTATGGAAATTCATCCCGGAGATATTCTGGCACGTCTGCCGGTGGGTACCACAAAGACGCGCGACATTACCGGTGGTCTGCCCCGTGTGGCGGAGCTGTTCGAGGCCCGGCGTCCCAAGGACTTCGCTGTTATCGCGGAGCACGAGGGCATCATCGGCTTCGGGAAAGACACAAAGGGCAAGCAGCGACTGATCATCACCGACGAGAGCGGGGAACAGCATGAATATCTGATTCCCAAGGGGCGCCATGTGACCGTGTACGAAGGGGAGCGGGTCAGCCCGGGTGAGCAGCTTGTCGAAGGCCAGCCGGTTCCGCACGATATCCTGCGTGTGCTGGGTGTGCAGGCTCTCGCCAACTACATCGTAGATGAGGTGCAGGACGTATACCGTCTGCAGGGCGTGCGTATCAATGATAAGCACATCGAAGTCATTCTGCGCCAGATGCTGCGTAGGGTCGAAGTGACGTCCAGCGGGGACAGTACCTTTATTCCCGGAGACCAGGTGGATCGGGCACGGGTGGAAGATGAAAGCATCGCGCTGGAAGCCGCCGGCAAAGAACTGCCGCGTTTCACTCCGATGTTGCTGGGTATCACCAAGGCAAGCCTGTCTACCGAATCGTTCATCTCGGCGGCAAGCTTCCAGGAAACCACCCGCGTACTCACTGAGGCTGCAGTATCCGGCAAGGCAGACGACTTGCGCGGCCTCAAGGAAAACGTCATTGTCGGACGTTTGATTCCTGCAGGAACGGGCCTGGCCTACCATGAGCATCGCCGACGGCTGAGTCGGGGTGAATCTGCCCTTTCCCTGGAGACCGCGGTGCCGCGCGATATGCCGGTATCGGTGAGCGATATGCCGTAATTTGTTGTATGACTGGGGCTTGCCTTGACAGCCAGGGCAAGCCTAACTAGAATGCGCCCTCTCATCGGTGAGAGGGCTGGGTGCCCCCATCGTACTCTGGAGATTGTAAATGCCCACATTAAATCAGCTCGTGCGCAAGCCACGTAAGCGGCCTGTAGCCAAAAGCAAGGTTCCGGCGTTGGACGCCAACCCGCAGAAGCGCGGCGTGTGTACCCGTGTTTACACGACGACACCTAAAAAGCCCAACTCGGCATTGCGTAAAGTCGCCCGTGTGCGTCTCACCAATGGTTTTGAGGTCAGCAGTTATATTCCCGGTGAAGGGCATAACCTGCAGGAGCACTCCGTGGTACTGATTCGCGGCGGTCGTGTCAAGGATCTTCCCGGTGTACGCTATCATATCGTGCGTGGCACCCTGGATACTGCCGGTGTCAAAAACCGTAAACAGTCGCGTTCCAAGTATGGCGCCAAGCGTCCAAAGTAAATATTTATTGAAGGAGTTGTTGCGCCATGCCAAGACGTCGTGAAGTCCCCAAGCGGATTGTTCTGCCGGATCCCAAGTACAAGGAAGAGGTCATTGCCAAATTTGCCAACGTGATGATGCGTGATGGCAAAAAAAGCACTGCCGAAAAAATCGTTTACGGTGCATTGGAAATGGTTGCGGAGCGGAGCAAAAGCGACGCCCTCGAAATTTTTCGTAAGGCTATCGACAACGTGCGCCCGGTCGTGGAAGTGAAAAGCCGTCGCGTCGGAGGTGCCACTTACCAAGTACCCGTCGAGATCCGTTCGGACCGGCGCATGGCGTTGGCTATGCGTTGGCTGCGTGACTCAGCGCGTAAACGGAACGAAAAGTCCATGGGTAACCGACTGGCGGCGGAAATTCTCGAAGCGGCGGAAAATCGCGGCAACGCGGTTCGTAAGCGTGAGGAGACCCATCGTATGGCAGAAGCGAATAAGGCCTTTGCCCATTTCCGCTGGTAATTGACAGCAACCCTCCGCACAAGGACTGACACGTGGCACGCACAACCCCTATCGAACGCTATCGCAATATCGGCATCATGGCGCACATTGATGCCGGCAAAACGACTACCACTGAGCGCATTCTGTTCTACACTGGCGTCTCTCATAAGATTGGCGAGGTGCATGAAGGTACCGCGGTCATGGACTGGATGGCGCAGGAGCAAGAGCGCGGTATCACCATTACCTCTGCGGCAACTACCTGCTTCTGGAAAGGTATGGATGGGCAGCGTGCCGAGCACCGGATCAACATCATCGACACCCCCGGACACGTCGACTTCACTATCGAGGTGGAACGGTCCCTGCGGGTGTTGGATGGCGCCATGGCGGTATTTTGTGCGGTGGGTGGCGTGCAGCCGCAGTCCGAGACCGTATGGCGGCAGGCAAACAAGTACAAGGTGCCCCGTATTGCGTTCGTCAACAAAATGGATCGCCAGGGTGCCAACTTCAAGCGCGTTGTCGATCAGATCGCGACCAAGCTGCGCGGTAACCCTGTCCCGGTTCAGTTGCCCATCGGTGAGGAAGATCACTTCAGCGGTGTCATCGACCTGATGAAGATGAAGTCCATCAACTGGGATGATGCGTTGCAGGGCACGCGATTTACCGAAGAAGATATTCCCCCTGCCTTGCAAGCGGACGCAGAAGCGGCACGGCACTTCATGGTCGAAGCGATTGCGGACGCCGACGAAGACGTGATGATGAAATATCTGGAAGGTGAGGAAATCAGCATTCCAGAATTGCGGGCGGCCTTGCGCAAGGCGACGATTTCCGGCGCCGTGGTTCCGGTGTTGTGCGGAAGCGCCTTCAAGAACAAAGGGGTACAGGCAGCATTGGACGCAGTATTGGACTATCTGCCGTCGCCTGTTGATATCAAGCCGGTGGAAGGTACGAATCCCGACAATGGCGAAGTAATCGTCCGTTCCGCTGATGACAGCGAACCTTTCTCCGCGCTCGCGTTTAAAATCGCGACGGATCCGTTTGTCGGGCAACTCACCTTTTTTCGGGTGTATTCCGGGGTGCTCACCGCGGGTTCCACGGTCCTCAACCCGGGGCGTAACCAAAAGGAGCGTATCGGGCGCGTGCTGCAGATGCATGCCAATGAACGCCATGAAATCAAAGAGGTGCTTGCTGGCGATATCGCCGCCGCCGTCGGCCTCAAAACAGCTTATACCGGAGATACGCTCTGTGACTTGAATAAGCCCATTGCTCTGGAGCAGATGGAGTTTCCCGAGCCGGTGATTCATGTCGCGGTCGAACCAAAGACCAAGGCGGACCAGGAAAAGATGGGCATTGCTCTGGGGAAGCTTGCGCAGGAGGATCCATCGTTTCGGGTCCGTACCGATCAGGAATCCGGGCAGACCATCATCTCCGGTATGGGCGAGCTGCATCTGGAAATCATCGTCGACCGCATGAAGCGTGAGTTCGGGGTTGAAGCTACTGTCGGTGCGCCGCAGGTGGCGTATCGCGAAACGATCCGCAAGACGGTCGAGTCGGAAGGCAAGTTCGTGCGCCAGTCAGGCGGTCGTGGTCAATACGGACATGTCTGGTTGCGCCTTGAACCCCTCGAGCCGGGAAGCGGTTTTGTATTCGAAAACGGGGTGGTTGGCGGTACGGTGCCCAAGGAGTTCATCGGTCCGACGCAGAAAGGTGTTGAAGAAGCGCTGGAAAATGGTATCATTGCCGGCTTCCCTGTGGTGGACGTCAAGGTCACCATTTTTGACGGTTCATATCATGATGTCGACTCCTCAGAGGCGGCATTCAAGATCGCGGGGTCCATGGGTTTCAAGGCGGGCGCAGCCAAGGCGAATCCTATACTGCTGGAACCCATCTTTGCCGTAGAGGTAGTAACTCCGGAAGAATATATGGGTGACATCATCGGCGACATCAATAGTCGTCGCGGCATGATGCAGGGTATGGAAGACGAGGCGGGCGCCAAGCTGATCCGCTGCGAAGTGCCTCTGGCGGAGATGTTCGGATATGCGACGACGGTACGTTCGCTTTCCCAGGGCCGCGCCACCTATACCATGCAGTTTGAGAAGTATATGGAAGTCCCCGGCCATGTGGCCGAGGCCATTGTCAAGAAAAGTCAGCGCTAGTCGTAACGGGAGAGTTCAAGATGTCCAAAGGGAAATTTGAGCGGACGAAGCCGCATGTCAACGTGGGAACGATTGGTCACGTGGACCATGGCAAGACCACATTAACGGCGGCGCTGACGAAGGTGTTGTCGGCGAAGTTTGGCGGAGAGATTCGCGCCTATGATCAGATAGACAATGCGCCGGAAGAGCGGGCGCGAGGGATCACGATAGCGACCTCGCACGTGGAATACGAGACCGCGAATCGTCACTATGCCCATGTAGACTGTCCGGGTCATGCGGATTATGTGAAGAACATGATCACCGGGGCGGCGCAGATGGACGGTGCGATCCTGGTGTGTTCGGCAGCAGACGGCCCGATGCCCCAGACCCGTGAACATATTTTGCTTGCCCGTCAGGTGGGCGTTCCCTATATCGTCGTGTTTTTGAACAAGGCGGACATGGTGGATGACGCCGAGCTGCTGGAATTGGTGGAAATGGAAGTGCGTGAACTACTGTCCAAGTACGAGTTTCCCGGTGATGACATTCCGGTGATTATCGGCTCGGCGCTGAAGGCTCTGGAAGGGGATCAGAGCGACATCGGGGAGCCTGCGATTTTCCGTTTGGCGGATGCCATGGACAGCTACATCCCGATGCCCGAGCGTCCCATAGACAAACCCTTCCTGATGCCGATAGAAGACGTATTTTCGATTTCGGGTCGTGGCACCGTGGTGACCGGGCGTATTGAGCGTGGTGTGGTGAAGATTGGCGATGAAATCGAGATTATCGGCATTCACAACACCGCCAAGAGCATTGTCACCGGCGTAGAGATGTTCCGCAAGATTCTGGATCAGGGGCAGGCCGGAGACAATGTCGGGGTACTGCTGCGCGGCACGAAGAAAGATGACGTAGAGCGTGGTCAGGTACTGGCCAAGCCTGGCAGCATCAAACCGCATACGCGTTTTGAAGCGGAAGTATATGTGTTGTCGAAAGAGGAAGGTGGTCGACACACGCCGTTTTTCAACGGGTACCGCCCGCAGTTTTACTTTCGTACGACGGACGTAACGGGTGCGGTGGAATTACCGGAAGGTGTGGAGATGGTGATGCCGGGAGACAACATATTGTTCAAGGTTGCGTTGATTGCGCCGATTGCGATGGAGGAAGGTCTACGTTTCGCGGTACGCGAAGGCGGCCGTACCGTTGGCGCCGGCGTCGTCTCCAAGGTGGTCGAATAATGGACAGTTCCAAGATTCGCATCCGCCTTAAATCATATGATTATCGCATGCTTGATATTTCCGCTGCGGAAATCGTAGAAACCGCGCGCCGGACCGGTGCACGTGTTTGTGGCCCGATTCCCCTTCCCACAAAAATCGAACGCTTTACGGTTTTGCGTTCGCCGCATGTGGATAAAAATGCGCGTGATCAGTTTGAACAACGTACGCACAAACGCTTACTAGATATTCTCGATCCCAACGACAAGACGGTGGATGCCCTGATCAAACTGGATCTGGCGGCTGGCGTCGATGTCGAGATCAAGCTGTAATTATAAAGGACGATACAATGGTAATGGGCCTGATCGGACGGAAAGTAGGTATGACGCGCATCGTTGCAGATGACGGGCGTGTGTTGCCGGTAACCGTCATCCATGTGGCGCCGAATACGGTGGCACAGGTTAAAGATATCGCCACTGACGGTTACTGTGCAGTGCAGGTGGCAACCGGTACGCGCCGTCCACAGCGAGTAACCTCTGCTGTGGCAGGACACTTTCGTAAAAGTGGCATTGCTCCCGGGCGGCTATTACGAGAATTCCGCGTGGCAGATACTGCTAATTATACGTGCGGTATGGACATCGATCTGGACATTTTCGCTGAAGGGCAGCGCGTGGATGTGTCGGGCGTGAGCAAGGGTAAAGGCTTCGCCGGCGCCATCAAGCGCCATAATTTCCGGAGTAACCGCGCGAGTCATGGTAACTCCCTGTCCCACCGTGCACCGGGATCCATCGGTTGTCGCCAGACGCCGGGCCGCGTGTTCAAGGGCAAGAAAATGGCCGGACACCTGGGCGCAGAACAGGTCACAACACTCAATCTTGAGTTGGTACGTATCGATGCCAATCGTCGCCTGCTCATGATCAAGGGTGCCGTCCCTGGTGCGCGAGACGGGGACGTGATGATTCGTCCCGCCGTGCGTGGTTAGGAGAAGAACAATGCAAGTGCAAAGCTTGGAAGTGACCACCGGGAAAAGTAGCGAAATCGAGATCGCCGATGGTGTTTTTGGTGTGCCTTATAATGAGGCGTTGCTGCATCAGGTGGTGGTAGCCCAGATGGCCGGCATGCGTTCGGCCAACGCCGTACAGAAGAATCGTGCGGCAGTGCGTGGTGGCGGACGTAAACCCTGGAAACAGAAAGGTACGGGGCGGGCTCGCGCGGGCAGCATTCGTAGCCCGATCTGGCGCGGTGGTGGGCGAGCTTTTCCCGGCGGAAATGAAAACTACACGCAGAAGGTCAACAAGAAAATGTGGGCCGGGGCAATGCGGACCGTACTAGCAGAATTGCTACGCCAGGGTCGTTTGCAAATCATTCAGCAGGAAGATTTCGGAGAACCACGAAGCCGCCTGGGTAGGGACTGGTTAAGTCGCGCAGGAGGAGATGATGTTCTGCTCGTCATGGGGGAAGTGCCGTTGAATCTTTTTCTGGGCTTGCGGAATTTTCCGAGAGTGGGTATCGCCGGATGGCAGGATGTCGGTCCTGCCGATCTGCTTCAATATGGCCGAGTATTACTGGATGTTGAAGCCGCAGCCAGGTTAGGTGAGGTGTATGGATGAACGCTGAGCGTAAGTATCTGGTCTTGCTGGCGCCTCTGATCAGTGAAAAAAGCACGATGGTGCAGCAGCAGGCGAATCAGTTCGTATTTAAGGTCGCCCGCGATGCCACGAAGCGCGAGATCAGGTCAGCAGTTGAAAAACTTTTTGAGGTTCAGGTTCTTTCTGTTCAAACCTGTAACTATCTGGGAAAGGAAAAGCGTGTAGGTCGCCATGTCGGGCGTCGCTCGTCATGGAAAAAAGCCTATGTACGGCTGGCCGAGGGCAGCAGCATAGATTACGGCGTTGCCTGACGAAAAGGGATAACACATGGCACTGATTAAAACCAAACCGACCTCTGCAGGGCGGCGTTTCGTGGTAAAAACCGTCGACACACGTCTTCATAAAGGGAACCCGCATTCCGCGCTGGTGGAGGTGCAATCTCATAGTGGCGGTCGCAACAATCTTGGGCGGGTTACTCGGCGGCACCAGGGCGGCGGACACAAGTCCCATTATCGGCTGGTGGATTTTAAGCGTAATAAACTAGACATACCTGGCAAGGTAGAACGCTTGGAATACGATCCCAATCGCTCCGCTCATATTGCGTTGATTTGTTATGTCGACGGTGAGCGTCGCTATATCCTCGCGGCAAAAGGCATGTCTGTCGGTGATCCGGTGCTTTCTGCTGAGCAGACGCCCATAAAGCCCGGTAACTGTATGCCGCTTCGCGGTATCCCGGTGGGATCAGTGGTTCATAATGTTGAGATGCGGCCAGGCAAGGGCGGACAGATCGCCAGATCCGCTGGTGCATCGGTTCAGCTCATGGCCCGTGATGGCGATTACGCCCAACTGCGCTTGCGCTCTGGTGAAGTTCGCAGAATTCATGTATCCTGCCGCGCTACTATAGGTGAGGTGGGCAATGAAGAACACGGATCTCGTCAGTTGGGAAAGGCGGGAGCAACGCGCTGGCGGGGTGTGCGGCCAACAGTTCGCGGTGTGGCGATGAATCCGGTTGACCATCCACATGGTGGTGGCGAAGGCCGCACTTCGGGTGGCCGCCACCCAGTATCGCCGTGGGGCCAACCGACCAAGGGTTACCGTACTCGTAGAAACAAGCGTACGAGTAATATGATTGTGCGTCGTCGTTCGCGTTAGTGGTTAAGGGGATTTCACGTGCCACGTTCGATTAAAAAAGGTCCGTTCATTGATGAACATCTGGACCGCAAAGTGCAGAGTGCTCAGGCGAGTAACAGCCGTCGGCCGATCAAAACATGGTCGCGCCGTTCGACGATTACACCTGATTTCATTGGATTGACCATTAGCGTTCATAACGGCCGTCAGCATATCCCGGTAGTCGTTAACGAGAATATGGTGGGTCATAAGCTCGGTGAATTTGCTTTGACGCGGACCTTCAAGGGCCACGTCGCTGACAAGAAAGCCAAGCGCTAAAGGGGGGAATGATGAAATCATCAGCCGTGCTTAAAGGATTACAGATGTCACCCCAGAAGGCGCGTCTTGTCGCAGATCTGGTACGCGGACAGCCGGTGGAGAAGGCGTTGGAGATTCTGCGTTTCACTACTAAAAAGGCCGCCTTGCCCATTCGTAAGTGTTTGGAATCGGCGATCGCGAACGCCGAGAATAACGAAGGCGCCGATGTCGACGCCTTGGTGGTCGAGCAGATCATGATTGATGGTGGTGCCGTACTGAAGCGGTTCGCGGCTAGAGCGAAAGGTCGCGGCTCGCGGATTCTGAAGCGCACCAGCCATATCACCGTTGTAGTTGCAGAGGTTTACTGAGGAACCTATGGGACAAAAAACCAATCCAATCGGACTGCGTCTGGGAATCATTAAGAATTGGAATTCCCGGTGGTATGGCAAAAGCGACTTCCAGGAGAAGCTGCTTGAAGATATCAAGGTCCGGCAGTTTATTCGGGAGCGACTTGCTGGCGGGGCGGTTTCTGACATTATTATTGAGCGCCCAGCGCGTAGTGCGCGCATTACCGTACATACCGCCCGACCGGGTATTGTGATCGGTAAAAAGGGCGAAGATATTGAAAAGCTTCGGCATGACGTGCAAAAGCGCATGGGGGTTCCCGTGCATATCAATGTGGAGGAAATCCGCAAGCCTGAGCTGGACGCGCAGTTGGTGGCAGAAAGCGTAGCGCAGCAACTCGTCCGTCGTATCATGTTCCGGCGGGCCATGAAGCGCGCTGTTACCAACGCCATGCGTTTCGGTGCATTAGGCATGCGCATTAACTGTGCCGGTCGTTTGGGTGGGGCTGAAATTGCCCGTACTGAATGGTATCGAGAGGGTCGCGTTCCGCTTCACACGTTGCGCGCTGATATTGACTACGGTTTCGCCGAGGCCAACACCACCTACGGAATCATTGGGGTGAAGGTATGGATTTTCAAAGGTGAAATCCTGGAGTGGAGCACGGCACAAACGGCCGCTGCCCGCCAGAAGTGACGGGAGTTTCCGATGCTGCAGCCAAAACGTACAAAATTTCGTAAACAACACAAGGGGCGTAACCGCGGTATCGCGACGCGCGGAAGCAAAGTGAGCTTTGGTGAGTTCGGCCTCAAGGCTGTTGGTCGCGGCCGTATTACTGCGCGTCAGCTTGAAGCCGCACGGCGCGCCATCAGTCGTCATGTGAAACGGGGCGGGCGCATCTGGATACGTATTTTCCCGGACAAACCAATCAGTAAAAAGCCTGCCGAGGTGCGTATGGGCAAGGGTAAAGGCAACCCGGAATATTGGGTGGCGCTGATTCAGCCTGGCAAGGTGCTTTATGAAATGGAAGGTGTAACGGAAGAGATTGCGCGTGAAGCATTCGCGCTGGGTGCGGCTAAGCTTCCAGTGCAGACGGCATTTGTAAGTAGACGGGTGATGGGATGAAAGCTCAGGCAGTTCAGAAACTTGATTTAGCAGGTTGTCAGGCTCAATTGTTGGTCCTTTTGGAAGAGCAATTCAGATTGCGGATGCAACATGCAACCGGGCAATTGGCCAAGACGTCCCGTTTACGCACTGTGCGTCGTGATATTGCGCGCGTACGGACAGCCATTACCGTGAAGAAGGAAGCGCACTCATGACCGAGGCGAAAAGTCCGCGTAGTCTGGTTGGTACGGTAGTCAGCAACCTGATGGATAAAAGTATAGTGGTGAATGTTGAACGTCGCATTCAGCATCCACTTTATAAAAAATATATTCGGCGGTCCAAGAAATTTCACGCCCATGATGCAGAAAATATCTGCCATATCGGAGATATTGTAAAAATCGAGGAGTGTCGCCCGTTATCAAAAACCAAAAGTTGGCGTTTGGTAAGCGTGCTCGCCGAAGGCGTCGTAGAGGGAGATAACGCATGATACAGACACAGACAAGGCTCAATGTCGCGGACAACAGCGGCGCGCGAGAAGTGATGTGTATTAAGGTGCTTGGCGGTTCACATCGGCGTTATGCGGATATCGGCGACGTGATCAAGGTCAGCATCAAGGATGCGGTGCCGCGCGGCAAGGTTAAAAAAGGCGACGTATACAACGCGCTCGTGGTGCGCACCCGTAAGGGCGTGCGCCGGGAAGATGGATCCCTGATTCGCTTTGACAGTAACGCCGCAGTGCTTCTGAATAATCAATTGCAACCTATTGGGACACGTATTTTTGGCCCGGTTACGCGTGAACTGCGCGGGGCTAATTTTATGAAGATCATTTCTTTGGCGCCGGAAGTGTTGTAGGGGATGACCATGTTGAAGGTACGTAAGGATGATGAGGTTGTGGTTCTTGCCGGCAAAGACAAGGGTAAACGCGGTAAGGTGCTCAAGGTGCTGGGGGAGGACTCGCGGGTGCTGGTTGAAAAGGTGAACATGATCAAACGCCACGTTCGTCCGGATCGCATGGGTAAGGCGGGCGGCATCGTGGAGAAAGAAGCGCCTATTCACGTATCCAACGTGGCAATTTTCAACGCCGCAACTGGCGGCGGGGATCGCATCGGCTATAAAGTGCTTGAGGATGGGCAGAAAGTGCGTGTTTTTAAGAGCAACGGCGAAGTTATCGGCCGCCGTTAAGCAAGGGAAATCATATGGAAGCACGTTTACATGCGTTGTATAAAACCTCCATTGCGCCCAAACTGATGCAGGAGTTTGGCTTCAGTAGTGTCATGGAAGTGCCAAAATTGCTTAAGATCACTCTGAACATGGGGGTCGGCGAGGCGGTTGGCGATAAAAAAGTGCTGGACGCCGCGGTGGGGGACATGACCAGGATTGCGGGGCAGAAGCCGGTAGTCACGCGTGCGCGAAAGTCTGTGGCGGCATTTAAAATTCGCGAAGGCTATCCGATTGGATGTATGGTGACGTTGCGGGGGATCGTGATGTACGAGTTTTTAGATCGCCTCGTCAGTGTCGCTATCCCCCGAATTCGGGACTTTCGCGGGCTTTCGCCGAAGTCTTTTGATGGGCGTGGAAATTATACGATGGGCGTGAAAGAGCAGATCATATTCCCGGAAATCGAATATGACAAAATCGATCGTTTGCGCGGGTTGGACGTGGTGTTTACCACCACCGCCAAGAATGATGAAGAGGGCCTTGGGCTGTTGAAAGCCTTCAAGATGCCCTTCCGGCCTTGAAGGAGTTTGACGCGTGGCAAAGAAATCGTTAATCGCAAAGTCTGAAAGGACTCCAAAATTTAAAGTGCGTGCGTATCACCGGTGCAAATTGTGCGGGCGTTCACGCGGTTACTATCGGAAGTTCGGCTTGTGCCGTCTATGCTTTCGTAAGCATGCGTCGGCTGGGTCAATTCCCGGTATCGTTAAAGCGAGCTGGTGAGGAAACACGATGAGCGTGACGGATCCTATTGCTGATATGCTGACGCGCATTCGTAATGCGCAACAAGTAAATAAGGCGAAAGTGCGGATGCCCGCTTCTAAGCTGAAACGTGCGATCGCACGAGTTCTGGTGGAAGAAGGCTATATTCAGGAAGTAAAAGAGGACGTCGCGAACGGTCACCCCGTTCTCGATCTGACTTTGAAGTATTATGCTGGTGCGGGTGTGATCGCTGAAATTCGGCGAGTTAGCCGACCTGGTGTTCGCGTTTACCGTGGTGCGGAAGATTTGCCGCGCGTGCGTGACGGCTTCGGTATTGCCATTATCTCAACGTCTCAGGGAATTATGACCGATCGCGCGGCCCGCAGTGCCGGGATTGGTGGCGAAGTTCTCTGCGTCGTGTCCTGAGGAGGGAACGAAAATGTCTCGTGTAGCGAAACAACCAGTACCGCTGCCTAAGGGGGTTGAGGTCCATGTTGCAGATCAACGCCTGGTGGTAAAAGGCCCTAAGGGCGAAATGTCCGTTCCTTTTCATCCTGCGGTGGAGTTGCGGATAGATGACGGCAGCGCGTCACTGACATGGTCGGATAACCAGAATGCCCAAGCGGGAACCATGCGCGCCATATTGAGCAATATGGTACAGGGTGTCTCCCAGGGCTATGAACAAAAGCTGGAAATTATCGGCGTAGGTTACCGTGCCCAGGCGAAGGGCAAGACCCTCAGTTTGAGCCTCGGCTTTTCTCATCCCGTGGACTATCCGGTGCCAGATGATATCACCATCGAGACACCGACTCAGACAGAGATTGTCATTCGGGGAATCGATAAACAGAAAATCGGGCAGATCGCTGCAGATATCCGTGCCTATCGTCCTCCGGAGCCCTACAAGGGTAAGGGCGTGCGTTATGCGGGAGAAAATGTCAGACGTAAAGAAGCGAAGAAGAAATAATGGTTGAGGCTTACTACTATGAATAAAAATTTGGCAAGGCTTCGTCGGGCGCGTAAAACGCGAGCACGTATTGCATCGCAGGCCAAACCGCGACTCTGTGTTTTTCGCTCGGGCAAGCATATTTACGCTCAGGTGATTGATGACACGCAGGGTAAGGTTCTGGCGCAGGCCTCCACCCTCGAGGGTGAGTTGCGTGCGTCAAAAGGGCGGGGTGCAGATGTGGCGGCAGCCGCAACAATCGGACAACGGGTTGCAGCGAAGGCATTGGCTGTGGGCGTTAAGGAAGTGGCATTTGACCGGAGCGGATATCGTTATCACGGTCGGGTGAGAGCTTTGGCCGACGCTGCCCGTGAAGGCGGGTTGTCGTTCTGATGGAGAGCTAAGATGGCACGGGAAAATCGCGATACGCAGCCCAATGACGGAATGCAGGAAAAATTAATTCATATCAACCGCGTTTCCAAGGTGGTTAAGGGTGGGCGGCAGTTTGGTTTCGCGGCGCTCATGGTCGTGGGGGACGGGGATGGAAAGGTTGGCTTTGGCCGCGGAAAGGCCAAAGAGGTGCCCGCGGGCATTCAAAAAGCTACCGATCAGGCCCGCCGCTGGATGACCAGCATACCGTTGATGCGGGGCGGCACGATTCCGTACCCGGTAGAGGGTCGTCACGGTGCAGCGCGGGTAATGTTGCGGCCAGCGCCGGAGGGTAGCGGTGTGATTGCGGGCGGTGCGATGCGTGCGGTTTGCGAGGCGGTAGGGTTGCGCAATGTAGTCGCCAAGTCGCTGGGTTCCAATAACCCCATCAATGTGGTTCGGGCGACCTTTGATGCCTTCAACAAACTGGTTAGCCCCCAGGTGATCGCGATGAAACGTGGTAAAAGTCTTAAGGAGATTCGCGAGCAAGGAGGACACGATGAGTAAACGTCTGCGTATCACGCTGGTAAAAAGTTTGATAGGCGTTGCTGAGAAACATCGTCGGGTCGTTGTCGGACTGGGCTTGCGCCACACCCATCACTCGGTGGAGCGTTTGGATACCCCGGAGATTCGAGGGATGGTAAACAAGGTTCCTTATCTGCTTCGCTGGGAAGAGTTGTCATGAAATTAAACACTATCTCGCCCGCAGAGGGCTCAAAGAAGGACCGCCGGCGTGTTGGGCGGGGTATCGGCAGCGGCTTCGGCAAGACGGCCGGGCGTGGTCATAAGGGCCAGCACGCGCGGTCCGGCGGTTACCATAAGGTAGGTTTTGAAGGCGGGCAGATGCCTTTGCAACGACGTATTCCCAAGCGTGGCTTTCGTAACACGTTGGGCGTTCGCGTCGTGGAGGTGGCGTTATCGCAATTGGAGTCTGCAGCCATTGACGGCGTGGTGGATTTGGAAGGTCTGCTACTGCGGCGCATCGTTCGCGGTTCACCCGATGCGGTCAAGGTTATATTGACCGGAGAAATCACTCAGGGGTTGACGGTGCGTGGTCTGCGAGTCAGCGCTGGTGCCAGGGCGGCTATCGAACAGGCCGGCGGAAAGGTGGAAGATTGATGGCTGGGTTACGTAGCATTGGAGGTGCCGCACAGGGTGCTGGTAAGATCAATGAGTTACGTAACCGTATCCTGTTTTTGCTGGGTGCGCTTCTGGTTTTTCGGGTGGGGGCGCATATCCCCGTGCCCGGAATCGACCCAGCGGCTATGGCGACGTTTTTTAATCAGCAACGGGGAACCATCCTTGGCATGTTCAACATGTTCTCCGGCGGGGCACTTTCCCGGCTGACGGTTTTTGCGTTAGGGATCATGCCCTATATCAGCGCATCCATTATTTTTCAGTTGGCGGGATCAGTTTTTCCGAAACTTGAGGAACTAAAAAAGGAAGGCGAGGCCGGGCGGCGCAAAATAACAGAGTATACACGTTATGCGACGGTCGTATTGGCGCTGATGCAAGGTCTGGGAATCGCCATCGCGATTGAGAAGATGCATGCCGGAAATGTCCCGGTTGTTATTAGCCCGGGCCCGCTATTCTTGTTCACCACAACCATTTCTTTGGCTTGTGGTACGGTTTTTTTGATGTGGATTGGGGAACAGATCACCGAGCGTGGAATCGGTAACGGTATTTCCATGATTATCTTCGCCGGCATTGTTGCCGGACTGCCGGATGCAATAGGGACGACCTTTGAACTGATGAAAACTGGTCAGTTTCAGCCACTATTTGTTGTGGCGCTCTTTGTGCTGGCGCTCGCTGTGACGGGATTTGTGGTGTTTATGGAGAGTGCGCAGAGACGTATTCCCATTCAGTACGCCAAACGGCAGGTCGGTCGCAAAGTATATGGTGGGCAGAGCACCCATATGCCGCTCAAGGTGAATATGTCCGGAGTAATTCCACCGATATTCGCATCCAGCATCATATTGCTGCCCGCGACTCTGTCAGGTTGGTTTGCGAATGTGCCAGGTATGGAGTGGTTGGCGCGCTTCGGTCAGGCGTTGAGTCCTGGTTCTGCTCTTTACGTTGTGGTGTTTACAACGGCGATCGTATTTTTTGCGTTTTTTTACACCGCCATGGTCTTTAATCCTCGGGAAACGGCGGACAACTTAAAAAAGTCCGGCGCTTTCGTACCAGGCATTCGACCAGGTGAGCATACGGCTAAGTATATGGATCGTATTCTTACCCGGCTTACGCTCTGGGGCGCCATATATCTGACCCTGGTTTGTTTGCTGCCGGAATTTCTCATTGTGCAGTACAATGTCCCATTCTATTTTGGCGGCACGAGTCTGCTGATCGTGGTCGTCGTGATGATGGACCTGATGGGCCAGATTCAGAGCCATTTGCTGACGCACCAGTACGAAGGGTTGATTCGCAAAAACCCTCTTGGCGGGCGGTGAGGGTGGCAAAGCATTTTATTTTTCTCGGTGCGCCGGGCGTTGGCAAAGGGACACAGGCGCAGCGCTTGGCCCAGTTGTTAGGCTTGCCTCATGTCTCTACCGGTGATATGCTCCGCGCCTCGGTTCAGTCCGGTAGTGACATTGGTGTTCGTGCTGCGGCGGTTATGGAGTCCGGCGCGCTCGTTGGCGACGAAATTATCATTGGCATCGTTGCAGAGCGGTTGCTTCTTCCGGATGCGGCGACGGGGGTTGTTTTCGATGGATTTCCCCGGACTATTCACCAGGCGAACGCGCTGGACGATTTGCTTGCCGGACGTGGTGATCAAATTGCGTCGGTGCTTCATATTGAGTTGGCTGATGAAGAAATCGTGGAGCGTCTTTCCGGACGGCGAGTGTGTGCGACGTGCGGGGCGATTTACCATGTACGCTATCACCCGCCTGCAGTCGAAGGGATCTGTGATGCCTGCGGGGGGGTGTTGTTGCAACGCGAGGATGATCAGCCGGCGGTGATTCGTAGGCGCCTGGCTGTTTATCAGACAGAAACTGCGCCGTTGATTGCGTATTATCACGATCGGTCTGCTTACCACTTGGTGAGCGGAGAGGGTGAGGCGGATGAGGTATTCTCTAGAATCGTGAAAGCGGTAGGGGTAGCACGCTAAATGTCGAAAGAAGATACCCTGGAAATGCAGGGTGAGGTAGTGGAGAATTTACCAAGCGCGACCTTTAAGGTTCGCTTAGAAAATGGTTATGTCGTCAATGCACATATCTCCGGGAAAATGCGGATGCATTATATTCGTATTTTGCCTGGAGATAAGGTTACTGTAGAGATGACGCCCTACGATTTAACGAAGGGTCGCATCATTTATCGTGCCAAATAGGGGGTGTCATGAAGGTTCGCGCATCTGTTAAAAAGCTTTGTCGTAACTGCAAAATTGTTCGTCGTAATGGCGTGGTTCGGGTGATTTGTGTTGAGCCGCGCCATAAACAGCGCCAGGGTTAAGGTGCGGGCGAAACTGTTTAGTCTTGTGGGGTCACCCCACTCAGTCTCTTGGAGGAATTGCGGATGGCCCGCATCGCTGGTGTAAATATTCCGAATAACAAACAAATAGAAATTGCCTTGACGTATATTTACGGTATCGGCAGAACGCGTGCCCGGACCGTTCTGAGCGCAGCCGACATTGCATGTGATATGCGGGTCAAGGATATCAGCGAGCCTGAGCTGGAACGCATACGTTCGGAGATTGCAAAGTTTCTTGTGGAGGGCGACCTGCGCCGCGAAGTTACCATGAACATAAAACGCCTGATGGACCTGGGGTGTTACCGCGGCATACGGCATCGGCGCGGCCTCCCTGTTCACGGTCAGCGGACCAAGACCAATGCGCGTACGCGTAAAGGTCCCGCCAAATCTATTACGCGATAGGCAGGAAGATTCCAGAAATGGCAAAAACTCAAACGAATACTCGTGCGCGAAAGAAGGTCAAGAAAAATGTCCTGGATGGCGTCGCGCATATTTACGCATCTTTCAACAACACGATTATCACCATCAGTGATCGTCAGGGTAATGTGCTGACTTGGGCCAGCTCCGGTGGATCGGGGTTTCGGGGCTCGCGCAAAAGTACACCTTTTGCGGCCCAGGTAGCCGCTGAAAACGCGGGTAAAAAAGCTCAGGAGTTTGGTGTAAAGAACCTGGATGTCGAAGTCCGGGGACCGGGGCCTGGACGCGAGAGCACTGTGCGTGCACTTCATTCCATTGGTTTCCGTATCGCGAGTATCCGCGATGTAACGCCGATTCCTCATAACGGATGCCGTCCGCCTAAAAAGCGGCGTGTTTAAATTTTAGGTGGAGGTTGTCTGTGGCTAAATATACGGGTCCGAGTTGTCGTTTGTGTCGGCGCGAAGGCGGAAAGTTGTTTCTCAAGGGTGAGAAATGCTTTTCTGATAAATGTCCAGTGAGTATACGGGCCTACGCCCCTGGGCAGCATGGCCAGCGGCGGGGACGTGTCAGCGAGTATGGCGGGCAGTTGCGTGAGAAGCAGAAAATCCGGCGCATTTACGGCGTGTTGGAGGGGCAGTTTCGGCGATATTTCCAGCGGGCGAGTCAGGCACGCGGTGTCACCGGCGAGTTGCTGCTTCGGTTCCTCGAGTTGCGTCTCGACAATGTTGCGTATCGTTTGGGTTTCGGCGCATCCCGTGCGGAGGCGCGCCAGGTCGTTCGTCATGGCCACATTCTGGTTAATGGCCGACGTGTGGATATTCCGTCTTACCAGGTACGTGCCGGGGACGTTGTGAGCGTCGCTGAGGCCGCCCGGACGCATATCCGTATTGCTGCATCGGTTGAAGCTACAGCAGGTCGTGGTTTCCCGGAATGGGTGAGCATGGACACTACCGAACTTAAGGCGACCATCAAAGCCGTGCCGGTGCGAGAAGACATGGCCCCGGATTTGAACGAACAGGTCGTCGTGGAGTTGTACTCTAAGTAAGACCGGGGGTTGAGGAACGCTTATGACTGAGGTTGGAGAGCTGTTGCGCCCGCAGGGCGTTGACGTGGAAGTGATTTCAGCACGCCGTGCGCGTATGGCCCTTGGGCCCTTGGAGCGTGGTTTTGGCCACACTCTGGGTAGTGGGTTGCGCCGGGTGTTGTTGTCGTCTCTCAAAGGTGCGGCGGTTACCGAGGTGGAGATTGAAGGCGTGTTGCACGAGTACTCGAGCATCGAGGGCGTGCAGGAAGACGTGGTGGATATCCTGCTCAACTTGAAGATGCTGGCGGTACGGGCGCACGGACGCGGAGATGCGGTGGTGACACTGCGCAAGCGTGGCCCCGGCCAAATGACCGGCGCCGATATCGTATCGGAACATGGTATCGAAGTGGCGAATCCGGAGCAGGTCATCGCAACGCTGACCCGCGATGTCGAACTGGTACTCCATTTGCGTATTGACGAAGGACGTGGCTATGACGCGGCTGCTACGCGACGTCAGTCGCATGAAAAACGTATCGGTGTGATGGCTCTGGACGCAAGTTTTAGTCCGGTGCTGCGGGTGAGCTATCTGGTGGAAAACGCCCGGGTTGAGCAACGTACCGACCTGGATCGTCTAGTACTGGATGTCGAAACCAATGGTGTGGTGGATCCGGTCTGGGCGGTGCAGGAGGCTGCCCGCATTTTTCGCAGTCAGCTTGGCGTGCTGGCGGGTGCGGAAACCCTGGAAATACCAGAGGCATCGCAAGTGCAGGTCAGCCAGAGCCTTACGCCCCTGTTGATTCGTCCGGTCGATGATCTGGAACTCACGGTGCGGTCGGCGAACTGCTTGAAGGCTGAGGACATTTTTTATATCGGCGATTTAGTGCAGAAATCGGAGCAGGAACTTTTAAAGGCGCCTAATCTGGGACGCAAGTCGCTCAATGAGATAAAGGAAGTTTTGGTGGCGCATGGCCTGACGTTGGGGATGCGACTCGACAGCTGGCCGCCGGAAAATCTGCCGCCGGTGCCCGGGCGAGCGGCAGATACGGACTCGATCATCGGCTAACGTTAGAAATTATGTAGAGGGAATGGTGCCATGCGTCATCGTAAAAGTGGTAAACAGTTAAATCGTAATAGCAGTCATCGACAGGCCATGTTTGCGAACATGATGGTGTCGTTGTTTCATCATGAGCGGATCGTTACTACCTTGCCGAAAGCCAAGGAGTTGCGGCGCTTTGCCGAGCCCATGATCACGCTTGCGAAGGAGGCGACCGTCGCAAAACGACGTCTGGCATTTTCTCGCCTGCGCGATCGCCAGGCAGTGGTAAAATTGTTTGATGACCTTGGCCCGCACTACCTGGCGCGGCCAGGTGGTTATTTGCGTATCGTCAAATACGGTTTTCGGGCTGGTGATAATGCGCCGTTGGCTATTGTCGAGCTGGTAGACCGGCAAACGGCAGCCGCCGAATAATTCTGTATGTCGTGATCAGAAAACCGGCCCGTCCTTCGTGGCCGTTTTTTTTGCTCAGGTCGCTATGCCCCTATACGTTCGCTAACGGGGTCAGCCCCGCCCGAGGCTTCGGTGGTACCTGCGCTAGTAGGCCACGTCGGGAGGGAGCGTACCCGCCTGTTATTGTCGTCCGGTGCTGCCAAATCCGCAGGCACCCCGTACGCTGGCTGCAAAATGGTCCACCACCGTAATGGCGGGACGGATAACCGGCACCAGCACCAGTTGCGCGACGCGCTCACCAGGTTCGATGAGTATTTCTGCGCTGCCGCGATTCCACAGGGACATCTTCAGCGGCCCTTGGTAATCCGCATCGATGAGGCCCACCAAGTTGCCCAGTACCAACCCGCGGTGCCCCAGACCGGAGCGCGGCAGCAACAGCGCTGTAACCTGAGGGTTGCCGATATGCATGGCAAATCCGGCGGAGACGAGTTCGGCCTGCCCCGGAGCCAGCCGCAGCGGGTTGTCCAGACAGGCACGTAGGTCCATGCCTGCTGCGTCGGCGCTGGCGTAATGAGGAAGAGGCCAATCCTGGCCGATACGCGGATCCAGGATGCGAATTTGCAGGTTATTCATGAAGGTCTTCAATCTCCGTTCCAGGCAGTGAGATAAAACTACTGAGGTGACGCACCAGGTGGCGCGCCAGATCGATTTTGCTGCAGCGCGGGATGTGCAGCACCCGTTCACCCTGCAGGATGCTGCAGGCATTATCGGCGGCCCCCATCCCCAGCTCGGCAGAATTGATATCGTTGACCACGATAACGTCCGCGCCCTTGCGCTGCGCCTTGGTACCAGCGGTGGCAAGGTGATTATGGGTCTCGGCTGCGAAGGCGACGATATAGCGTGGTCGCCGGGAATCCCGATCTACAGCACTGACAATATCCGGATTGATGCTGAGGGGAAGGGGATTGGCAATAGCGGTTTTGCTGAGCTTTTGGGCGCTGAAGTGACTCGGTCTATGGTCGGCCACGGCAGCGTTGGCGATAAATATATCCGTCGGTCGGTCCAGAGCCTGCAGGCAGGCCGTGAGCATATCCCGCGCAGAGACGACATCCAGGCGGCTTACTCCCGGCGGGGTTTGTTCATGGGTGGGTCCGGTAATCAGTAGCACCTCCGCTCCCGCTTCTGCGCAGGCCTGGGAGAGGGCGAAGCCCTGGCGGCCACTAGCCCGATTGCTGAGACCTCTTGCCGGATCGATTGCCTCCCAAGTCGGACCGGCGGTAATGAGGACACGTTGGCCGCGCAGGGTTTTCTCGGCCAGGGCTAGACGTAGTTCGCCCACCAGCCGGTCGGGCGCCAACAATCGTCCAGCGCCGTCCTCGCCGCAGGCGAGACTGCCGCTGTCGGGACCCAAGAAGTGGGCGCCATCCGCCTGGAGCTGCGCAAGGTTACGTTGAGTCGCGGGGTGCATCCACATGGCACTGTTCATCGCGGGTGCGAGAAAAAGCGGCACACGACTGGCGAGCACAATGGTGCCGAGGAGGTCATCCGCCAGACCTTGAGCGAGACGGGCCATTCCGTTAGCGGAGATGGGCGCGATCAGGAGGGCGTTCGCCCAGCGGGCCAGACGGATATGGTCCATGGCCGCCTCTTCGGTAGCGGCAAAGAGATCGCTACGCACGGGCTCGCCGCTCATGGCCTGCAAGGTCAGCGGGGTTACAAACTGTGCTGCGCTCCGTGTCATGACTACACGCAACTCTACACCGGCCTGGCGCAGGGCGCGCACGATTTCCGGGCTTTTGTAGGCGGCAATACTGCCGCCCACGCCTAGAAGAATCCGTTTGCCAGCGAGGGGCTCCGTCGTGTTGAATACGCTATCAGTCATCACATTCCCAGTGTAAGGGAAGGAGGGAGCGTATGGCCATCACTGATTGGCCGATGGACGAGCGTCCGCGGGAAAGATTATTGCAAAAAGGGGCCGCGACGCTGTCGGATGCGGAATTGCTGGCGATTTTTCTGCGGGTGGGGGTGGTGGGTAAAAGCGCAGTGGATCTGGCCAGGGAGCTGCTGCTGAGTTTTGGCAGTTTGCGGGCATTGCTCACTGCCTCCCATCATGATTTTTGTGTACATAAAGGACTCGGCGACGCGAAATATGCCCTCCTGCAGGCGGTGCTGGAAATGGGTAGGCGTCATCTTGCCGAGGAGTGGCAACGTGGGGACGGCCTTGATTCGCCGCTGCGGGTACGACAGTATCTGTCTGCTACTTTGCGTGACCGCTGCCGGGAGGTTTTTGCGGTGATCTTTCTGGATAATCGGCACCGGGTGCTGCGTTTTGAGGAGATGTTCCTCGGCACTATCGACGGCGCTACGGTGCACATTCGCGAAGTGCTGAAGCGCGCCCTCGAGCTGAATGCGGCGGCGCTCATCGTTGCGCACAATCATCCCTCCGGTGTGGCGGAGCCCAGCGCGGCGGACCTTTCCCTGACGCGGCGTCTGGATCAGGCCATGCAACTACTGGACTTGCGCTTGCTGGATCACTTCATTGTCGGTGATGGTGAGCCTTTGTCCTTGCGCGAACAGGGGGGCTGGTGAAAAAAAACAGCGCCTTATGGCGGCGCGCCCTTTTTGCGGGGCGTGGGTTGTGGATCGCTACCCGCGAGGAAGCCAGCTTCCGGACCGAGTTGCTGGCGGTGGCGGGGGGCGTGATCCTTCTGTACTGGACAGGGGCGTCTCTCCTTTGGTGGGGGGTCGGCATTTTGCTCATGGGCACGGTGCTTGCGGCAGAATTGCTCAACAGCGCCGTAGAATCGCTCGCTGATCTCGTAAGCCCGGAATATCACCCTCTGGTAGCGCGCGCGAAGGATTGCGGCGCGGCGGCGGTGCTGGTACTGAGCTTCACCGCAGTACTGATCGCCGCGTTGCTGTTATGGCGGTACCTGCGCATGGGGGGGTGACCGATGCGCGGACCACAACGCTGGGAATTGCTGGCTTTATTGCTACTCGCTGTGGGGCTGGCGGCGTTACTCTGGCTTTATGCGGGAGATCTTCTGGCGGGTCTGCTCCTGCATCGGGTAGCACTGCTGGACGCCCGTTGGGAGACAGTGATTCTGCAATCCAGGACCCCTGGTTGGCAGCCATTCTGGGCCAGGGTGACACAGCTCGGCGGGCCGGATTTTCTGCCTTGGCTGCTGGCGCTGATGGCCGCTGCCTGTTTCGCAACCTGGCGTTTCTTTGATGGTTTCCTGCTGGTATTCGGCACGGCGATATTGGCCGTACTCGTTCAACTGATCAAAGTGACAACCGCACGTGCTCGTCCCCCGGGCGCGGCGGAAATGTTGCCAGCCGCGTTTCCCAGTGGACATGTGAGCGTCAGCGTCGTGGTCTATGGCCTGCTGGCGCTCTACCTCCTTGCCACGCTGCGGCATCGAGGCCTGCGTCTGGCGCTGGTGACGGTGCTTGCGGGTTTGGTGGCGGCTATCTCCTGGAGTCGTCTGATCCTCGGGGTGCATTGGCCCAGTGATGTGCTCGGCGCATGGTTGCTGTCCGGACTATGGCTGGTCCTGCTCTGGGGGGTTTGGCGAACTTATCATTCCCGGCATCCATACTACAGATTGACCGGTGCGCGGCAGACCTGGAGCAGGGTGGCTCTCGGGCTGCTGGGTGTCGTCGGACTGGCCGTGATGGGATATGTATTGTCATTCTGAGGAAGCCTGCGCGCGTCACCTTGGCGCCTGCGATTTTACCCAGCCCGCAGATGCGGCTTATAATGAAAAGAGGTGGCGCGATAGGCACGGGGTTGTGGCGGATTGTTGCCCTTCACCGCATTTAATGGCATTGGCTTTCGGTGTCCGGAAGCTTGGGGGGGAGGATGACTGTCAGTGCGGGGGTAACCATCATTGCCATTGTCATGATCATTATTCTGTTGGTCATCACGGTGACAGCGGTCGTGCTGATACGGACCCAGTTGCGTCTGGAAAGGCTGCTGGCCAGGGCTGAACAAGACATTGGACCGCTGATATTCGATGCCAAGGTGGCATTGGCGGATATCAAACATATTACCCGGACCGGGCGAGTACAGATGGATCGGGTGGACTCCACACTCAGGTATCTGAGTGTGGAGATCATGGATACCGCGGATTCCCTGGTTCGTCCGGTTCGAGAACTGGGGCTGTGGTATCATGCGCTACGCACAGGGTGGCGTTATTTTTCCCGGAAACATTAGCTGGAAACACTGAGGAGACCACAATGAAGAACGCGGAAGGCTTTGTTATCGGAGTGCTGGTTGGTGCCGTTGGTGCCCTGCTGCTGGCCCCGGCCAGCGGCGCAGAGACGCGCCAGGAATTGCGGCGCGCGGTCGACAAAGGCCGTGATCGTCTACGCAATATGGAGTCTGTGGCGGAAGAACGCATCGGCGTACTCATTGACGAAATCCAGGAGAAAACTGCACATCTGATGGATGTGGGCGGTGATTTGGTCGAGTCCAGACGCCAGGATCTGCTGGAAGCCATTCAGGTGGCCAAGCGCGCACTGGCTGAGGAGCGGGATATCCTGACCCGGGCCAGCCGGGCGCGCCGTGTGGAGGTGCAGGATATCGACCACTAAGGACTCCTGGCGGGGCCTTACGACTTTTTATGGTGTAATCAATCATTTCATGGCGCGGCGCTGGATCGGGACGGCTATGATGGGCGGGCTGAATTTCACAAGGAGATATACATGGCTGATAAGTTGCTGATGGTTATGGTGAACACCGATCCTTCCAACCCCCAGGAGTTGGGCGCGCCCTTTTTCCAGGCGACGGTGGCTGCCGCGATGGATTTTGAGGTCGAAGTTGTGCTGACCGCCCGTGCCGGCGAGCTGGCCAAAAAGGGTGTGGCGGAGAAAATGTTTGTTATGCCGGGCAGCCCCAAGAGTGTCTACGACTTTATCAAGGACGCCCATGAGGCAGGCGTGAAGTTCTTTGTCTGCACCCCGACCCTTGAGTTGTGGGAATGCACCAAGGAAGACCTGATCCCCGAAGTCCAGGACATCGTCGGTGGCGCTTATGTCATCGAGCAGGCAATGGATGACAACGTGGTCACCTTTACCTACTAGTGCCATTATGACACCTACCCATTTAGGGCCCGCTGAGCATCTGTTCAGCGCGGAAGAGGTGGAGACGGCCATCCAGCGGATGGCCGTTGCCATTAATGAAGAGATGGAACATCTGACGCCGCATCGTCCGGTGGTATTGCTTTGTGTGCTGACGGGTGCCGTCGTGGTGGTCGGCCAATTGATGCCGCACCTGCGTTTTCCCCTGGTGCTCGATTGTGTGCAAGTCGGTCGCTATGGCGCCGAAACCAGTGGTGGTGTCTTGCAGTGGCGCACGCGCCCCAAAGAACCACTGGCAGGCGCGGTAGTTTTGCTGGTGGACGATATCCTTGACGAGGGCGTGACCTTGCAAGCTTTGCAGGAATATTGCGCGGCGGAGGGCGCTGCCGCCATCCATACGGCGGTGATGGTGCGGAAAATCCGTTCCCGCGCGATCGATGTGCGGGTGGACTATGTGGGGCTGGAAGTGCCGGATCGCTTTGTGTTTGGGTACGGGCTGGATGCCCGCGGCCTGGGGCGGAATGCGCCGGGTATTTTTGTTTTGCCGGAGGACGGCTGATGGGTGTGGCGGGCATTATCGGTGGCAGTGGTCTGACCGGGCTCAAAAATTTGCAAATTCGTCACCGCCGGGTAATCCGTACGCCCTTTGGGGAGACATCTGGCCCGTTGACCTTTGGTCAAATGGGTGGGCAGGAAGTCGTTTTCATCGCGCGCCACGGCTATGGCCATACCATTCCTCCGCACCGGGTCAATTATCGCGCCAACATCTGGGCGCTTCATCATGTCGGGGTGACACATGTGGTGGCGGTGGCGGCGGTGGGCGGTATCACCGCCGCCATGCGGCCAGGCGTTCTCTGTCTGCCGGATCAACTGATCGATTATACCAGTGGGCGTCCCAGTACCTTCTTTGAAGGTGGCGAGAGCATGGTGGTACATATCGACTTTTCTGAGCCCTATTGCCAACCGGTGCGTGAGCGCCTGCTGCAGGCGGCAGGATCTGCGGATATCGTCGTTATCGACGGTGGCACTTATGCGGCCACCCAAGGGCCACGCCTGGAAACCATTGCTGAAATCCGCCGGATCGAAAGGGATGGTGGCGATGTGGTGGGGATGACCGGGGCTCCAGAAGCGGTATTGGCGCGGGAAATCGGCCTGTGCTATGCGCCCTTGTCGCTGGTGGTCAATCTGGCGGCGGGCAAGTCGGCGGAGCCCATTACCATGGAGGCCATCGACATGGTAATGCATGAGGGGATGGAAAAGGTGCGAAAAGTGCTGGGGAATGTCGTACCGCTACTTGCGGATTGCCCGCAGTGCGGTTGTGGAACCGCGGTGGGACCGGAGGCTCTCCGGCAGTTGCATAACAAGAAGTAAGCTGCGGCTTTGCTCCGGCCCTTCAGCGCATGGTGACGAATTCCTCGGCGCTGGTGGGGTGGATGGCAATGGTGTCGTCAAGATCCTGTTTCGTTGCACCCATGCGCAGCGCTACCGCAAAGCCTTGGAGCATTTCATCCACACCGTCGCCGATGGCGTGCAGACCGACGACCTTTTCCTCCCGGCCCACCGTGACCAGCTTCATCGCCGTTTTTTCTGGTTCTGCCGCAAAAGCGCGGAGCATCGGGGTGAAGGTCGTCTGGTAGACCTTGACCGCCTCTTCTCCGTATTGCTCCTGGGCGGCAGCCTCACTGAGGCCGACCGTCGCGATGGGGGGGTGACTGAAGATCACCGTGGGTACCACGAGGGTGTCGAGATGCCGCTCCGCCTGGTCGCCGAAGATGCGGTCGGCGAGACGACGTCCGGCGGCGATGGCTACCGGGGTGAGGGCTGGTCCCGCTGTGACATCGCCGACCGCGTAGACACCCGGTGCATCGGTGTTCTGGAAGGCATCCACGGGGATAAAACCCTGCGGGTCGGCAGTAATGTTTGCGAACTCCAGACCAAGGTCGGCGCTGTTCGGGCGACGGCCGATGGCCCAGATGACGGCATCCAGCCCTCCGAGGCAGTCGCCATCGTGGAAATGCAGGCATAAGCCATCGGCGCGTTTTTCCAGTTCCCGGACCTGGCGCTGGGCGAGAAGGCTGATGCCTTGCCGGAGCATGGCATCCATCAAGCTCTCGCGCAGCATCGGATCGAAATCATTGAGGAAGTGCCTGCGGCGCATGACCAGGGAAACGTCACTGCCGAGAGCGTGGAGTACCCCGGCGAGTTCCACGGCGATATAACCGGCGCCCACCACGGCAACACAGCGGGGCCTCGATTCCAGTGCGAAGAATCCGTCCGAGGTGATGCCCAGTTCTGCACCCGGAATATCGGGCCAGACCGGATGCCCCCCCGTGGCGATCAGGATGTGTGCGGCTTCCAGGGTGTGGTCGCCGACATGGATCCGATGCGCGCCGGAAAAACGGGCATGTCCGCGGATCAGGGAGACGCCGTTACCATCCAGGCCTTGGGCATAGCGATCATTGAGCCGCCCGATGTAGGCGTCACGCTGCTGCTTCAGGTGTTCCCAGTGGAACCGTGGTTCTATGGTATCGAAGCCATATTCTCCTGCCATCTTCATTTGCCCGGCAAGGTGGGCGGCATTCCAGTAGATTTTTTTGGGGACGCAGCCTGCATTCACACAGGTGCCGCCCAATGGACCGGCGGCGACCAGCGCGGTGACTGCCCCGTAACGGGCGGCGCGGTTGGCCATGGCAATGCCTCCGCTGCCTCCACCAATGACGATGAGATCGTAGGATTGGGTCATGATAGCTCCCTTTTTTCGGGGTTGAACGAAGCAGGAAGGACGTCATCCCCGGCATACTGCTGGAGATGACCATCCGAAGGGATGTGCCCTTACTTCCCGTCGAAATATTTCTCCAGGTCGTCGGCGCCGCCGATGTGTTTGCCGCCGATAAAGATCTGCGGCACGGTGGAGCGTCCGCTCACCGCGCGAATCGTCCGCGAGCTGACTCTGGTACCCATACCTGTCCTGATCTCTTCAAAGGCCATGCCGTGCTCCTTCAACATTGCCTTGGCGCGGGCACAATATGGGCAGCCTTCGCGGGCAAAGATGGTGACGAATTCGGGATCGCGTGCTTCCGGGTTAATGTAGTGGAGCATGGTATCGGCGTCAGAGACCTCGAAGGGATCACCCGGTTTGTCGGGTTCGATGAACATTTTCTCGATGATGCCGTTCTTCACCAGCATGGAGTAGCGCCAGGAACGCTTGCCGAACCCAAGTTCGCTCTTGTCCACCAGCATGCCCATGCCTTCCGTGAATTCGCCATTGCCATCGGGAATCAGGTGGATGTTTTCGACAGCCAGTTCTTTGGCCCAGGCGTCCATGACAAAGGCGTCATTCACCGACATGCAGAGGATGTCATCTACGCCATTTTCGCGAAAGCTCGGCGCAAGTTCATTGTAGCGCGGCAGATGGCTAGAGGAACAAGTGGGGGTATAGGCGCCGGGCAGGGAGAACACGATCACGGTCTTGCCCTTGAAAAGTTCGTCGGTGCTGACGTCACGCCACTGATTATCATCGCGGGTGCGGAACACGACCTGGGGAACACTTTGGCCTTCTATGCTGGTCAGTTTCATCTCGGTCTCCTGTTTACGCTGCAGTTGCGGCACCATTGCCGATGTGCACCAGATTGTTCTGTGCTGCACATGGGCTGATAATAGAATAAGTCTAAAACAATATCAAGTATTACAATGTTGGCCGAAGTGCGAGGTTCAGGCTGTGTTCCAGCCGAGATAGGCGGCGGCGGTATCGAGACCGCCGTAGCGAATCTGAAAATCCGCCTGGGCGCGGACGACCGCTTTGGCGTGGTAGGCAATGCCTATGCCGGCTTTGCGGATCATGGGCAGATCGTTGGCGCCATCTCCGAGGGCGATGCAATGACCGGCGTCGGTGCCCAGACCGATGGCCAGCAGGTCGAGGATGTCGGCTTTGGCGGCGGCATCGACGATATCTCCGAGTACCTGGCCGGTGATTTGCCCTTGGATGATTTCCAGGGTGTTGGCGAAGGCGTAATCGAGGTGCAGTGCTTCCTGCAGGTGGCGAGTAAACTGGGTGAAGCCCCCGGATACGACACCGACCTCGACGCCCTGGGACTTGGCCGCCGCCACCAGTTCGCGGGCACCGGGACTGAGCCGCAGTCGTTCGCGGATGATGGTGTCGATACTGCTTGCCGGGGTGCCCGCCAGGAGGCGTACCCGTTCGCGCAGGGAGGTCTGGAAATCCAGCTCGCCCGCCATGGAGCGTTCGGTGATGGCGGCAACCTGCCGTCTGAGACCGAGGTGTTCGGCTAGTTCATCAATGCATTCAATGCTGATCAGCGTAGAATCCATGTCGGTCAGCAGCAGGCGGAAATGCCCCTTGTCCCACAGCGGAGAAACCGCAACATCCAGCGCGATCCCCTCCAGGGCTTCGATGAGGCGATGATTCACGGCGCTCAGAGGGCCGCGGGGACCGTGCAGGATCAGGGCCAGATCGTCGTCCTGGCAGTGGAGTACGCGGCCCGGCATAAAGTTTTGCAGGTGAAGGGTGGTCAGTGCGCGGCGCAGCGCCTCGGGCTGCGCCGTTCCATGCAGCACCAGACGTACAGCGCCATCGGCACTGCTCATGGGGGCCCAGATCACCTCCCGCTCCTGGTGCAGGGCCTGGCGCGAGAGTTCGTCGAGGAAAGGGGCGATTTCACCGGTGGTGACGGGCATATCCCAGCTTTGCAGCCAGCAACCCCATACCTCCTGGTGACTTTCCACCTCCGCCACCAGTTGGCCCATACTGGCCGGCAGACTCATGGGCCCGCGGGCGGCAGGGCTGAGAATGGCAAGGCGGGTACTGCTCATGGTTGAATCCTCAGTTGGTCGATGAGTTGCAGCAATTCCTGACAGCGCGCTTCGCCGTCGGGCAGGTCGCGGCGGATGCGCAGGCGGTGCTCGCCATCCAGCTGGTAGATACTGTGAGGTTGCTGGATGAGCCGGATGATTTTGTCGGGGGCCACCTGGTTTTCGGCGGCAAATTGCAGGCGGGCACCGGCGGGACCGGCATCGATCTGTTCAATGCCGGTCTGGGTAGCGACAAGACGCAACCGGGTCTGACAGAGCAGGGTGCGGGTCGGCGCCGGGATGGGTCCGAAGCGGTCGATCATCTCCACCATGATCTCACCGATGGCGGTGTCGCTGCGCACATCGCTGAGGCGCTTGTATAGTTGCAGGCGCAAATGCACGTCGGGCAGATAGTCGTCGGGGATGAGCGCCGGTGTGTTGAGATGGATCTCGGGACCGCTCGCGCGTTGTTCCTCCAGACTGCGGGGATCCCGCCCCGCACGTATGGCTGCCACGGCATCGTCCAGCCATTCCATGAAGAGGGTGAAACCCACCTCATCCATGTGCCCGCTCTGCTCTTCGCCGAGCAACTCGCCAGCACCGCGGATTTCCAGGTCGTGGCTGGCCAGGGCAAAGCCGACGCCCAGATCTTCCAGGGACTGGATGGCGTCGAGGCGGCGCCGGGCATCGTCGCTCATGGCCCGAAGGTCGGGGGTGAACAGGTAGGCGTAGGCGCGTTGATGGGAACGACCAACCCGGCCGCGCAACTGATGGAGCTGCGCCAGACCAAATTTATCGGCGCGGTTGATGAGGATGGTGTTGGCATGGGGGTTGTCGATACCCGACTCGATGATGGTGGTGCAGAGGAGGATGTCGAAGCGCTGATGGTAAAAATCCAGCATCACCGCTTCCAGCTCGCCCTCGGGCATCTGGCCATGGGCCACGCGCAGGCGCGCTTCCGGTAGCAGGCGGCGCAGTGTGGCCGCCATGCGCTCGATGTCGCGTACCTCATTATGCAGAAAATATACCTGACCACCGCGATGCAACTCGCGCTGGCAGGCTTCGATCACCGTCGCATCATCCCAGATTTGCACAAAGGTGCGTACCGGCTGGCGGCGCTGGGGTGGCGTGGCGATGATGGATAAGTCACGCAGGCCGGCCAGCGAGAGATTGAGAGTGCGGGGGATCGGCGTTGCGGTCAGGGTGAGGATATCCACCTCGGAGCGCAGGGCCTTGATCCGCTCCTTCTGGCGCACCCCGAAGCGATGCTCCTCATCCAGAATCAGCAGCCCCAGATCGTGGAAGGCGACATCCTTTTGCAGCAGGCGATGAGTGCCGATCAGGATATCCACCTCCCCTACGGACACTGCCGTGAGCACTTGCTTGTGCGTTTTGGTATTCTGGAAACGGGAGAGCACTTCCACCCGCAGGGGCAGCCCGGCGCAGCGGTTCCGGAAATTCTCGTAATGCTGCTGGGCGAGCAGGGTGGTGGGGACCAGTACGGCCACCTGCGCACCACTGTGCGCGGCCAGAAAGGCCGCACGGAGCGCCACCTCGGTTTTGCCGAAGCCGACATCGCCGCAGACCAGGCGGTCCATGGGGTGGGGGCTGGTCATATCGGCAATGACTGCGTCAATGGCTTGTTGCTGATCCGGGGTTTCCTCAAAGGGAAAGCGGGACACGAATTCCCAATAGGCGTCATCCGGTTCGGGAAAAGCCCGGCCGGTGCGCGCCGCGCGGCGGGCATAGATATCCAGCAGTTCGCTGGCGGCATCGATGGCCTTTTGCCGCGCCTTGGCCTTGGACTTTTCCCAGTGATTGCTGCCGAGGCGGGAGAGCACCGGTTCCGTCGCACCATTACCCACGTAGCGGGCGATACGATCCAGATGGTCCGCCGGGACGTAGACCAGATCGCCGTTGGCATACTCCAGGACCACATATTCATTGATGTCTCCCTGGGCGGCAAAGGGCGTGGCCATGCCCTGAAAACGGCCGATGCCGTATTCCTCATGGGTAACGGCATCACCCGGCTGTAACTCGCCGAGATCGCGGACCAGGCCTTCCATGCTGCGCTGTCGGGCGTTGGCGCTCCGCCGCTGGGCAAAGACGCGGTCACCAAAAATTTGCGCCTCGGAGACCAGCGCCAGTCTGACCAGGCCATTTTCCTTGATGAGCAGGCCGCGTTCCAGGGGCGCCACGGTGATGGCGATCCGTTCCGTACCCGCCAGGAACTCCGGCCAGTCATGCACCCGGCTGGGGAGCAGTCCGCTCTTGCCAAGCCGTTCCGACAGGGCTTCCTGGCGGCCCGCTGATTCAGCGGCGAGGATGACCCGGCCCGCGGTCGGCAGATGGCGCAGAAAGGTATCCAGTGAGGCCAGCGGCGCTTCCGGGCTGCCCTGGAGGCCGGGGAGGGGGGCGGTCGGCAGACGCTCCGCATCGCCCTCCTGTTGCCCATATACCAGCGCCCGACCGCGCAGGGCATCTTCCCATTCACCGGGGGGTAGGAGCAGTTCATCAGGTGGTAGTATGGGATACACCGTATCGTGGCGCCGTTCCTCGTAGCGCTCCTGCCAGTCCTGACGAACGTGCCGGGCGGATGCCTCCAGACCGGGCGGGAGAAGGACGACGCCGTCTACGGGAAAGTGCATCAGCAGGTGGCTGCTCTCCGTAAAGAAGAGCGGGAGATAATGCTCGGCGCCTTGGGGCGCCTGTCCTCGACTGGCCGCCCGGTATATCTCGGCGCGTTGCGGGTCACCGCTGAACCGGGCGCGGAAGCGGCTGCGAAATTCCTGTAGCGCGGCAGCGTCCACCGGCACTTCCCGCGCCGGGAGCAGAGAGACCCGCTCGACCTTTTGCAGGGTACGCTGGGTTTCCGGGTCGAAGGCACGGATGCTTTCCACGACTCTATCGAAGAGCTCGATGCGATAGGGCAGGGGGCTACCACTGGGAAAGAGATCGATGATTCCACCACGCCAGGCCAATTCGCCAGCCTCCGAAACCTCACTGACATTGCGATAGCCGGCGTCGATCAGGCGCTGGCGAAAACCTTCCGGGCTCAGATGGTCGCCCACGGCGAGGACAAAGGCGTGCTGGTCGAGGAAACTGCGCGGTGGCAGGCGTTGCAAGACGGCGGATAGAGGGGCGAGACACACGCCACGCCATTCCGGCAGAGTGGCAAGGGTGGCCAGCCGGGTGGCCGTGGCATCTGCCGGCGGCGCCAGGCGGTCATAGGGAAGGGTTTCGCGGTCCGGGAAAACCAGCGGCGCGGGCAAGTCCGGTGCGAAAAAACGCCACTCGCGCTGCCATTCCTCCACGTCGCGGGCGTTCGGCAGCAGAACCAGCAGCGGGCGCTGCCACTGCCGCGTCATCTGCGCTGCCAGCCAGCTATCCGCAGCACCGTAAATTTGACTAAATACGCGTGCCGCCCCGGCGCGCGGCGGGGTGCCGAGAGAAAGACTTCGATCCAAGAATATCTGATCTTATGTGGGGACTCTGAAGACCCCTAGTGTAAAGGGGCGCCGTGGAAACTGCAAAACGGGACACCGCTTTCTTGCGTCCTCCCTCAAGACTGCGGATACTTCGGGCTGGTGGTTTGGGTCCAGAAGGTTGGGGGGAATATGGAGCGCGTCTGGGTGGTGATCCCGGCGGGAGGGCGGGGACAGCGCTTTGGCGCGGCGCAGGCCAAGCAGTACGTTCTGCTGCGCGACCGCCCCGTCATTGCCCACGCCCTGGCGGCCTTCCTTGGGGAACCGCGCATTGCCGGCATTCAGCTGGTTCTGCCGGGCGAGGATATTGCCACCGGTGCCTGGCGGGAATTGCTGGGACCCGTGCCGGCGCCGCTCCTGCCCCCGGTTGTTGGGGGCGGCCTGCGTGCCGATTCGGTGCGCCATGGTCTGGAGGCGCTGCTGCGACAGGGCGCGGTGCCGTCCGATTGGGTGCTGGTGCATGATGCCGCCCGGCCCTGTCTGCGTCGCGAAGATCTCTTGAGGCTGCTGGAAAGTCTTGCGAACGCACCCCAGGGCGCACTGCTTGCCGTGCCCGTTGCCGACACCCTCAAGCGGGGTGAGGATGGATGCTCTTCAGGTACCGTGGATCGGGAAGGATTGTGGCGCGCCCTGACTCCGCAGGCGTTCCCTCTCGGGGCGCTGCTGGTGGCCCTGGAAGCCGCGCGTGCGGAGCACCGGCAAATTACCGATGAGGCGTCGGCGATGGAGGCGCAAGGCTGGCGTCCCCGCCTGATCCCGGGACACGGCGATAACATCAAGGTAACCCTCAGTGATGATCTCATGCTCGCCGCCGCAATTCTCGCGGCGCGTGGCGAAGAAGGATAATCTTATGCAACTGCGTATTGGTCACGGCTTTGACGTACATGCGTTGGTGCCGGGAAGGGCCCTGATCCTCGGTGGTGTGTCGGTACCCTATGAACGCGGTCTTGCCGGCCACTCCGATGCTGACGTGCTTCTTCACTCCGTCTGCGATGCCCTGCTGGGGGCGGCTGCCCTGGGCGACATCGGACATCATTTCCCCGATACCGATGCCCATTTCGAAGGTGCGGATTCGCGGCTCCTGCTCCGACATTGTCGTCAGTTGGTCCAGGGGAAAGGTTTTACGGTAGGCAACGTGGACGCGACCATCGTCTGTCAGCGTCCCAAATTGGCAGATCATATCCCGCAGATGCGCGCCCATATTGCTGCTGACCTCGCCGTGGATCTCGATGCGGTCAACATCAAAGCGACCACCACAGAGCAATTGGGCTATACCGGTCGGGGTGAAGGCATTGCCGCCCACGCTGTCGTGCTGATTCGGCATGTCTGAAAGTCTGCCGCGCATCTACCCCGCAGAGAGCGGTCTGCTGGGCGCCGAAATGAGGCAGTCTCCAGAAGACTTTCAGGTCACGGAATTGCTGCCTTTTGTCCCATCCGGTATGGGTACCCATCACTGGCTGGTAGTGGAGAAACGCGGCCTCAATACGCAGGATGTGGCCCAGCGTCTGGCGCGTTGTGCCGGGGTGGCGGTCCGGGATGTGGGTTTTGCCGGTCTCAAGGACCGTCAAGCTGTTACCCGGCAGAGTTTTACGGTGCCGGCTACGGCGGGTAGCAACCCGGATTGGGGCAGTCTGGAAGACGACAGTCTGCACTTTCAGCAGATCGGCCGCCATGACCGTAAATTACGTCGGGGCGTGTTACGTGGCAACCACTTTCAACTCACTTTGCGCGCCACCACGGGAGCACACAGTCTCTGGGACGCCCGCCTGCAAATTCTCCTGAAACGAGGGTTCCCCAACTATTTCGGTGCCCAGCGCTTCGGGCACCGAAATTTGCAAGAGGCCGCGCGACTGTTATCCGGACAGCCGATGCGGGTAGACCGCCATCGGCGCGGCCTGCTCTGGTCCGCGGCCCGCTCCGCCCTGTTCAATCTGGTCCTCGCCGAGCGGGTGCGGCATGCCAACTGGACGGAGATTCTGCCGGGTGAAGTCGTGCAACTGGCTGGCTCGCACAGTATTTTTCTGGCGGAGGAGGACGATCTCGCGGATTTGCAGGCGCGCGCCGCTGAATGGGACCTGCATCCCACCGGCCCCTTACCAGGTCGTGGCGGGTTGGCGCCGACCCTGGTTGCCGCCGCACTGGAGACCTCGGCCCTGGGCGCGGGGCCGGTCATCGCCGGTACAACAGACGATGGCCTCCATTGGGCACGACGTCTTGCAGAACAAGGGCTAGACGCTGCCCGGCGTCCCTTGCGCGCGCGTCCGGAGAACCTCAGCGGCCGCTGGGAGGATGTACAAACCCTGATTCTGAGTTTTTCCCTCCCCGCGGGCGTATTCGCGACGAGTTGTGTGGAAGGCCTTTTGGGGAGGGAAATGGCGGAAGCGCAAGGCCTTGACCATTGTGTTGACTAGGGGCCTTACAACGGACACCATAGTTCGGGACGGTACGCACTCTTAAATGGCACCCTATAACGAGGAGGATGATTATGGAAGCCCCGGTAACCATCGGCCGCTTGGCGCGTGAAGCAGGGCTTGCCGCAGAGACCTTGCGTTACTATGAGCGGATCGGGCTGATTCGGCCTGTGCAGCGGACGCCATCCAACTATCGGCTCTATGACGGTGAAGCCGAAGCGCGTCTGCGTTTTATCCGGCGTGCCCAGAATCTTGGCTTTTCCCTGGCGGAAGTGAAAGAGCTGCTGGATATTAGCGGCAGTGCGGAGAATGACATGGGCGAGATCAAAGCGCTCACCGTGCAAAAACTTGCCGAGATCGATCGCAAGATCGCCGATTTGCAAAGAATGCGCACGGTCCTTGCGCAACAGGTCGACCGCTGCCCCGGCCATGGCCGAGTGGCTGATTGCCCGATCCTCGCCTCCCTGGCCGATGCGGAAAGCGCCCTGCCTGTCGGGGAGCGCTGGGGGCGGCGCGATACCCGGATACCCTGCAACGCGGCGCAGGGCTGAGGGCGGGGTACCGAAACTGTTCAACGTTGCCGTCTGTACCCGGTTAAAGGCCCGGTCTATGGTTGGGCTTGCCTATTTGCGGCGGGGCCAGCCCAGGAGAACGCGCAACGCGCCGCCGCCGCCCTCTTCTGGGCGCGCCTGAGCAAATGCCAGCACCTCCTGATGACGCATCAACCAGCCACCCACCAGCCTTTTCAGGACGGGAATGCGACCGGGGGATCCCAGCCCTTTCCCGTGGATGACGCAAACGCAGGTCCAGCGCCGTTGTCGCGCTTCCCGCAAAAATGCCGATAGTTCAGCGCGGCCTTCCTCCACGGTGCAGCCGTGCAGGTCGAGCCGCTCCTGAATCCGGAACCGGCCCCGGCGCAAGTCCCGCAGCAGCGCCGGAGACAGCCCGGGCCGCAAATAAAGCCACCCGTCTCCGGATTCCAGAATTTCGTCGCTGTGCAGACCACCGCCCAGCGCCTCCAGAACTGCCAACTCGTCCTGATGCCGCTGTATCGGCAAGGGCGGTGGCGGCGCTGGACGTGGGGGAGGGGGCGGGGCTGGCAGGGGCCGGACATCCGCTATCGCTTGCAGAAAGCAAGCGGTGTCGTCCACCCCGGTCACTCGCTCTTGTTTCTCCGACTGATCTGGCCGCCGCCCCATGGTTCAGCCCTCTTGTTGCTGCTCCAGCCAACGCTCCGCGTCCAACGCCGCCATACAGCCGGTTCCTGCACTGGTTACCGCCTGACGATATACATAATCCTGAACATCTCCGGCAGCAAATACCCCCTCGATACTGGTCGCCGTGGCCATGCCATCACGGCCGCCCCGGGTAACCAGATAACCCCCCTCGTCCATCTTCAGTTGTCCCTTGAAGATTTCGGTGTTGGGTTGATGGCCGATGGCAATGAATACACCCATCAGCGCGAGATCCTGCGTGCTGCCGTTTTCTACATGCTCAATGCGCAAGCCGGTAACTCCGGAAGCATCGCCCAGCACTTCTGCGACGGAATGATCCCAGATAACGGTGACATTTTCCTTGGCCATGAGTTTGTCTTGCAGGATTTTTTCCGCCCGGAACCTGTTGCGACGATGGATCACGGTGACATGCTTGGCAATGTTGCTGAGATATAACGCTTCCTCTACCGCCGTATTGCCGCCACCGACCACGGCCACCGCCTGCCCGCGATAGAAGAATCCGTCGCAGGTCGCACAGGCGGAAACTCCCTTGCCGCGAAACTTGTCTTCGCTGGGCAAACCCAGGTATTTGGCAGATGCGCCGGTGGCGAGAATCAGCGCATCGCAGGTATAGCAGTGCTGATCCCCACTGAGGCGAAAAGGGCGCTGACGGAGATCGGCGGTATGAATGTGGTCAAACAGAATCTCGGTATCAAAACGGCGCGCCTGTTTTTCCAGTTCCTGCATGAGTTCCGGGCCCATGATGCCGTCTGCAGCACCCGGCCAGTTATCCACCTCCGTGGTCGTCATCAGTTGGCCGCCGGGCTCCATGCCCTGCACCAGTATCGGACTCAGATTGGCGCGTGCAGCATAGATTGCCGCCGTATAACCACCGGGACCGGAGCCCAGGATAAGCAAGCGGCAATGTTTTTCATCGATGACACTTTTCGGATCGCTCATGGGCACCTCGCTGCCTATAAAGAAACGCTACCGCGCCGGCCCACTGTATGGCGGAACCGGCGCGGACCAGCGGAGAACTTCTGGAGAAAGTCTAGCATCATTCCCGCACCCCTGTCCTTCCCGGACAGCGATCGGATATGGCGCAGTGCGCAGTGAAGTGTCGTGATCTGATCCATTCGAAATGCCTAACAACTGCATTGACTTGCCTTTTTTCCCCGCATCTCCTTGACACCCGCGCAGGGGTCGTTTAGCGTGCCGACATGAACTCTGCAGCCCGTAATGCGTCCCGAGGCTCCCGGCCTGCCCCCGCAAAGCCGGGCCAGCCGCCGCGTGCCAAACCATGGCGTCGCGAGGCGCTACTGCTGATACTGATCGGCGTGACGGCGTTCGTGGCGATATCCCTGCTCAGCTTCCACCCCGCCGATCCGAGCTGGTTCAACAGTGGAAAGGGTGGCCCCGCCCATAACTGGGGCGGCAAAACTGGCGCCTATATCGCTGATTTTCTGGTACAGGTCTTTGGTGTGGTCGCATGGTTCCTGCCCGTGGCGTTGGGCGCATGGGTGTGGCAGCTATGGCGGCACTGGTTTCATCAGCATCCTGGGCGCCGGGCGGCGCCGGTGGGCGCTGCCGCCATGATGCTGGGTCTGAGCAGTTTCCTGGCGCTGACCTGGCCGGCGGGCTGGTGGCCCATTGCCGGTGCGGGAGCGGGTGGTATCCTGGGACAGGAAGCCGGCGCCCTTGCCCGGCCATTCATCGGTGTGGGTGGTAGCGCCTTGCTGTTTCTTGGGCTGTTTGGCCTCGGCGTGTTTTTGCTCACCGGTCTCGGGCCGCGCGCGATGGCTGCGCAGGCCAATACCCTGTATGCGGCCTTGCCCAGGCCACACCTGCGCTGGCGACTGCGACGCCAGATTCCGACCCGGGCGGCCCCGGCGTCCATCACCACGCTGACGCCCGCTGCGCCAAAGGTGTCCCCGCCCGCTGCACCCAGCTTCTTTTCTACCAAAAAACGCGGGCCAGGTTCGGCGCATACCGCCGTTAAAAGCAGTCGGCAGTTGCCGTTGCCGGCTCCGGTTGGGCCGCCGCGTGCCGATGGCCTGCCCGATCTGGGTCTGCTCGATCCACCGGATGCGTCAGATCCTGGTTCTCAACTGCAGCCTGAAGCGTTGCAGCAGCAGTCGCGTATGCTGGAAGAAAAGCTGGCCGACTTCGGGGTGCAGGCGGCCGTAGTGGCGGCCCATCCCGGACCGGTGATTACCCGCTTTGAAATAGAACCGGCACCGGGAGTCAAGGTCAGCCAGATTGCGGGCCTCAGCAAAGACCTTTCGCGCGTGCTGGCGGCCCGGGTGCGGGTGGTGGAAGCCATTCCCGGTAAGGCCACCATGGGCATCGAGGTGCCAAACCCCAACCGGCGCACGGTGCGCCTCTCCGAGGTGCTTTCCAGTCACGGCTTCACCCAGAGCAAAAGTCTGCTGACGCTGGCATTGGGTCAGGATATCGGCGGGCAGCCGGTGTCCGCCGATCTGGCCAGAATGCCCCACCTGCTGGTAGCCGGGACCACCGGCGCCGGCAAGTCTGTGGGTGTCAATGCCATGATTCTCAGCATACTGTTCAAAGCGACTGCCGAGGATGTACGCCTGATCATGGTGGATCCCAAGATGCTGGAGCTATCCATCTATGAGGGCATCCCTCACCTGCTCGCGCCGGTGGTGACGGACATGAAAGAGGCCGCCAACGCCCTGCGCTGGTGCGTGGCGGAGATGGAACGGCGCTATAAGCTCATGGCTTTTGCGGGAGTGCGCAACCTGACCGGATATAATCAGAAGGTCCGGGAAGCGGCGGCTGCGGGACATCCCCTGCCGGGCCCGGATAAAGATATGGACGGCGAACCCGTGGCCTTGAGCATGCTGCCCGCTATCGTGGTGATCATCGACGAGTTCGCGGATCTGATGATGGTGGTCGGCAAACAGGTGGAAACCCTGATCACCCGTCTGGCCCAGAAAGCGCGTGCGGCTGGTCTGCACCTGATCATGGCGACCCAGCGTCCTTCGGTGGATGTGATCACCGGGCTGATCAAGGCCAACGTCCCCACCCGCATTGCCTTTCAGGTTTCGTCGCGTATCGACTCGCGCACCATTCTTGACCAGATGGGCGCGGAAACCTTGCTCGGCCAGGGCGACATGCTCTACCTGCCTCCCGGCTCCGGTTATCCGTTGCGGGTGCATGGAGCCTTTGTCAGCGATGACGAAGTCCATCGTGTGGTAGAGTCCCTGCGCCAACTGGGCGCGCCCCAATACGACGAACGTATTTTACAGGGTGGTGAAGGCGGCGATGGGGAAAGCATGGACGGGGAGGGTGGTGAAGATGCCGATCCGCTCTATGATCAGGCGGTGGCCATTGTCACCAGCAGCCGCAAGGCGAGTATCTCTTACGTGCAGCGGCAACTCAAGGTGGGCTATAATCGGGCCGCCCGCATGATTGAAGAGATGGAGCGGGCCGGTGTGGTCGGTCCCTTGCAAAGTAACGGGAGCAGAGAAATCTATGCAGCAGCACCCCCTGGTCGTGACTGACCGTTTGCGCCTCGGGCGCGACCCATCACGGGCTTCGGGTCTGGTTCTCTGGCTCCTGGTGCCACTGCTGATGCTGGGTAGTATCCAGCTCGCGGCTGCCGCCACGGGGTTGGCGCTGTTGCAGGATTTTTTCCAGAAAACCCACACCATCACGGCCCAGTTCCGTCAGGAAGTAGCCAACCATGACGGCCAGATCGTCAAGCGTACCGGCGGCAAGCTGTGGATTTCCCGCCCCGGCAAATTCCGCTGGGACTACAACGGCCGTAACGGGCAAACCATCGTGTCCAACGGTGAGAAGGTCTGGCTTTATGAGCCGGCTCTGGAACAGGCCACGGTGCAGCCCCTCGGCAAAGCTATCGGGTCCACCCCTGCGGCGCTGATCGCTGGTAACGATGACCTCAGCCAGCGCTTCAGGATTACAGATCTGGGTGAAAAAAACGGACTCCGCTGGCTGCTGTTGCATCCCAAAACGGGTCAGGATCAGGGCTTCACCGCGTTGCGCCTGGGCTTTGACGCGCAGGGCGCGCTGCGCGAGATGCGTATGGAAGACGCCTTCCAGCAACAGACCGTCCTCCGCTTCGAGCATATCAGGATCAATCACCCCATTTCGGCGCAGGAGTTTCAGTTCACTCCGCCTGCCGGCGTAGATGTTCTCTCTCGATAATATTTTCTGGAGTCCTGCATGTTGGCTTTGAAGACCCGCCTCGTCCTCGTTACCCTCGGTCTGTTAGTGGCTGTGCAGTCCCATGCCGCGGGTTTCGCCGCGCCGACCTCCGTGGTGGGGCTTTCGGAAGCCGGTGCCACGGTAGCCGACGGCGGACCCGTCAGCAGTTTTGCCGACAATCCCGCTGATATGGTCTTCTTTCCGGGTACCCGGGTGGGTCTGGATATTCTCGCAACGCGCCCGGCTTACAAGGTGGATAATGGCGGTGGCAGCATCGATGCCAGCAGCAATCTGCAGATTCTGCCCGATCTCTTTGTGACCCATCGTTTCAATGATCTGCCACTGGCAGTTGGTCTCGGTATCACTTCACCCTACAGCATCAACGCCACTTGGCCCGCTGGGACCTTTCCCGGACAACCTTCGCTGAAAAACGACCTGCGGATCGTGGATGTGAATCCGGGGGTTGCCTATCTGCTGCTCCCCAACCTGAGCGTTGGAGTGGGTCTGGATTATTACCAAGCGCTGAGTGTAACCTTTGGCCCAAATTCGGGCACCGGCGGGGGCGTCGGCGGTAACGTCGGGCTTTTCTACACCACCGAGCGCTTCAATGCGGGACTCAGTTATCGCTCCGCGGCCAGCGTTTCTTCGGGCGGTGGCCGCATCGACCTCCCCAGTCGCGTACAGGCAGGTGTGCGCTACCGATTTACCCCACGCTTTGCGAGCGAACTGGATGTGGACTGGAATGACTGGAGCAATGCCCGGTTACCTGGCTATGGCAGCCTCGGCTGGAAGTCTGCCTTGGCCTATCGCCTCGGGCTCAGCTACCACCTGAACCAGAATCTGGAACTTCGCGGTGGCCTCGCCCATGAGGGCAGCCCCGGCAACAGCTCGAGTTTTGATGCGGCGGTGCCGGGAACCAGCAGCAATCTGGCCTCCTTCGGGTTGGGTATCGGTCTGGGCGCATGGCATTACGACATAGGTGCCTCCTATGCCCTCTCCGGCAACACGACGTCTTCTTATCCCGGCTTTGCGGGCACGTATAAAGCCAGTATCTTCAACTTCGGTGCCGCAATTTCTCGGGATTTTTAACGGACAACCCGTCTCCGGAAGGTTCTTATGGCAGCATCGTCCACCGACCCCCGTCCCCTGGCGGCGCGGATGCGCCCGCAGACGCTGGACGCTTACGTCGGGCAGCGTCATTTGCTCGGCAAGGAATGTCCGCTGCAGGCCATGGTGCAGGCCGGGCATCTGCACTCCATGATCCTCTGGGGTCCACCAGGCAGTGGCAAAACCACCCTGGCGCAACTCTTGGCCCACACCGCCGGCCGCCACTTTCAGGTTTTGTCTGCCGTCAACAGCGGAGTGCGCGAGATCCGCGCCGCCGTCAGTAGCGCCGAGGCCGCCCAGTCCCTGGGGCAGGGCACGGTCCTCTTCATCGATGAAATCCATCGCTTCAACAAAAGCCAGCAGGATGCCTTGCTACCTTATGTGGAAGAAGGCGTCGTGACTCTCATCGGCGCCACGACGGAAAACCCCAGTTTCGCCTTGATCAATGCCCTGCTGTCCCGGGCACGGGTTCACGTCCTCAAGGCGTTGACTGAAGAAGAACTCGGCGTCGTCCTCGATCATACCCTTGCCGACAGGGTGCTCGGTCTGGGAGCACTGGCGATGGAGATGTCCCCGGAAGTACGCAAGGGATTGTTGACCGCTGCCGACGGCGACGCGCGCCGTCTCCTCAACCTGCTCGACCTCGCGGTACAACTGGCACCGGTACGGGAGGGTAAAACACAGATCACCGCCGGGATCATCGCTGCAGCCAGCGGTCACTCCTGGCGACGCTTCGACCAGGGGGGGAAGCCTTTTACGACGAAATTTCCGCTTTCCACAAGTCCCTGCGCGGTTCCGATCCCGACGCGGCCCTCTACTGGCTGGCGCGGATGCTCGACGGCGGCGCCGACCCCCTTTACCTTGCCCGTCGGCTGGTACGCATGGCTTCCGAAGATGTTGGCCTTGCCGACCCACGGGCTTTGGAAATGGCCCTCGCCGCCAAAGACGCCTACGCCTTTCTTGGTTCGCCCGAGGGGGAGCTGGCGCTGGCGCAGGCTACGGCCTATCTCGCCAGTTGTCCCAAAAGTAACCGCGTATACGAGGCATGGAATGCCGTGCGTGCCGTCGTCAAAGGCGGCGGGAGTGCCGAAGTGCCTCTCCACCTGCGCAACGCGCCCACCGCACTGCTCAAGGCACTGGATTACGGCCGGGAATATCAATACGATCACGACTATCCCGACGCCATCGCTCCGGAACAGTCTTATCTGCCCCCCAGTCTGCGTCAGGCCCATTTTTATGAGCCCAGCGACCGCGGTTTGGAAATCCGTATTCAGGAGCGTTTGCGCTGGATAAACGCTCATCGTCAACCTGTCCGGGAGAAAAAACCCCATGCTTGACCCCAGCTTGCTGCGTAGCTCGCCGGAAACCGTAGCTGTCGGCCTCGCTCGCCGCCACTTCATCCTCGATGTAGCTGCCCTGAATGCCCTCGATCAGCAGCGCAAAACCCTGCAAATTCAGCTCGAACAGCTTCGCAACGCCCGCAATGAAGCTTCCAGACAGATCGGTCAGGCGCGCCGTCAGGGGCTCGATACCGGTGCGATGCAGGCCGCGGCAGCGTCGAACGGCGAGGAGATCAAGGCCCTGGAGCAATCACTGGAACGTACCCTTGCCGAATGGGATACGCTGACCATCGGCCTGCCCAACATCCCGCAGGATTCGGTGCCCGACGGCCGCGATGAAAGTGACAATGTGGTGTTGCGTCACTGGGGCACGCCCCGCGCCTTCGATTTCCCTCCTCACGACCATGTCGATCTGGGCGAGGCCCTGGGTATCATCGATTTTGCGGCGGGCGCCCGCCTTGCCGGCGCCCGCTTTGTGGTATTGCGTGGCGCCGGTGCCCGTCTCGAGCGCGCCCTGACGCAATTCATGCTGGATTTGCATACGACGGAACACGGTTACACGGAAATCGCACCGCCTTTTCTCGCCAACGCCGATTCCTTGTATGGAACCGGGCAACTCCCCAAATTCGAAGAAGACCTCTTCGCCCTACGAGATGACCCCTACTACCTGATCCCTACCGCCGAAGTGCCGCTCACCAACCTGTTGCGTGGCGAAATTGTTGCCAGCCTGCCGCAGCGTTTCTGCGCCTACACCCCCTGTTTTCGCCGTGAAGCGGGAGCCTATGGCCGCGATACCCGCGGCATGATCCGCCAGCATCAGTTCGACAAGGTGGAACTGGTGCAGATCGTCCGCCCTGAAGATTCTGCTCAGGCCCACGAAACACTCACCGCCCATGCCGAAAAGGTCTTGCAACTGCTGGAACTGCCCTACCGGGTGGTAGCCCTCTGCGCGGGGGATTTGGGCTTCAGTGCCGCCAAGACCTATGACCTGGAAGTCTGGCTGCCGGGCCAGAATCAGTACCGGGAAATCAGCTCTTGCAGCAACTTCGAAAGCTTTCAGGCGCGTCGCCTGCAATTGCGCTATCGTGCCGAAGATGGCAAACCGCAACTCGCCCATACCCTCAATGGCTCCGGACTCGCCGTCGGCCGCACCCTGGTTGCGCTACTGGAAAACCATCAACAGGCCGATGGCCGTATTCGTATTCCCGCCGCCCTGCGTCCCTATCTCGGCGGGATGACCGTCATTGAGGTGTGACTCGTGCATTCGGCCTACGAACCCATAAGTTGCGAATTGCACAGCGCTTTAGAGCTCGCCGCGATGCGGCGTCGTCCAGCGCGTTTACACATGGTGGATGGTTCATGGCAGGATGGAATTATTCTCGACGTCTGGACGGCGCAGGGCAGGGAGTGGTTATGTCTGCGCCGGGCCGACGGTGACGTCGAAATTGATCTTACTCATATTCAACAAGTCCAGGAAAATACTGCATCATGAAATCTCTTCTTATCCCAAGTCTCCTTGCCGGTTGTGCGATCCTGTTTTCCAGCACTGCCCTTGCCGCGGAGTTTCCCCTGCCCGCTGCCGGCAGCAACATGGTCGGCCAGCTTCAGGTGGTCATTGCCCGGCATCAGGATACCCTGCTCGATATTGCCCGCCACTATGATGTCGGCTATAACGAAATCCGTGCGGCCAATCCCGGCGTGGATCCCTGGCTTCCCGGCGCGGGAACCCGGGTACTGGTGCCCACCCAGTATATTCTTCCTCCCAAGCCCTGGACGGGGATCATCATCAATGTCCCGGAACGACGTCTGTTCTATTTTCCCCCGGGTCAGAACGTGGTTTACACCTATCCGGTAGGCATTTTCCGCCCAAAATGGCCGAATCCGCTGGGCAGTACCCGCATCATCGCCAAAGTGAAAAGCCCCACCTGGACGGTGCCCAAAAACATACAGGAGGAGCACGCCAAGGCCGGAGAACCCATACCCGCGTTCTTCCCCGCCGGTCCTGACAACCCCATGGGTGAACTGGCGCTGGAAACGGGCTGGTCGCAGATTTTCATTCACGGCACCAATAAGCCCTGGGGTGTCGGCATGCGGGTGAGTCATGGCTGCTTCCACGTCTATCCCGAAAACGAGGTCCAGCTCTTCAAAATGGTCAAGGTGGGTACACCGGTAACGACCATCGACCAGCCCTACGTGGTCGGGACAAACGGCAACGGTCAGCTCTATCTGCAAAGTTTCAAGCCGGTTGAAGCCTATGCCAAGGGCGGCAACGCCCAGCAGCGTGCGGTAGACGCCATCAGTCACTTTGAAAAACAGGCCGGGCAAAACTGGACGATCAACTGGCAGCAGGTCATCGATCTGGTGGCAAAGCCCAACACCGTACCCACAGGTATCAACATCAATGCCCCAGCGCTGTCCACGGTGGTCGCCAGGTTGCCGGCCCAACCCTATGACTTTGCTCCCTAT